>JBDTAE010000230.1:0-25620 GCA_039924785.1 Gemmatimonadaceae bacterium | reverse complement strand
AAAACCCCGACGACGTCATCAAGTTTTGCCAACTGCTCGAGCCGACCGTTGGTGCAATCAACCTCGAGGACATTCGGGCCCCAGACTGTTTCTACATCGAAGAGACGTTGCGGAAGACGCTCAAGATCCCCGTCTTTCACGACGACCAGCACGGGACCGCGATCATCTCCGGCGCCGCGCTGCTCAATGCGCTCGAGTGCGTGGGCAAGGACATCGCGACGATCAAGGTCGTGTTCTCGGGCGCGGGTGCCGCCGCGATCTCCACCGCCGAGCACTATGTGCGACTCGGCGTCGCGCGTGAGAATATTCTCATGTGCGATCGCGCCGGCGTGATCTACGAAGGTCGCGAAGGCGACATGGATCCGTACAAGGCCCGCTTCAAGGTTGCCACCGACAAGCGCACGCTCGCGGACGCCATGGTCGGCGCCGACGTGTTCGTTGGATTGTCCGTGGCGAACGCCGTCTCGGGCGACATGGTGCGCGTCATGGCCAAGCGGCCGATCATCTTCGCGCTCGCGAATCCCACTCCGGAGATTCTTCCGGAGGACGTGCGGGCCGTGCGCGACGACGCAATCGTTGCCACCGGACGCAGCGACTACCCGAACCAGGTCAACAACGTCCTCGGCTTTCCGTTCATCTTCCGCGGCGCGCTTGACGTTCGCGCCACGGAGATCAACGAGGAAATGAAGATGGCCGCGACGCGCGCCCTCGCGTTGCTCGCGCGGCAAAACGTGCCCGACAGCGTGTCGGTTCGGTATGGTCTGCGCGAGGTGAAGTTCGGGCCCGATTATCTGATTCCGTTCCCGTTCGATCCACGCGTGTTGTTGTGGATTGCCCCGGCGGTCGCGTGGGCCGCGGTCGCATCGGGTGTCGCGAACGATTTCATCGACCTCGACGAATATCGCGAGCGTCTCGAAGCGCGATTGGGCCGAGCGCGCGGCGTGATGCGCGGGTTGATCAATCGGGCGATCAGCAATCCGAAAAGGGTCGTATTCCCCGAAGGCGAGGATCCGCGGATCATCCGCGCCGCTCGCATTTGCGTCGAGGATGGAATCGCGGAGCCGATTCTGCTCGGCAATCGCGATGTGATTGCGGCGAAGGCGCGATCGATCAACGTGTCGCTCGATGGCATTTCCGTCGACGATCCGGCGACGTCCGCCATGCGCGAGGACTACGCGCAGTTCATGTACGAGCGCCGCCAGCGCAGAGGCATGAGTCTCGACGAAGCGCGCCGGCGATTGTTCAACAGCAACTATTTCGGATCGTGCATGGTCGGCCGCATGGATGCGGACGCGCTGGTTTCAGGCGTGAACCTGCACTATCCCGAGACTATTCGTCCCGCGCTCGAGGTGATTGGCGCGGATCCGAAGGCAGGCCTCGTGAGCGGCATGTACATGCTCGTCTTCGAGAAGCAACTTGTCTTCTGCGCGGATACGACGGTCAACATCAACCCGACCGCGGAGCAATTGGCGCAAATCGCGTTTGCGGCGAGCCGCGTGGCGCGAACGATTGGAATCGAGCCGCGAATTGCGTTTCTGTCGTTCTCGAACTTCGGGTCGGTTCGGGATCCGGAGGCCGAAAAGATGGCGAAGGCGGTCTCGCTGCTCCGGCAGCGGGACCCCAGCCTCATGGTCGACGGGGAAATGCAGGCGGACACGGCGATTGACCACGAGATTCTTGAGCGTGACTATCCCTTCAGCCACCTCAAGGAACAGGCGAACGTACTGATTTTTCCTAACTTGAGCGCCGGCAACATTGCCTACAAATTGTTGAATCACCTCGGTGGCGCGGCGGCGATCGGCCCGATCCTTGTCGGGATGAGCCGCCCCGTGCATGTGCTGGAACGCGGTGCCGATGTGCAGGACATCGTCAACATGGCCGCCGTGGCTGTCGTTGACGCGCAGGAACGAACCTACCCGCTGGACCTCACCCCCGCGCGGCGATCGGCGAACGGCGCGGGCACTACTCCGACGATCTTTTCGAGGCTATGAGGATTTAAATGGCGACGCAAACACAGCCGCAGGACGACGCTGGACTGCAGGGACGCGTGGGCCTATCGGCGCAGGGACTGGCGCCCACGGGTGAAGTGCACTGGAATCTCACGGCGCCGGTGCTCATTCAGGCGGCCGTCCGTCGCGGCGAAGGCCAGTTCGCCGAAATGGGCCCGTTCTGCGCCGTCACGGCGCCGCACACCGGCCGTTCGCCGAACGATAAATTCCTCATTCAAGAACCGTCATCGCTGGCGGACGTCGACTGGGGCAAGGTCAACCAGCCGCTTACGCCCGCGCAGTTCGACGTCCTGCAGGCCGACGTGCAGGCCTATCTGAACAAGCAGGACGAGCTCTTCGTCGAGGACCTCTACTGCGGCGCCGATCCGGCGTATCGTCTCTCCGTGCGGTACGTCTCGCCGAACGCGTGGCAAATGTGCTTCGTGCGGAACATGTTTATTCGCCCCGACGCATCCGCGCTGCCCACCTTCGAGCCCAACTTCACGGTGCTCCACGCGCCGGAGTTCGAAGCGGATCCCGCCAAGCACGGCACGCGCACAACGACCTTCATCGTTCTGAATCTCGCGACGCGGACGATTCTCATCGGCGGCACGCGGTACGCCGGTGAGCTCAAGAAGGCGATGTTCACCGTCATGAACTACTACATGCCGAAGCAGGGCGTGCTCTCGATGCACTGCTCTGCCAATGTCGGCGCTCAGGGCGACTCCGCACTGTTCTTCGGGCTGTCCGGCACCGGCAAGACGACGCTGTCGGCCGACCCGACGCGTGGTCTCATCGGCGACGACGAGCATGGCTGGTCGAACGAAGGCATCTTCAATTTCGAAGGCGGCTGCTATGCGAAGGTCATCCACCTCTCACCCGAGAGCGAACCGGACATCTATAAGACAACTCAGATGTTCGGCACGATCCTCGAGAACGTCGTGCTCGATCCGCTCACGCGCAAAGTCCAGTTCGAGGATCAGTCGATCACCGAGAACACGCGCGCGTCGTATCCGCTGCACTACATCGCGAACAACGTTCCGAGCGGTCGCGCCGGTCATCCGAAAAACATCGTGTTCCTCACCGCCGATGCGTTCGGCGTGTTGCCGCCCGTCGCGAAGCTGAATCGCGAGCAGGCGATGTACTACTTCCTGTCGGGCTACACGGCGAAGGTCGCCGGTACCGAGCGTGGCGTGAAGGAACCCCAGGCGACGTTCTCGTCGTGCTTCGGCGCGGTCTTCCTGGTATGGCACCCGACCAAGTACGCCGAGATGCTCGGCAAGCTGATCGACGAGCATGGCGCGAATGTGTGGCTCGTGAACACGGGGTGGACGGGCGGTGCGTTCGGCGTCGGCACCCGCATGAAGCTCTCGCACACGCGCGCGATGGTGCACGCGCTGCTCGACGGCAGCATGACGAATGCAAAGATGGCGGTCGATCCGGTGTTCGGGCTTTCGGTCCCGACCGCGATCAAGAACGTTCCGAACGAAATTCTCACGCCGCGTTCGACGTGGCCGGACAAGAGCGCGTACGACGCGCAGGCGCAAAAGCTCGCCGGGATGTTCCGCGAGAACTTCGCGAAGTTCGAGAAGTTCGTTCCGGAGAACGTGAAGAGCTCGGGGCCGAAAGCGTAGGCCACGGAATCCGCGGAACGCGCGAAACACCGCGGATAGGTGGCGCACGAGTATACCGAGAACGGGTTATTTATAGTTCTAGAAACACGAAAGCGGGGCGTCGGAGATTCCGACGCCCCGCTTTTAGCTATCTCGCGACCACCTGCGAAGGACAGCACACCCGGCCGCTAACCACATCTAATTTTCGGTATTTCCTTCAAATAGTCAACTCGGCCCCGCTAGGTTGACCGAGGTGTCCGCCCGCCGGGGCTCGAACCCCGATCACGCGGTTAGCAGCCGAGCATGCTATCCAATTGCACCACGAGCGGTGGAGCGGCTGACGAAAATTGGGGGTGCTAACACATTCGCCGCCCTCCTCAATCGCTCGCATTGTAGCCCAACGCCCTCCGACAACCATCACCGAAAATCCGCTCGCGGCATCAAATCAACGCAATCAGTGCGGCGTGATCGACATCGGAATTGGACCAGCCAACGGCCGCTCGGCGAGCACCTTCGTCACGAAGCGCTGGCCTTCGGAGATTCGCTCAACCTCGACCGCGATAGAGTCGACCGCATTCTCCAAACGATCGAGGCGGGGCGAAATGAGGTCGGGAAGCTGCGCGGACTTGTCCTTATTTGGAACCCGCCAAAGGCGCCGCAGCATCCCGATCGACAGCGGCATCAGCACCGCCAGAATGAAAACAATGACGATCCCGGTGATTTGATCGCTGTCGAGCATGTTGTTCGGCCTCCGAGGTGGGAACCACGATCCAGAGCGCGGGGCAAGTGCTCGAGCGCAGCCGCCCCATTCGCAGGAATTCCAAACGCCGCAGCGAAGAAGCCGGCCGGGGCGTCGAAACCTGGGTTTGAATTGGTATAGGAGTTCTTACGGGAGGCGCAACAGAGGGGTTTCGCCGGCGTGAAGCGGATCCGTCTCGAGCCGGGCGACCAGCTTATGATATCTACGAGGCTTCGTTGACGACCCCGCCATTTGCCCCCAATGTCCGTCGAAATCATCCGCGACCCTCTCTGGAATAACATCCGCGTTGACCCGCTCAGCTTCGAGCTGATCGACACGCCGGCGTTCCAGAGGCTGCGATACGTCAGACAACTCGGACTCGCTTTCCTCGTCTACCCCGGCGCCACTCACTCGCGCTTCGAGCACGCCCTGGGCACCTACCACTTGGCCCGGCGCGCGCTCGCCCTCTTTGAGGACCACGAGGATTTCTCCGCCGTCGGCCGCGACGACTGCGCGCTGGTTCGCGTCGCCGCACTGCTCCACGACATCGGGCACTACCCGTTCTCACACGCGCTCGAGGAAATCGGCGCGATGAACCACGAAGAGGTCGCGCGCCCGCTCGTCTGCGGCGGCGAGGTTGCTGAGATCCTTCGCCGCGAGCTCGGCGCAGATGCGCCGGAACGCGTGATGGCCCTCATCCGAGGCGAGAGCGACAGCCCGCTGCAAGGACTCATCTCGGGCTCGATCGACCTCGACAAACTCGACTACCTGCGGCGCGACGCGTTCATGTGCGGCGTGAGCTATGGTGAAATCGACGTCGACCGTTTGCTCAATGCGCTCACGCTCGTGAGAGATCCGGAAAGCGGCACGCTGAAGGTCGGCATGGTGGAAAAAGGGCTCTCCGCGCTCGAGTCGCTGTTGTTCGCGAAGTATCAGATGTACCGCAACGTCTACTGGCACCACGCGGTGCGGAGCGCTACCGCGATGTACAAACGGCTTGTGGCCGATGCGCTCGACGCAGGCGCGCTCGATGCGCGCACGCTCGCAGGGTTTACCGACGAAGGGATTCTCCAGCACCTCGCCAGCGCCGCACCGACGCCAATTCTTGCGGCGTTGCGCGGACGGCGTCTTTTCAAGCGCGCCTTCGAATGCCCCGCAGCGTCGCTTCCGACCGACGCCGGCGAGTGGATTGCGGACGATCGCGCGCTCACGGTCGCCGCGGAAACAGCGCTCGCGAAGGAAATCGGATTGCAGCCGGGCGAACTGCTCCTCGACTACCCGGCCAAAACGGAGATGCTCGGCCTCGATCTCCTGGTCCAACGCCGCCACGGCGGGGTCGAACGGCTCACGTCGGCCGGCGCGGAAGGCACCATCAACATTCCAAAACTCTCACACGAGTTCTATCAATCCGCGCGCTGGCTGCGCGTCTTCACCGCCACGCGCACGCCGATCGATGGCGCGGCGGTCGTCCACCTCGCAAAGCAAACCGCCGGCGAAGTCCGAAATCGGCTCGCCGGCGGTGTCCCGCTGCTCGGCGCGTAGTCGAGTTTCGACCACGCCCCCGTCGCGCTACTGCTGGATGGCGGTCTTGCGGTAGTAGTCACCGAGCAGATGCTCGGAGAAGTATTCGAACATCATGTGGTTGGTGTACGGCGTCATGTCACCATAGCCGTGCGGCTTGCCGGGCAGCAGCATGAAGTCGAACCGCTTGTTCGCCTTGATGAGCGCCTGCACGAGGCGAATGGTATTGGCCGGATGGACGTTGTTGTCCATGTCGCCCGTCTCGAGAAGCAGGTTGCCCTTGAGGTTCGCGGCCAGGTCGACCGTGGTCGGGACGTGAATCTGGAAGACGTCGGTCGTGTCGTTGACCGTGATGGTTCCGGCGTCACCGTCCATCGCCAGCGCCATTCCCGCAATCGCGCCCGACGTCGCCGCGCCCTGGCCGTTCGACGGACCGCCCTGTTGACGCACGCCGCCGCCGGCCGCGACCCCTCCGCGTCCGCCGGTTGCACTTTTCGCGACGACCTTCAGACCGTGATACTGCTCGCTCCAGTTCTGGTTATAAATATTGTTATCATGATTCCCTGATTCGCTCACGCCGACCTTGAAGAAGTCGTTGTACGGCGGGAGCATCATGGCCGCCGCAGTGAGAAATCCGCCGCCCGAATGGCCGTAGATCCCGACGCGATCGATGTCGATCCATTTGTGCCGGGCCGCCAACTGTTCGATCCCGGCTTTCTTGTCGGCGAGCGCGTAGTCGCGAAGGTTGTAGTACCCGAAGCCTTGATACGCCTGCGACCGCTGCGGGCTGCCACCCCGGTTGCCGATCTGAATGACAATGAAGCCGAGCTGCGCGAGCTGCTGCGGAACCGCGCTCGGCGAGAAGGTGAAGTTCACCGATTCCGTCTGCGGTCCCGGATACACGTTCGCGATGATCGGGTATTTCTTGGTCGAATCGAAATCGAACGGCTTCCACATGTTGCCGTAGATGTCCGTCACCCCGTCGGCGGCCTTGGTCTGGAATGTTTCCGGCGCCTTCCAACCAAGTTCCTTCAGCGCGGAGACGTCCATCGTCTCCAGATCCATGACGACCTTGCCCGTCGCGTCGCGCAGTACCGCCTTCGGCACCATGTCGATGCGTGAATAGTTGTCGACGATGTACTTCTTGTTCGGCGACAGACGTGAATCGTGGCTCGCGTCGCCGTTGTCGAGCATCGCGAGGCCGGTGCCGTCGAGATTCACCCTGTAGAGGTGCGAGTAGTACGGATTCTCGCCCGGCTCGCGGCCGACGGCGGTGAAGAACAACAC
Source organism: Gemmatimonadaceae bacterium (assembly GCA_039924785.1). GTDB lineage: Bacteria > Gemmatimonadota > Gemmatimonadetes > Gemmatimonadales > Gemmatimonadaceae > JAQBQB01. The sequence goes on along the minus strand of JBDTAE010000230.1, from coordinate 18,472 downwards.
ACCCTTCACCGAATCGACGTCGACGATACGCTCGGCGCGCCATGCACCCGTCGTCAAGGCTCTCTTGAACTTGCCGGCGTTGTCGTACAGGTAGTAGTGGCCCCAGCCGCTGCGTTCCGACCACCAGATCAAGTCGCCGCCCTTCTTCACGTAGCGGATGTTCTGGCGCTCACTCGAGTTGTTTTCAATATCCTCATGGAGCAACGATGTGATCGACTTTGACGGCAGGTCGACTTCGATGAGCTCCATGCGGCGTTGCGTGCGGTCGCGTCGAACCATGCGCAGCTTCGATGCGTTGATGTCGTAGTGGAGGTCGAACAGACGCTGGTCCTTCCAGCGATCGACATTGATGGACGTAAGCTTCGTGTCGCCGGCGTTCCACGCGAACAGTTCTTCCTGGCCGACGTTCTCTTCGCCCGGCATGGCGTACGTGTACGACATGAGCGTCGGGCGCGGCTTCGCCAGGTTGTTCACGAGATACAGCTCACCGACCTTGCGATTGTCCATACGCGTGACGGCAAAGCCCTTCGAGTCCGGCGACCAGGTGACGTTCGCGCGCACGCGTGGATCGCGATTGATTCCGCCGCCGGCGCCACCACCCCCTCCGCCGCCGTTCCCGTCGTCCTGCTGCTGCTGTTGGGTGGTGAGTTCCTGCTGCTGACGCTCCTGCACCGTGTCGCGCGCGCCGAAGCTGAAGTTCTTCACACCGTCGGTCGTGAGCTTGACCGTATCCTTTGTCGCGACTTTCACGACGTACAGATTGTGCTCGCGCGCGAAGGCGAACATCGAGCTGTCGGGCGAATAGTTGCGGAAATCCCCGCCGCGTCCGCCCCCGCCCCCACCACCACCAGCGGCGCCGCCGCGACCGGCGGTACCGCCGCACGTGTTGACGGTGTCCGGCGGAGTCGTTGGAGTGGTGTCATTCTGCACCCCACCGCGCCCCCCACGACCGCCGCGTCCCGCCGCTCCGGGAGTCGTCGCGGGGCCGGTGCGTTTGAGCGTTTCGCTCGCGACTTCCCACTCCCACTTGGAGCTGTCGGCCGTGAAGGTAAACGTCTTGCGATCCTTCGAGAACGTGATCGACGTGATCGGAAGGCTTTGCGGATCGTGCGCGTGATGGCTCAGATCGGAGAGCTGCGACGCCATCTTCACCTGATCGAACAGCGGCCGCTTCGTCTTGGTGACTGGCACCACGAGAAAGAACGTGCTGCCGTTGTGATCCTTCCAGTCGTAGCACAGCGAATCGCTCTGCCCCAACCAGTGCGGGTTTACAGAAGCGGTATAGAGCTTCGACCGGAGTGCCGCCGCTGAAAACCTGTCGGCGAGCTCCCAGTTGGCCTTGTTCGCGTGATCCTGCGCGCGAGCCGGCGCCGCGGCGAGCACCGCGAGTCCGAGGGCAGCGCAAACGGCGCGGCCGGCGGCGTGATTATAGGACATGAGCAACTTCTCCCGGCGGGGGTTAGGCTGGCGAAAACTGCCCGTTTTCATGGGCACTAGAGATTTGCAGCGGCGCGCACGCGCGCGGAAGGGCCGCGAGCTACGCACCTGCGAGCTACGCACCTGCGAGCTACTTGGTTGCGGGAATTTCCTGGGTGATAACGGGCGGCGCGTTGGCGTCGTCGGGCGCGATCTGAATCACGATGGCCGTGATGTTGTCCAATCCGCCGCGGCCGTTCGCCTCGGAGATGAGCGAATGCACCTTCCGCTCGGGCTCCGCGCGCGATCCGAGCAGCACCTGAAGACGGCGGTCGTCGACCATCCCGGTGAGGCCGTCGCTCGCCACGAGGAACAGATCGCCGACCAGCACTTCGCCCTGATACGTGTCCGGCTGCACATCCGGGCTCGCACCAACGCACCGCGTGATCACGTTGCTGTAGGGATGGTAACGCGCCTGTTCCGGCGTGAGGAACCCGGCGTCGACCTGCTCCTGCACGTACGAATGGTCCTTGGTAATCTGCCGCAGCGCGCCGTCGCGAAGCAGGTACACTCGCGAGTCGCCCACCTGGCCGATCAAGTAGCGCTTCGTCGTCAGGAGCAGCACCGAGGCCGTAGTGCCCATGCCCTGCTTGTCGACTTCCGTGATCGTGCGGTCGTGAATGTTGCGGTTCGCCTTGCGGAGCGCGTCGCTCACCCGGTCGGCCGATACCTTGTCTTCGAGACTCTGAAGGCCGGCCAACTCGAGCACGATCGTTTGCACCGCCATCTCGCTCGCGACTTCGCCCGCCGCGTGTCCGCCCATGCCATCGGCCACGACGAACAGACCGCGTTCGACCGGCGACTTGGGATCCACGGCGAAGTTATCCTCGTTCCCGGACCGGATCATTCCGACGTCCGTCCGGGCGGCGTGAAGCAGACGCGCCATTAGCGCTTCATCATGAAGAATCCGACGGCCGCCACGATGGCAACCACGGCCACGATCCACACCCACGCGGGAATGCCGCCCTTTCGTTCGCCGGACGCGGCTCCGACAGCGATCGGCGCGGCCGCGTGCTGCGGGGTCGACGACGTTGGCGGAGAGACCGCTTGCTGAGTTGGTCGAAGCTTGGTGCGATCGACCGGCGCGATAGCGCGCGTGCCTTTGTTCGTATCGGCCGCGGTATCCTTGGCGCGGAAGATCATTTTGATACCGCCAAATCGAACGTCGGGCGCGCCTTCGAGCTTTCGCTCACCCTGAATTCGCTGGCCGCCCACGTACGTGCCGTTCGTGGAATCGGCGTCGACCACAAACCAACCATCATCGCGACGCTGGAGCTTGGCGTGCGTATCCGACACGCTGTCGTCATCGATGATGATATCGTTATGCGCCCCTCGGCCGACATGCGCGAGCGGCGTGGAGATCGTGTGCTGCTGCCCCTTCATGATTCCTCCGTTCATCACCTCGAGCGTGGCGTACACGGGTCGAGGATCGGCGGTGGGCTTCGGAGGCGGTGGGGGAACCGCCGGCGGCGGAGCGGGCTTTGGCGGAACGACAGGCGCCGCGGCGACCGGTGTCGGCGCGACCGCTGGAGAAGACGGGGGCGTGACACCGCGCACGTTCGGCGCGGTGACGTCGGCGTAAAAGCGGAACTCCTCGGTGCCGACCCGAATGACGTCGGCGCGAGACAGAACCTGCGAGGCAGTCGCGCGCGTTCCATTCACCCACAATCCGTTCGCGCTGAGATCACGAACCTCATAGCCGTCAGCAACCGGCGCGATTTCCGCGTGCTTTCGCGACACTTCGTTCTGCGCCACGACCACCCCGCAGCTCGCATCGCGACCGATGATGACGCCGCCCGCCGGAATGTTGTATTCCTTGCCGTCGACCAGCGACACAAGGCGACCACCCGTTGCCGCCGTTGCCCGCGCCGGACCTCCTCGCTTGGCCGCCGCCGCCAGGTCGGTCGCCGACACGAACTGCGTCGCTCCGCCCTTTTTGTCGTCAGAGTAGAGCATTTCGTGTCCCGCCACTTCGACCTTGTCGCCGTGCATCAGCGGCGTCGGATCGCCGAGGACAATGCCGTTCACTCGTACGCCGCCATTCGCGGTGCGCCGGATGACCGACTGGTCGTCCGCGCCAACCTCGATGATGGCTTGCACTCCAAGTGCCGCATCGCCCTCCACGCGCACATCGGCATCAGACCCGACGCCAAGTCGGTTCTGACCGATTTGTAATGGATACTGCTGATCGTTGACCTTAATGACCGGCATATCGGTACGCTCAGCGCAACGGCCCGAGGTCGAAAAAACGCGGCGCCGACGGGGCACGCGGCACCGGCGTCGAGAAGCGGGGGCAACTCTTGCAGAAGCTACCCCATCGCCCCTCCGACTGGCAAGCGTCACGCTTCGGCTCGCGACGGAATCGACCCGATCGACCTTTCGGAGCCTCCGGTCTGCAGTCGATACAGACGTTCGTACAGCCCCTGTTTCCCCAACAATTGCCGGTGCGTCCCGCGTTCCCTGACCTGGCCGTGATGCAGAACCAGAATCTCGTCCGAGTCCACGATGGTGCTCAGCCGGTGCGCGACGGCGATCGTCGTACGCCCATCGCGCAGCACGTCCAACGCCTGTTGAATGTCGGCTTCGATCTCGCTGTCTATCGCGCTCGTCGCCTCGTCCAGCACGAGCAGCGCCGGATCGGCGGCAATCGCCCTGGCAAACGACAGCAACTGCCGCTCCCCGACACTGATCGACGCGCCCCGCTCTCCCAGCACTTGCTGGTAGCCGTGGGGCAGCCGACGAATCACGCGATCGGCCCCGACCCGCGCCGCCGCGGCCGCAACATCCCCCTCGCTGATTGGATTCGAAAGTCGAATGTTCGTCAACACGTCGCCCGCGAAGAGGAAGATGTCCTGCTGCACGTAGCCGATCAGCGACCGCAGTTCCGCTAGCGGAATCCGCCGCGCGTCGACACCATCGATGAGAATGCGGCCGCGCTGCGGGTCATAGAACCGGAGCAGCAGGTTGATGATCGTCGTTTTGCCCGCCCCGGTGTGTCCCACGAGCGCGAGTGTTTCTCCTGGCTCGACTTTAAAGCTCACGCCCTGGAGCACCCACTCCGGCGACGCAGGCTGGCCGCCATCGCGGGCCACGTGGCCGAGGTCGTATGCGAACCACACGTCCTCGAACTCGACCGTAACGCCTTTTCGACGTTTGGCTCGAGGGCCGGACGACGCGACAACCGCCTGTCCTGAGCCATCGCCGTTCGCCGCGCCACCGACATCCGCCGTCTCGGTATCCAGCAATCGGAAGACACGCTCGCTCGCGGCCATCGCCTGCTGGAGCGTGTTGAACTTGTCGGAAAGATCCTGCAGCGGCTGAAAGAACCGGCGTACGAGTTGTAGAAACGCCGCCACGACGCCCACGGTGAGCGACCCGATCTCGACCCGATGCGCACCGGAGACGATCAAACTCGCAAGCGCGATCGTCGTGAGAATCTCGATCGCCGGGAAATACAGCGCGTAGTAGGTGATCGAAACGAGGTTCGCGTCAAGATGTCCACGATTCAATTCATCGAATCGCTCGGCTTCGGTCTTCTCTCGCCCAAACAATTGGACGACGCGCATGCCCGTGAGGCGCTCCTGCAAGTACGCGTTGATGCGCGCGAGCCGCGTTCGAATGTCGCGATACGAATCCCGCACTTTCATGCGAAACACATGGGACGCCCAGTACACGAACGGAATGACGCCGAACGACGCCAGCGCCAGCCGCCAGTCCGTCACGAGCATGAGCACACTGATCGCCAGCAGCGTGAACAGGTCGCCAAGTCCCGCGACGACGCCCGCCGTGAAGAGCTCATTCAGCGCTTCGACGTCGGACGTCATTCGCGTCACGAGGCGCCCAACCGGATTGCGATCGAAGAACACCACCGGCAGCCGCTGGACGTGTCCGAAAATGTCCCGGCGCAGGTCGCGCATCACGCGCTGTCCAAGAAGACTCGTGAGAATTGTCTCACCGTACTGGCAGAAAAACCCAACCACGAGCGACGCCGCGAAAAGCGTCGCTGACCGCACGACGAGCGCGTTGTCATGGTTCGGCAACGCCTTGTCGATGACCCGCTCCGTCATCACCGGTCCGACCAGCTGCATCAGTCCGTCGAGCATCAGGCAGCCAAGCGCCGACACAACGAGCCACCCATAGGGCCGCACATAGACTGACAGGCGGCGCACCAGCCGCGCATCGTACGCTTTGCCGACGACTTCATCTTCTTGCATGGGCGAAAATTACCGAGGTGCCCAGCGCACTGGCTTCCGCCCGCGCCAGTCCCGATTGTTCAGGCATGCCCCTCACGCTGTACTGGCTCCTGCTCGGCTTGATCGCCGGGTCGCTTGCGAAGTTCCTCATGCCTGGCCGCGATCCTGCCGGATGCATCTTCACGATCCTGCTCGGCATCGTGGGTTCGTTCGTCGGCGGCTTGATCGGCGTGAAGCTCGGCTGGGGCAGCATCGATCGCGGCGACCTCGATCTCAGGTCGATCGCGGTGGCCACCTGTGGTGCGCTGCTTCTGCTGATCGCCGGCCGGCTCATCCGTCGAGGTGGGTCTCGAAAGTGAGGTCCAGAGCGAAGGGGTTTCGGTGTTTGTTCTATTAGATTTCAATGGATGAAGGACAAGCTCATCGTCCGCGGCGCGCGGCAGCACAATCTGAAAGGCTTCGATCTCGAGATTCCGCGGCGGTCGTTCACGGTCATTACGGGACCGTCGGGTTCCGGTAAGTCGTCGCTGGCGTTCGACACGATCTACGCCGAAGGACAGCGCCGGTACGTCGAGTCGCTTTCGGCGTATGCGCGGCAGTTCCTCGACCGCATGGAAAAGCCCGACGTCGACTCAATCGAAGGGCTTTCGCCCGCGGTAGCCATCGAGCAGAGCAATCCGACGAAGACGTCGCGCTCCACTGTCGGTACCGCGACCGAGATCTACGATTATCTGCGCCTCCTGTGGGCGCGGGTGGGCCACACGCTCTGCCCGAAGTGCGGCCGAGAGATGCGTCCGGACACCGTGCAGTCGGTGAGCGACGCGATCTTTGGTCTGCCCGCCGGCACACGGTTCTTCGTCACGTTTCCGCTGATCGCGTCGGACGAAGTGACCCACGAGGTGCTCGTGGAGAATCTTCGGGCGCAAGGCTTCGTGCGCCTGGTTGTGGACGGCGCCGTGAAGCACCTCGACGATCTGATGACCGAGGCGATCGACCTTACCTTCGCGAAGGAATTGCTGGTCGTCGTCGATCGATTGGTCGTGAACGACGAGGCGCGCGGCCGTTTGCCCGAAGCCGTGGGCACCGCGTTCCGCGAAGGAGACGGCGATTGCGTCATCGTCTTCACCGAGCCAGTGACGATCTCGCTCGTGCCGCAGCCGACCACGCGCGTGCGATTCACGGAACGCTATGAGTGCGCAAACGACGGAACTCGCGCGCCGGCACCCACGCCGCAACTGTTCTCGTTCAACAGCCCGCGCGGCGCATGCGAGCGCTGCAACGGCTTTGGTGCGACGCTCGAGTATGATGAAACACTCATCGTCCCCTACCCGACCCGCACGCTGTCGGAAGGTGCGATCGATCCGTGGACGGCTCCGCGGTACGACAACAAGCGTCGTGCGCTCGCCGAATTCACGAAGCGCGAAGGCATCCGGATGGACGTGCCGTGGACCAAGCTGCCGGCGTCCGCGCGCAAGCTGTTGCTGCACGGAAAGGCGAAGGGCTATAAGGGTATTTTCCCGTTCCTCGTGGATCTCGAGGAGAAAAAGTATAAGCAGTACATTCGCGTTTTTCTGCGGAAGTATCAGACCGCGCAGGAATGTCCCGAGTGCCACGGCAGCAAACTGAAACCCGAGGCGCTGAACGTTCGCGTCGCGGATCAAACGATCGCCGGCGTGAGCGAGATGCCCGTCGATCGTTTGCTGATGTGGCTCGAGACGGTGCAACTCACGCCGTTCGAGAAGCAGGTCGCCGCGAACATTCTCGAGGAAGCGCGAAGCCGCGTCCAGTTTCTGTGCGATGTTGGCCTCAACTATCTCACCATGCATCGCGCGACGCGAACCCTCTCGGGCGGCGAGGCGCAGCGCATCGGGCTCGCGAACTCGCTTGGCTCGCGGCTCGTTGACACACTGTATGTGCTCGACGAGCCGTCGATCGGTCTCCATTCCCGCGATATGGATCGCCTGCTTCGTCTGCTGCACCGGCTGCGGGACGGCGGGAATACGGTGCTCGTCGTAGAACACGATCTCGAAGCCATTCGCGCCGCCGACCACATGGTGGAGCTCGGGCCCGGCAGCGGCGAAAAGGGCGGCCACCTCGTGTTCAACGGACCGATGCGGCTCGCGGAAAACAGTCCGCTCACCGGCGCGTATCTCACCGGCGAAAAGTCCATTCCCGTGCCCGCCGAACGGCGACGGCTCGGCCCGCGGTGGATTACGCTGACCGGTGCGCGCGAGCACAACCTCAAGGGCGTCGACATCAAGATTCCGATCGGCGCCGTCACGGTCGTCACCGGCGTTTCCGGATCTGGAAAGAGTACTCTCATACACGACGTCCTGTTGCGCGCGCTCGAGACGAGGCTCCACGGCGAGCATAGTGCCAAACAGCATCTGGGCGAACGCGTGGGCTCGTTCGACGCGATCACCGGCGCCGATGCGATCGACGACGTCGTCAGCATCGACCAAAGTCCGATCGGGAAATCGCCGCGGTCGAATCCGGTGACGTATGTGAAAGCGTTCGACGAGATCCGCCGCATCTTCGCCGATGCGCCGCTCGCGCGCGAACGACGGTACACCGCGGGCACCTTCAGCTTTAACGTCGCCGGCGGGCGCTGCGAGACCTGCGAGGGCGCGGGCTATCTCGAGGTCGAGATGGTGTTCATGGCCGACGTGTTCGTTCCGTGCGACGACTGCGGCGGCAAGCGCTTCAAGCCGACGGTGCTCGACGTTCGTGTAAATGGCAAAAACATCTACGACGTGTTGCAGCTTACCATCGACGAAGCCATTCGCTTCTTCCCGCGCGAGGAAAAGCTCGGGCAAGCGCTCTGGCAGTTGCAGCAGGTCGGACTCGGCTACCTTCGGCTCGGCCAACCGGCCACGACCCTGTCCGGCGGCGAGGCGCAGCGCCTGAAGGTGGCGCGCGAGCTTGCCCTGGCGAGCAAGAAGAGCGGCAAGAAGCTGTACGTGATGGACGAGCCGACCACGGGTCTCCATCTCGACGACATTAGAAAACTCGCACAGGTGTTCGACCGGCTCGTCGAGGCGGGGCATACGCTTGTCCTCATCGAGCACAATCTCGACGTCATCAAGCTTGCGGACTGGGTCATCGACCTCGGCCCTGAGGCGGGCGATCGCGGCGGAGAGCTTGTCGCCGCTGGACGCCCGGAGGAAGTCGCGGACGTCGTTCGGTCGTACACTGGCCAGTGGCTGCGAACTGTGCTGCCAGGATTCGAAGAGTATGAACGGCGACGCCCGCGGCGAAAGGAGCTGCCGGAACGCGTGCCGCAGGCGGTGTGATCGCTTCAACCGCTTGCTGCAACGGATTTTAGCGGGGGTTTTGACTTCGACGTTTCGGGCGCTAGTTTTGTGGGTCTGATCCCCGATAGCTCAGTTGGTAGAGCGCTCGACTGTTAATCGAGTGGTCGTAGGTTCGAGTCCTACTCGGGGAGTCGCAGCCACAGAAAAAGCGCCGCAACCGGGAGCTCCGGTTGCGGCGCATCTGCTTTGCGGAATCGTGGCACGCGTGGTGCCTCGGTGAGCCCTGTCATCAACACTGTCGGAGTTCAATGAAGAGCGCACTGCTTCTGTCGTCCGCTGTTATCGTTGTCGCTGCCACAGCCGGTAGCATCTCTGTCGCACACGCCGCCCCGCTTCGCTTCGCGAATTCCATGACGGCGAGCGGTAACCCGATGGCGTCGAGGAGCGCCTCGAGCGACACCACGAAGCCCAGATTGAACCCCGGACGCACCAAGCAGGATGAATCATCGTTCGCGTCCGCCATTCGGGCCGGAGAAAAAGCTGTTGCAAAGTGGCCCGCCGCTCCGGCGCTGCTCCCGGGAGCCATTCTCCCCGCCAACCGCGTCGTCGCCTACTACGGAAATCCGCACTCGAAGAAGATGGGCGTGATCGGCGAATATCCCGAACAGCAGATGCTCGCCATGCTCGACAAGACGGTCGCCGAATGGAAAGCGGCCGACCCGTCGACCCCCGTCATTCCCGCGATCCATCTCGTCACGGTCGTCGCGCAGGGAGCCGCAGGTTCCGACGGAGCGTGGCGTCGGCGTGAGTCGAGCGATATGGTCGAGCGCGCTTACGGATGGGCGAAGAGCCGTAAGGGTTTGCTCATCCTCGACATCCAGGCGGGACACAGCACGTTGCAGCAGGAATTGCCGCCGCTCCTCAAGTACCTGCAACGTCCCGACGTGCATCTCGGTATCGACCCTGAGTTTTACATGCACCACAAACGCGAGGGCGTGAAGCCGAGCACGAAGGTGGGCCAGATGACGGCCGACGACGTCAACTACGTCATCCAGACCCTCGATAAGCTCGTCGTCGACAACAAGCTGCCGCCGAAGATCCTCGTCGTACACCGCTTTCGCTCCGACATGGTCCCCGACGCCGAACAGATTCGCCCGACGTCGCATGTGCAGGTCGTGATGGACATGGACGGCTGGGGTCCGCCGTGGCTCAAGTTCGACTCGTACCGCGACTACATCGTGACGCATCCGGTGGAGTTCACCGGCTTCAAGATTTTCTATCACAACGATGTGCGGAAAGGCGACGCGCTCCTCACGCCACGTGAGGTGCTCCACCTTCTGCCGCGCCCGCTGTACATCCAGTATCAGTAAAATGCGCTGCCTGGCTGCTGGCCTGTGGCTGCTGGCGCTAGGCGCGGCATCGGCACAGTCGCCGCGCACGGTGTCGCTGCGGATCGACAACGACGCGTTCGACTTCTGGCTCCAGCCGTACAACCGGCCCGACGAGGAGTACACCAGCGGCGTTCATATCAGCGTCGACGGCGGCGATGCGCCCTGGTGGGCACGCTCGTTTCTCCACGGCGCGCCGTGCACGACGAAGCTCGCGTCGTGCCGGTCATCGCATTTGGAAATCGGGCAGGATATGTACACGCCGGCGCTCAGTCTCGATTCGCCCACACCTGTGCCGGGTTCGCGATCGAATGCTGGATGGCTGTACCTGAGCCAGGGCGCTCAGCTCCTTGCGCCCGATCGCTCGGACGACATCTCGGTCACACTCGGCGTGACGGGTCCGCCGTCCCTCGCGCGACAAACACAGGACCTCGCGCACGATCTTGCTCCAGCCTTCAATCGCCCCACGGATTGGGATCGTCAGATCGTCTTCCAGCCCGGCGTGATTGCCCGCTACGAACATCGCGAACGCATTGCGCTCACCGGCGATTCGAACATTGGCGTCGACGTCATTCCACGCGCGGCCGTCGCGGTCGGCAACGTGACGACGGACGGCGAAGTGGGAGTTCAGACCCGAATCGGTTGGCACCTGCACCATCCATGGCTGCCGACCGACGGGCCACTGGAGATCGCGCTCTTCACGGGCGTGACTGGGCGCGGCGTAGCGCGCGACATCTTCCTGGATGGTCGAACGGCGAACGACAGCGGGAGCGTGGGGCACAAGCCGTTCGTCGGCAGCGGCGAGCTGGGTTTAGAGTTTCGGTATCGCTGGGCGACGCTCGTTTACCGCGCGGTGGGCGACACCCGATCGTACACTGGCGGACCGGGCTGGCATCCGTGGGCGTCGATCGTCGGCGCTGTCACGTTCGTTCGATAATGCTGATTCGGATCAGTCGGTCGAGCTTGGGATACATTCGGTCCACATACGCGTTGCCGCCGTCCCACAGCGGACCTTGCTTCCCCGCGCGCACGCCACCGCCGGACGTTTCGCCATATCCTGAATACAAACTGTCGACGACTGCCATTCCTTCGATGACGGAGCCGATCGGACCGAGACCCTGCGGATCGACCCGCGCGTTGTCGACGAGGTTGATGTAGATCTGCGTCGTGCGAGCGTCGGGACCGGTGGCCGCGAAGCCGAACGTTCCGCGCGCATTGTGCCTGAGCGAAATGTCGTCCGGAATGTTCGCGGCGTGCCACACGGCATTCAGCGTTGAGTCGCCGGCAATGCCGAACTGCGCGATGTACTTCGGCACGATGCGCGTGAACCTCGAGTTGTCGTAATAGCCGGCGCGGATCAGGTTGTAGAACCGATCGGCACCGTGCGGAGCCCACGCTCGATCGACCTCGATGACGAAGTTGCCTTTCGACGTTTCTACGCGTGCGCGGAAGACGTCCGGTGCCAGACTCTTCCAGAACGCGTCAGCGGTATCGACCAAAGCGGCTCGATTGGGCGCGGCCGTTCGCACGTGCGCCGTCGAACACGCCACGATACCCAGGAGGGGCAGACACCAACGCAATGTGAGTCGTCGCATGCGCGAAAGGTGGGTCTGCGCCGCAATGCCCGCTAGCCGAGTCGCGGTGCGAAGGCGATGTTTTGCGCATGAAACTATCGACATTTTTCGCCGCCAGCTCCCTCGTGATCGCCTCGGCGGCCGGCGCGCAAACGAAAGCGCTCAAGTTCGCGGCGGTAGTCGATGGCGGCGGACGCGTCATCGCGAACGGCGTCATCATCGTCGACGGCGACAGGATCACAAGCGTGCTTGGACCGCGCGACGCAATTCCGGCCGGCGCAACGACGATCGACATGTCACGCTACACCGCGATTCCCGGCATGATCGATCTGCATACGCACATGACGTACTACTGGGATCCGGCATCGGGCACTGATCCGTGGCGGCAACCCGCGCGTCCGCCGGAACAGACCGTCCGCCTCGCGCAGAAGAACGGACTCAAGGCACTCGAAACGGGTGTTACGACCGTGAGAGATCTCGGCTCATCGAACTACACCGACATCGCATTGCGCGATTCGATCAACATAGGCGGCTGGATCGGGCCGCGGATGTTCGTCGCCGGCTATGGGTTGAGCAAAGCCAAGCCTCCGTTTCGCCCGAACACCGACACCACGAAGACCGTTCGTGGCCGCATATATAACATCTCTCAAATTCCAGAAGCGGTGAAGCAGCAGGTCGATGCAGGCGCCGACGTCATCAAGATGTACGGGTCCACCGGCAGCGGCGCGGACGTCACCGGCGACGAGACTTTCACCTACGAGGAAATACAGGCGGCGGTCAACGCGGCGCACGTCTTCGGCAAGCGGATCGCAATTCACTCGTACGGTCCGGTCGGCGGTCGCGACGCCGTGCGCGCCGGTGTGAATTCGCTGGAGCACACGATCAATCTCGATGACGCGACGCTCGCCACAATGGCGAAGGCCGGCATCGTCTACGTGCCCACAATCGACCACAATCGCTATTACTCGGACAATAGGAAAGATTTCCGCTACACCGACGCGCAGGCCGCGGCACTCGATTCGTTCCGGCTGCTCAACTACGCAACGGCAGCGCGCGCATTCAAAGCCGGCGTGAAAATGGGCATGGGCTCGGACGCAGTATTCACCGGCTTCGGTCAAAACACCAGAGAGCTGGGCTGGTTCGTGAAGATGGGAATGACGCCCGCGCAAGCGCTCGCCACCTGCACCACGACGGCCGCCGAACTACTCGGCATGGAGAAGTCGCTCGGCAAGATAGCGCCTGGATACTACGCGGACATCGTCGCGGTCGATGGCAATCCGATGACGGATATCAACGTGGTGTTGAACAATGTCAAATGGGTGATGAAGGGCGGCAACGTCGTGGTCGACAAGACAAAGTGAGCGACACACGTGGCTGAACCGCTGGATCGACGTTCGCAAGCAGTAGCGTGCGCCGACGTGGGCCGCACGCGCCCGCGCGTCGTTCCACTCCGGGCTCCACGCCTTCAGTATATATTTCCGAGTCCCGCGAACCTGGCTCCCGCGCTATGCCCAACAGCACGACCGCACCAACAACCAACCCGTGGGTCGGCGTGATCATGGGAAGCAAATCCGATCTCGCATTCCTGCAGCCCGCGATCGATCTGCTCACGGAGCTCGGCGTTCCATTCGAAGCAAAAGTCGTCTCGGCGCACCGCACACCCGATTGGATGTTCGAGTATGCGTCCACCGCTGAAGCACGCGGCCTCGAGGTGATCATCGCAGCGGCAGGGGGCGCGGCTCACTTGCCCGGTATGGTCGCCGCAAAGTCGATGCTTCCCGTGCTCGGAGTTCCCGTCCCCGCGACGACACTGAACGGTCTGGACTCCCTGCTCTCGATCGTCCAGATGCCCCGCGGCGTTCCCGTCGGCACACTCGCCATCGGCGAACCGGGGGCGGTGAATGCCGCGTTGCTCGCGACGTCGATCGTGTCGAACACGCGGCCGGAACTGCGCGAACGTCTTCGCGCATGGCGGCAGGCGCGCACCGATCAGGTCATGGCGCACACCGACATCACGCAGGGCTGATGACGACCATTCCGCCCGGATCGACCATCGGCATCCTCGGCGGCGGACAGCTCGGGCGAATGACCGCGATGGCCGCGCGCACGCTTGGCTACAACGTGCATGTGCTCGACCCGAGCGCCACGTGCGCCGCGAGTGGAGTGGTCGACCGAGTCGTCGCGGCGGCGTTCGATGACGCAGACGCCGCCGAAGAGCTCGCGCGCCACTGTGACGTCGTGACTTTAGAGATCGAGCATATCGGCGTCGCCGCCCTCGACGCCGTCGCGAAACACGCGCCCGTGCGACCGAGCCCAGCGATCGTCGGCGTGGTGCAGGATCGGTCGGTTCAGAAAGCGTGGCTCGCCCAGCATGGATTTCCGAATGGTCCGTATCGCGACGTTCGTAACGCCGACGATCTTGCCGCGGCCGCGCGCGATCTTGACTCGTTGTTCGTGAAGAGCTGTCGCGGTGGCTACGACGGTCGCGGCCAGGCGCGCGTGAGCGATCCGTCGCAAGTTGCCGACGCGTGGCGCAGTCTCGGCGAGCGACCGTCGGTCGCGGAGCAGGCGCTCGACCTCGAAGCGGAGTTGTCGGTTATGGTGGCGCGCAGCCCGAGTGGCGAGACACGCGTCTATCCGCCGGCTCTCAACGTTCACGAAAATCAGATTCTCGCGTGGTCCGTGATTCCCGCGCCGCTTCCGCCGACCGTCATGAAGGAAGCCGAAGCGATCGCCGTTGGAATCGCCGAGCAGTTCTCTCTTGAAGGGCTCATGGCGGTCGAGATGTTTCTCCTCCGCGACGGCAAGCTCCTCGTCAACGAGCTCGCGCCGCGTCCGCACAACTCGTTTCACGAGACCGAAGTGGCGTGCGGCACCAGTCAGTTCGAGCAACTCGTCCGCGCCGCGTGCGACCTTCCACTCGGCGATCCGCGCGTGCTGCGACCGGGCGCCATCGTCAACCTCTTTGGCGACCTCTGGCTCAGCGGCCCGCCGGACTTTGCACCCGCACTCGCGAAGCCGGGTATTCGGTTGCATCTCTACGGCAAGAGCGGCGCGCGCGCCGGGCGAAAGATGGGTCACATCTCCGCGACGGGAGACAGCGCCGACGATGCGCTTGCGAGAGCTCGGACGGCAGCTGCCGCGATTCGTGTTCCCACTGCGTAATGACAGATAACCCCGTCGCATGCGCGACCTTCACCGATCACACTTGAGGGCACCATGATTCAGCGTTTGAGCATTCTTGCATTGGCGGCATCGGCGTTCGCGTGGTCTGGAACACAGCACAGCACCGCCTCGGCGTCGATCGCCAGCGCAACCGGCGCCAGCGTCGGCAGCGCGACGTTCACCGACACGCCGGGCGGACTGTTGATCGTCGGCTCAGTATCCGGATTGCCGGCCGGCATTCACGGCATTCACGTGCATTCGGTCGGAAAGTGTGAGGGCCCCGCGTTCACGACGGCGGCCGGACACTTCAACCCGGCCATGAAGAAGCATGGTTTCAAGTCTGCTGATGGCCCGCACATGGGCGATCTTCCGAACTTCGACATGCCGGCGAGCGGGCCGGCACACTTTGAATTCATCGTGCCGGGTGTGTCGCTCAAGGGCACCAACGCGATTCTCGGCGCGAACGGCGCGGCAATCGTCATTCACGCCACGCTCGACGACTACATGACCGATCCGGCCGGCAACTCGGGCGCGCGCATCGCATGCGGCGTCATCACCGGCATGTAGTACCGTGCGCATCGAAGACTTCGCGCTCGAGCGGTACTTTGCTCGATGGGAGTTTGCGGTGCGCCACGTGCTGGCCGCATCAGACATTGAGCCAATGCCGCTCGGCGAGCTGCTCTCGCTCGCCGACGGCGACAGTCTTCACCGCTGGGAGACCCTGAGCCTCGGCTACACCGAGTCGCTCGGCCTTCCTGCGTTGCGAGAGAGCATCGCCGAGTTGTACCCCGGCCTCGATGCGTCCCACATCATCACGTTCGCCGGCGCGGAGGAAGGCGTATTCCTCGCGATGCACGCGTTGCTGTCTCTGGGCGATCACGCGGTTGTCGTGTGGCCGGCGTATCAGTCGCTCCACGAAGTCGCGCGATCGATTGGCGCGGAGGTAACGCTCGTTCCACTGAATCCAAGGGACTGGTCGCTCGATGTCGGCGCTGTTGCGGCCGCGATGCGCCCGAACACGAAAGTCGTCGTTATAAACTTTCCTCATAGTCCAACCGGTGCGCAGTTGTCGCCCGAACAGTTTTCAAGGCTCGTCGATCTCGTCGAGCTGCACGGGGCGACGTTGTTCTCCGACGAGGTATACCGACTCGTCGAGCACAATGCTCCTCGTCTCCCGACCGCGGCCGAGAGCACCGGACGCGGGGTGAGTCTTGGCGTCATGTCGAAGGCGTACGGATTGGCCGGACTGCGCATCGGTTGGATCGCGACGCGAGATGCCGCGCTATACTCGCGATTGGCGTCGCTCAAGGACTACACGACGATCTGCAACAGTGCGCCCAGTGAGATTCTCTCGCTCATCGCGCTGCGTGCTGGAACGACGTTGGTCGAGCGGGCGCTGGAGATCGTGCGCGCAAATCTCGCAATCGCCGACGAGTTCTTCGCGCGCAACGAGGGTCGACTGGCATGGGTGCGGCCGCGCGCGGGCACGGTTGGATTTCCGCAGTTAATAGAGGGCGATGTCGACGAGCTCGCGGTGCGGCTCATCGAGCGCGACGGAGTTCTCATCCTTCCGGCATCGCAGTTCGGGTTCCGTGGAAACTACTTTCGGCTCGGGCTCGGGCGAAAGGACATGCAGATTGGGCTCGACGCGCTTGAGAGAATGCTAACAGGCGAGTAGTCGAGCTCCGGCGCCCGGCTCACCCGAGGCGCAGATCGTCAACGGCGAGATCGATTCGCCGAGGCGGAGCTGATATCTGCGTCTTCGGACGCCACCACTGGCAGACCGCGCGGTGTGCGTTATTGCGTCGTGCGTTTACGCGTCACGCGTTGAGCTTGGACCCCGACAGATCATCGTGGCGTAAGCGCGCGCACGCTTACGCCACTACCCAACTGTCGCGGTCCATCAGTCACGCGCAACGCGTAAACGCGCAACTCAACAACGCACACCGCGCCGGCCCGCGAAGACAATGCCATTGGACCACTCGCTTGTAGCACAACTCGCGTCAGGGCGTCCCGTACATCTTGGCCGGGCATTGGGCAGTCCTCGAATTATAAAGTCCAGAACGAGGAAGAACCTATCAGCTCGCCGCCTGCGCGGGAACTCCGCCAAAGCGGCGCTCGCGCATTTCGAACTCGCTCAACGCGGACAGGAATCGCTCCTCGGTGAACTCGGGCCACATGCACTGCGCGAAGTTGAACTCCGCGTATGCGCACTCCCACAGGAGGAAGTCGCTGAGCCGCTGCTCACCGCCGCTGCGAATGAGCAAATCCACATCGGGGATCGTGAACGGATCGTGGTTCACGGTCGCCAGCAGCCGAGCGAAGCGCTCTCGCGTCATGGGCTCGACACTTGGGCCGGCGTGCGACGATGCGCGCATGATCGACTCGCGCGACGAGTAGTCGATTGCGACGCGAAGGTGCAGGTTGCGTCCGTGCGCGGTCATTGCCTCGGCTTCGTGAATCGCCCGCACCAGGCTGCCCGGCAAGCGATCGCGGCGGCCCGCAATCGTGAGGCGAACGCCATTGTCTCGGCAGCGCTTGGATTCGATCAGCAAGGAGCGGCCGAACAACCGCATCAGCGCGCTCACTTCAGGCGTGGGCCGGCTCCAATTGTCCGCCGAAAATGCGTACAGCGTGAGAGTGCCGACGCCGGCACGGGTCGCGGCTTCGACGATCGAGCGCGCCGTGCGAACGCCAGCGCGGTGCCCCGATGTGCGTGGCAATCCACGGGCGGAGGCCCAACGGCCGTTGCCATCCATGATGATCCCGACGTGAATGCCGGCGAACGGCGAAGGGACCGCTGTGGTTCTCTTCATGCTCGGGAGGACGAGTAAGTGACTCGCATGTTGTCTGTAATTATCGGTCGCGCGTGGCGCGAATCAGCGCTTCCATGTGGTCAAGATATCGCTCGAGGGCGCGTTGGCCCACTGGCGTTATCGAATACTTGGTATTCGGAACCCGCCCTTCGAACGATTTCGTACACTCCACGTAGTTGGCTTCTTCGAGTTTGCGCGCGTGAACGCTCAGGTTCCCATCCGTGGTCTGCAACAGCTTTTTGAGATCGTTAAAGCTGAGCGACTCGTTGACCGCCAGGGCGCTCAACATGCCGAGGCGCAGGCGTTCATGAATGAGACGATCGAAGGAGAACGGTCCATCCGCGTCGGGTGCGGCGCCCTTGACTGGGCGAAGCGGCGCGACCACCGGCTTGTCGACCGCATCGGGGCGGCGCTTCCGGCTGGGCTTAGCCACCGTGCCTCAGCGCGATCCAGGTTCCGAAGGCAATGTGCAGTCCGCCGAACGCGACGATCATGAGGAGCGTCGTCCACGCGATCGGAAGCAGAAAGGTGGCGGCACCCACAAGCATGAACGCGGCGCCCATCACCGGCACGCTGCGTACCGAGTACGTACCCGCGCTCACGACG
>JBDTAE010000229.1:0-4141 GCA_039924785.1 Gemmatimonadaceae bacterium | reverse complement strand
AACGCAAGCACCGCCCGCCAGCCCGGCAGCCCTTGTGCATTCGAGGATGCACATACGAATTTTGTGACCTCACGGTACCGAATCGCTGGCCGCGCTTCGCAATGCGACTGGACGGACGGGTGCCAGCTCTCGGGGATGAATGACGGGTCGCCGTACGAATCCGAATTGGCGCGCCCTGCCAACGACAGAACTGCATGCCGGCTGATCGCCGCCGCGCGGCCGGGTACACCGCGCTTGCCGCCGCGGGATCGATCTGGGGAACAGGGTTCGTTTTCGGCAAATGGGCGCTCGAGGAGCTGTCGGTCGGGCACATGGTGCTGCTGCGTTTCGCCTTCGCGTCCATCGGGCTCGCGATCGCGCTTGCGTACACGAGCGGCGGGAAAATGCCGCGCGTCGACCGAGCCGATCTTCCGATCATTCTAATCGCAGCGCTGATCGGTGTGCCGGTGCAGTATCTCATGCAATTCGGCGGTCTCGCGCGAACGACCGTATCACACGCGTCCCTCATGGTCGGCGTGCTCCCCGTTCTCCTCGGCGTCGCCGCGGCGGCGTTCACGCAAGAGCGTCTCGACAAGATCGGATGGATGGGCCTCGTTGGGTCGACGATCGGTGCCGCACTCGTCGCGTTCGGTGGGACCGGCAGTCCGGGCTCGGGCGGGGCAACGCTGGGCGGCGACGCACTCGTCGTGGCGTCGCTGCTCGGCGGTGTTGCGTGGATTCTTATGAGCCAGCGGCTCATGGAGCGCAACTATTCTCCTGTCGCAACCAGCGCGCTCGTCATCATCGCCGGAACGATCATGCTCGCGATCTGGGTCTTTGCGACGGAAGGACCGCCGCCGTTGCTCTCGCTGTCGTTGCGCGCCTGGCTGTCGTTGGCCGCGATGGGAATTCTCGCGACGGCGGTGGCCACACTGCTCTGGAATTGGGGATTGGCGCGCGTGCCTGCGTCGCAGGCTGGTGTGTTCATCAACCTCGAACCGGTGATTGGCGCGATCCTCGGCGTTCTGCTGTTCCGCGATGTGTTTGGCGTGGCATCGATCGTTGGCGGAGTGCTGATCGTGCTTGCCGCGGTTGTGGTCTCGCGGCGGAATCCAACATAACGGCGCTACACCGCGAAGGTCGCAATGGTGGCGAGCGCTCGAGAAATGTCGGCGGCGGTGTTCGCGACGCCGAAATGATGCCCGAACCGCTCCCACCGGCGTCTTGTGGCCCAGGCAATCCCGAAACAGGGCGACGCTCAAGTCGCGGCCGTCGTGCTGTCATGAGGTCCGGGAATGCGCCCGAAGAAGTGCCTGAAATGAAGATTGATTGGGCTTGCGACTTCCGACAACGGAAAACCTGTGCAGATTCTGTGAAATGACATCACATCTCCGTTCGCTCCGCCGCTTTTTGTCGCCATTCGCGCTGGCGATCTGCGCTGCCGTTCCCGCTCGAGCGCAAGCGCCCTTTCGCGTCGATGAAACCACGATCGCCGACGTGCACGCCGCGATTCGCGCGGGCACGCTGACCTGCCACGCGCTGGTGCAGGCGTATCTCAAGCGCATCGACGCTTATGACAAGCAGGGACCGGCAATCAACGCGATCACCGTCGTGAATCCAGCCGCGCTCGCGACGGCCGATTCGCTCGACAAACGATTCGCCGCGAATCGTCAGCTCGTCGGACCGCTGCACTGCATCCCGATGCTCGTGAAGGACAATTTCCAGACGATCGGCCTGCAGACCGCCGCCGGCAACCTCGCGCTCAAGGGCTATGAGCCGAGCGTCGACGCATTTCAGGTGAAGAAGGTGAAGGAGGCGGGCGCGATCATATTAGCGAAGTCTAATATGGCGGAGTTTGCATTCAGCCCGTATGAGACGGTGAACTCCGTGCTGCCGGGGTACACGAAGAATCCCTACGCGCTCGATCGGGTGACCGCGGGGTCGTCGGGCGGCACGGGCGCTGGGATCGCGGCCGACCTCGGCGAAGTCGGGCTGGGAACGGATACGGGCAATTCAATTCGCGGACCGAGCTCGCACAACGACTTGGTCGGGATTCGGTCGACGATGGGCCTGGCCAGCCGCGCGGGCATTGCGCCGCTGAGCCTGTTCGCCGATGTCGCCGGTCCGATGGCGCGGACGGTTGCCGACGCGGCGGCTGTGCTTCAGGTCGTTGCCGGATACGATCCGAATGACAAGGTGACGTCGGCGATGCAGGGGAAGGCGACGCCGAATTACAGCGCGTCGCTCGTACGCGATGGACTCAAGGGCGCGCGAATCGGCGTGCTTCGCCAGGCGTTCGAGGGTCCGACGGTCGATCCCGAAGTGCGACAGGTGTTCAATCGCGCGGTCGAGGATCTTCGCAAGGCCGGCGCGACGGTGCTCGACACAGTAATGATCGTCGAGGTCGATTCATTGCGTCGCGCCGGTCGAGGCGGCGGCGGATGCAGTGTGTTTCGCGCGGAGTTCGATGCGTGGTTGGCGGAGCAAGGCGACAAGGTCCCGGTAAAGACCATCGAGGAGATTGTTCGGTCCGGCCGGTATCATCCGAATAATCGCGCGCAGCTTCAACAAAACATGACCGTCACGGAGCCGATCGAGTCGCAGCCCGGATGCGCAAATCGTCAGGCCGGCCGCGATGCGTTGCGCGATGCGGTGACGCGGACGATGGATCGTCTGCAATTGGATGCGCTCGTCTATCCGACGTGGAGCAATCCGCCGCGATTGATCGGCGACATGAACACTCCGGCGGGCGATAACAGCCAGTACTTCTCGCCCACGACCGGCATGCCGGCAATCACGGTCCCGATGGGGTACACGCGGAACAACACGTTGCCGGCGGGGATGACGATTTTCGGACGGGCGTTCGACGAGTCACGCCTGATCAAGTTGGCGTACTCGTATGAGCAGTCTACAAAGTGGCGGAGGGAGCCGGCCTCGACGCCACCCATTCCGTAGCAACCTCGATTGCGCGGACGACGAACGGGGATGGCACCAACGCGGCCACCCCCGTTCGGTCGGACTTGCTCCCTCCACCCCACCTGGCGATCCGCGTCCCCGCTCCAGTCGCTTTCGCGACTCCCCTACGCGGTCTCGCCGCGATTCGGATGTTGCAGGCATCGTGCCAGCGCCGACCAACCGAGCGGCGTTCGTCGTCGTCGTGATCGCGCATATCTTTCGCGTTCATCCACCTACGCGAGCGCTACCATGTCTTTCGATCAATACCACGAACCGCCCGAAGAGCTTTCCGCCGAAACGCGCACGTTCGCGCGCATGATCACATCGATGACCGAAGAGGCGGAGGCGATTGGCTGGTACGAGCAGCGAATCTCCGTCGAGAAGGATCGCCAGGCATTGGCGATCATGAAAAACGCGCAGCACGAGGAGATGAAACATTTCGGAATGGATCTCGAGTTTCTGCTCCGCAAGAAACCTGAGTGGAAGAAGATCCTGCAGGGCATCCTGTTCAAGAAGGGCGATATCGTCAAGCATGGCGACGACGCCGAGGAAGCGAGCGAAGATTGACGATGCGACGCGCGATCGCGTTGCTGGCGATTGCATTGGCCGGTGCGCGCGTTGCGCCGGCGCAAAATCTGACCGCGCCACCCACGGTGGCGCGGGAATTCCGCGCCGCGTGGGTCACGCCAATCTGGGATCGCGGCTTTCGCGATTGGCCGTCAGCCGCGGGTCTTACCCCTGATTCACAGCGTACGGAAATGCGCGCGTTGCTCGATCACGCCGCGGCGCTTGGACTCAACACGGTGATCTTGCATGTGCGCCTCGCCGGCGACGCGTTGTATCCGACGCAGTACGCGCCGTGGTCGGCGTTCCTTACCGGAAAGTCGGGCCAAGCCCCGCAACCGATGTGGGACCCGCTCGAGTACGCGGTGGCCGAGGCGCACGCTCGTGGCCTGCAACTGCACGCGTGGTTCAATCCCTTCCGCGCGATGCTTCCGCTCTTCGCGGGAAAGGCGGCGGCGTCGCACGTGACGAAAACGCATCCCGACTGGATTAGAAAATACGGAAGCGAAACGTGGATCGATCCCGGCATTCCCGCCGCGCGCGACTACGTGCTCGCGACGATGCTCGACGTGGTCAAACGATACGACGTCGACGGCATTCACATCGACGACTACTTCTATCCGTATCGCGAGGTCAATACGAT
>JBDTAE010000228.1:0-15664 GCA_039924785.1 Gemmatimonadaceae bacterium | reverse complement strand
TCGCCGACGGGGCGAGCTTGACCTCGACGTCAACAGGCAGGAAATCCTTCAGTGCGAGCGGCAACAGGAACTGAATCAGCACGCCGAGCACGACGCCGCCCGCCGCGCCAATCAATCCCATCACCGCCGCTTGCGCCGAGTAGATGCCGAGGACCTGCCAGCTCGTTGCGCCAAGGCAGCGGAAGATCGCGACGGGATCGATCTTCCGCATCGCGAACGCGTGGACGCCGCTCGCAACGCCGATGCCGCCGAGGAGGAGAGCGACAAGCCCGACGATCGCGAGATAGTCGTGAAGCTGGTCGATCGCGCCGGCCAGTCGTGATTCGTTGTAGCCGGCGTCGCGCATGGAGCCGTTGGTGCCGTGAAGCATGCGCCGCTGGAACCGCGCGACGAACGCGTTCGACGCAATCGTCGACGGTACCTTGAACAGGGTTTCATACTCGGCGCGACTGCCAAACACCAGCAGCCCCGTCGCCGGAACGAACCGCTCGGCGATGTAGACGCGCGGTCCGATCGCCGCGCTGATGCCGACGTCGCCCGGAACGCTTTTTAGAGTTCCGGTAATGATGAACCTTCCGTTGCCCAGCGAGAGCGTGTCGCCGATTTTCGCGTCGAGCGAGACGAGCAGCGACGGGTCGACCGCGACGTTGGCGTCGCTCTGCAGCGTGGTCCACGACGTCAGCGGCTCGGTGACGATGCTGCCGTAGAACGGATAGCCGGGCGAGACTGCATGCACCTGCACGAGACGCGTGCCGCCGTTGCGCGGTACGAGCGCCATCGACGTGAAGTTCGTCGCGGTGACGCTTGGAATGCCCTTCGTTCGCAGGGAATCACGCAGTGAATCGACGGCCGGCGTCGGCGCCGCATTGCGCGTTGCCATCGCGTCGCCGCCCATGAGCGCCCGCGACTGGTCGTGCACCGACTGAATGACGTTGCTGGAGAACGAATCGATCGCGACGAGCGCGGCGACGCCGAGTGAGATCGACGACATATAGAGGAGCAGGCGGCGTCGCGCCGTGCGGCTCTCGCGCCACGCCAAATTGAACAGGCTGCCGGCCATCAGGCGGCCTTCTCGGTCTCGGCGTCGGAGATCACGCGTCCGTCGGCGAGACGGATGATGCGCTGCGTCCGCGAGGCGAGTCCGAGGTCGTGCGTCACGATCACCACCGTGGTGTTCGATTCACGATTGAGCTCTTCGAGCAGCTCGACGATTCGCGTGCCAGTGGCGCTGTCGAGATTTCCGGTGGGCTCGTCGGCGAAGAGAATCCGCGGCGAGTTCGCGAAGGCGCGCGCAATCGCGACGCGTTGCTGCTCGCCGCCGGAGAGTTGCGTGGGGAAGTGATCGAGCCGATCGCCCAGCCCCACGCGTTTGAGGAGGTCCCGCGCGCGCTCGGCGGCCCCGCTGTCGCCGCGAAGCTCGAGCGGCACTTGCACGTTCTCGACTGCGGTGAGCGTGGCGATCAGCTGGAAACGCTGAAAGACGAAGCCCACTTTCTGTCCGCGAAGCTTCGCGCGCTGGTCTTCGTCCATCGCGGTGAGGTCGGCGCCGTCGAGAAAAACTTGTCCGTGCGACGGCGTGTCGAGTCCGGCGAGGAGGCCGAGCAGCGTCGTCTTTCCACTTCCCGATGGCCCAACAATGGCTACGAAGGCGCCCTGTGGAATGGCGAAAGAGACTTCGCGCAGCACTGCGAGCCTATTCTCGCCACTGCGATATTCTTTCGATAACTCTTTGGCTACGAGCATGAACGACAGTACGCGGAAGAAGGGTGCCGGGTTGCGCGCAGTGCTGGGGGTGCTGGCCGCGGCCTGCGTCGCGGTGTCGGGCGTGTCGTGCTCGGGGCGGTCGGACGCCGTTGCGTCCGCGGATTCGGCGAAGGTGCCCCCGTCAAGGGAAGGTAACGGCGCGGCGAGTCCGTCTGCTGGAACGAAGCCCGTCGTTCTCTTCGTGGGCACGAGTCTCACCGCCGGGCTCGGCCTCGATCCCGACAGCGCCTATCCGATGCTGATTCAGCGGAAGATCGATTCCGCCGGGCTCAAGTTTGAGGTCGTGAATGCGGGCGTGAGCGGTGAGACGTCGTCAGGATTGCTCGACCGTCTCGATTGGCTGCTGAACGGCAAGTTTACCGTGATGGTACTCGAGACCGGTGCGAACGACGGTCTTCGCGGGATCCCGGCGGCGACGCTCAAGGCGAACCTCGACACGGCGCTCGTTCGGATAAGAGCGAAACGCCCTGACGCACATCTCGTAGTAATCCAGATGGAAGCGCTGCCGAATCTTGGTCCCACGTACGCGGCGGATTTCCATCGGCTCTACGGGGATGTCGCGAAGAAAGACGGCGCGACGCTGCTCCCGTTTCTCTTGACTGATGTTGCGGGACATCGCGAGTTGAACCAGGGCGACGGGATCCACCCGAACAACACGGGTGAACGGATGGTGGCTGACAACGTGTGGAAGTGGCTTCGGCCCGTGCTCGATTCCGTGGCGATCAGGCGGAAGTAGCGCGATGGACGCTCTCGTGATCTGGGGCGGATGTATCGTCGGAGCTGCTGCGGCGGGCGCCTACGTGTTGAACTTTCGCGACCTCATCAGGCGTGGGCTGCGTCATCGGCGCAATGAGCAGCTGGCGGCAACGCGCGGAACTGACCTGGCGTTGCCAGAAGGACGCGTGGCGTGTCCGGAGTGCGCCGAGGCAATTCTGCCGGCGGCTCGTCGGTGTCCCTACTGCCGGTCGGTGGTCATCGGGCGGATCTAGTAGCGCCCTCTGATAGCACCGGATACCTCGCCGAGGCAATGCGCTTGACCACCGGTGGCGCCAAGTCTAAGTTTAAAGGCTGTCTACGTTTACATTATTGACTCCAAGAAATCAGGGCTGATTCACATGGCAATTCCGGCAACGCAGGTGCGCCGCGGAATGGTAATTGTGTTCGAGGGCGATCCGTGTCGCATCGTCGAGTTCCGTCACCACACGCCGGGCAACCTCCGCGCGATGGTGCAGGCCAAGCTGAAGAATCTCCGCACGGGCTCGAACTTCGAGCATCGGTTCCGCGCGGCGGACTCGATCGATCCAGCGTCCATGGAGACGCATGATCTCGAGTTTCTCTATCAGGGTGGCGATACGTACCACTTCATGAACGTCGAGAACTACGATCAACTCGAGATGGACGACGAGATGCTCGGCGACAATGCCCAGTGGATGCAGCCCGGGATGAAGATCCAGGCCGAGTATTACGATGGCCGTCCGATTGGGATCAAGCTGCCGAACTCGTTGGTGCTGGAGATCGTGGACACGGCGCCGGTCATGAAGACGGCGACCAAGACCTCGTCGAACAAACCGGCGAAGCTGGAGAACGGTGTGACGATCAACGTTCCCGAGTTCGTGGGCACGGGCGACAAGGTGAAGGTCAATCCGGCCACCGGCGAGTACCAGGAGCGCTACAAGGAGTAATCACGGAGTAATCGGGGAGAAGTTTGCGGCCCGAGCGTCGCTGGGTTGATAGGATTGGTCGCCTCGGTTACAATGCAAATCTCCCTGCGGCATGGTAGTTCGGTCGCGCGGAGCAGGTGTCGTGGCGGGTTGGGCGGCACCGATCACGGTGATTGTAGCTCAATTGGTTAGAGCACCGGCCTGTGGCGCCGGGGGTTGCGGGTTCAAGTCCCGTCAGTCACCCTAACGTGATCTCGCCCTGGTCGGCACGAGCGCAGCCGGCTGGGGCGGTACCGCTAGGTCGGTAGCTCAATTGGTAGAGCACTGGTCTCCAAAACCAGCGGTTGGGGGTTCAAGTCCCTCCCGGCCTGTAGGTGGATGAACGTGAAGGGTTGGGCAGTGTCGGGCGGCGGTGCGCGTGGTGGGCGTCGGTTTCACGCAACACCGCCGGATTTATTGTTTGATAATTGAAGGTTTGGCATGGCGTCGTAACTGGATTCGCAACGGCGGTATCGTCTAGGGGACTAGGACGGGGCCCTCTCAAGGCCCAAACACGGGTTCGAATCCCGTTACCGCTATTCGATCCCGGCCCGTTCGTCTATCGGTTTAGGACGGCACCCTTTCACGGTGCAGAGACGGGTTCGACTCCCGTACGGGCTATCGTGAGTCTGCAAGAGCGCGACAGCGCACCGCCCTGTGCGGCAGCGAGAAGCGCGGGGAAAGCGAAATTGGCGTACGTCATGCCGCTGAATGTTTATAGTTTGTTGTGCTGTGCGCAGGTGGTTGTGGTGAAGGCCGTCGCAGGACCAGCGATTGGTTCCGCGGCGGGTGACGCAGGGGGCGTAGCTCAGCTGGTTAGAGCACTCGACTGTCACTCGAGAGGTCGCGGGTTCGAACCCCGTCGCTCCCGTGTTGGACAGCCTACAGTTGACGGATTTGCAAGTCGGACGCTGGCGCGGTCATTCCGATTTTCTAATTGCTGTAGCTGGTGAATTCGGCTCGCAGTATAAGGCAGTATAAGGCAGTGTAGGGCAGTACCGCAGCGTCGTAGTGGATCGTCGGGCCCTGGTGGTGAAATTGGTAGACACGCAGTCTTGAGGAGGCTGTGCCGAAAGGCGTCGCGGTTCGAGTCCGCGTCAGGGCATTCGCAGCAGATCAGCAGCTCAGCTCGTACCTCGCCAGCGTAGCTCAGTGGTAGAGCACTCGATTCGTAATCGAGCGGTCGTCGGTTCAATCCCGACCGCTGGCTCTCGAAAGCTTGAAAGGGACGCCCTAACCGGCGTCCTTTTTTGTTACCCGCGCGCTGATTCTGGAGAGATTCTTCCTGGTCCCCCAATGGTCGTTCATTGCGCGTTAGGGGCCTGAGGCGCTTCCGGTCGAAACTCATGCCGGCGGCCCTCACTCTCGCCCCCGGCTCATGGCTCACGGCCCTCAGCGGACCGCCGGCTCCGGCGACCGCCAGCACCATGGTCAGCGTCAGTAAGTTGCCGTACACAGCCTGATAGCTCGTCGCAGAACCAGTTTGGTCGATACTGATCTCTATTGTGGGAATGCAGAAACTCTGGTCCGTCTTCGATCCGCACGCTCCATCCGGTCAACGCCCGGAGCCGCCGAGCGTGGCCGAAGTCGACGCGGTAATCGCGGCCAGCTCGGATATCGTTTTTGTGTTCGGTCACGACGGACGATTCCTCAAGATCAGCGCGAACGGCCGGCACACCCTGCCGCGCTCCGCCGGCGACATCCTCGGTAAGCGGGTCGACCAGGTGTTCTCGAACGAGGCGGCCGCGCTGTTCCTCGCCGGCATTCGTCGTGCGATCGACAGCGGCGAGTCCCAGCGCATCGAGTATCCGCTCGAAGTCCTCGGCGACGAAAAGCGTTTCGATGCGACGGCGGTGCCGACGGCCGATCGCACCGTCGTCTGGGTCGCGCGCGACATCTCGGAGCAATGGCGCGCCGAAGCTGCGCTTCGCGCGAGCGAATCAGGACACAGAGAACTGCTCGCTGCGCTACCTGTCATCATTTATTGGGTGTCGCCGGAGCCGCCCTTCACGCCGACGTACATCAGCCCCGGCATCGAAGTGCTCGGTTATACGGTCGACGAGTGGATTGCGCTTCCCGACGCGTGGGTGCGGTCGCTCCATCCCGACGATCGCGATCGCGTGATCGCGGAAACCGAAGCGGCGCTCGCCGCCGGTACCGCGACGGAGTACGAGTATCGCGTCGTCGCGAAGGACGGTCGCATTCGCTGGATGCAGGATCGCGGCGACTTCGTGCGCGATGCGTCGGGCCGCGCGCTCGCGTGGCGCGGTGTCATGATCGACGTCACCGAACGACACGCGCTCGAGGAGCAACTCGCCGCTCGATCGGAGCGCGACGAGCTTACTGGTTTGCTCAATCGTCGCGGGTTTCGTCGCATGGCGGAGCAGGCGCTCAGAGTCGAACAGCGAACCGGCCGTCGCTCGGCATTGCTCTTCATCGATCTCGATTACTTCAAGCCGATCAACGACGAACACGGTCATGCCGCGGGCGATCTCGCGTTGCAGTCGGTGGCGGAAACGCTTCGCGCTGGCGTGCGCGATGGCGATATCGTCGCGCGATTTGGCGGTGATGAGTTCGTCGTGCTCGCGCTCGGGATTGGAGAACGCGGAGAAGGCCAGCGTCTCTCCGAGCGTCTCTCGAGAGGATTTGCGCGTCTCAGCACAGGTCCGAGCGACGCCGAGTCGTTCATGATTCAGTGGAGCACTGGCGTGGCGGAGGTCGAAGGCGGCGCGGACATCGATGAGCTGCTCGCGCGCGCGGATACGGCGTTGTACGAGCGGAAAGGGGCGCGTCGTC
The DNA here is from genome assembly GCA_039924785.1 of Gemmatimonadaceae bacterium. Lineage (GTDB taxonomy): Bacteria > Gemmatimonadota > Gemmatimonadetes > Gemmatimonadales > Gemmatimonadaceae > JAQBQB01. The sequence goes on along the minus strand of JBDTAE010000228.1, from coordinate 9,404 downwards.
CGCTCAGCAAGGCTCGGCTCGAGGCAACCCGGCAAGTATACGAGGGATATTAGCCCCTCCGCTGCGATCGACGACTCAACAGTCGCGGTTGCTACGTTACTCATACACAGATTATGATTGCCGCTCTCTCACGGCGGAGTTGTGTATGACATCCTGTCTTGTCGGACGTCGGAGCAGGCGCGCGTTCGAGGCGATCGTGGTGGGAATGCTCGTCGCTGGAACCGCGCCCGCCTTGCCGGGGCAGGCGAGCGTCGAAGTTGGGCCGTCAGTCGGCTACTACCGGCCACTCGGACACTTCGCGCATGGCGATTATTTCGATACACGGTTGCCAAGTACCCCGCAGGATTTGAGTGCGCTCGCGTATGGTGGAACGGCGGTAATCCGATTTACTCGGCGGTTGGGCCTCGAGGTCGACGGGACTGTTGTCCCGGACGCGCGCAGCTCGAGGGTATTCACAAATCCAGGCGGGTTCGGGGGGAATCGCGTGTTTGCCGCAACGATCACCATCGCGAGCGCGGAAATGTTGCTGGAGCTCAAGTCGAGCAACGGTCGTCGCCTCTGGGTCGGCGCGGGGCCGGGGTTCATCCACCACGGCGGGGACTCGTACGACGGCTATGGCACACCGTCGGAGGTCGCGGGAGTCGCCGCGGTCGGTGGGGACATCGCGCTCGCGAAGCACGTCCATGCAAGCGCGAGTCTATCGGCGCTGGTCTACCGACTCCGATTGTCCGATCCCAGGGTCATTGGCTCTGGAGTGCAGGAGGACGGACTCGTACGTCTCGGATTGGTATTGAAGCCGTAGGGCGCGCAGGGTGTTGCTGAGAGTTTTCTAAACTGATCTCTGCGGTGTCACGGTGTCTAGGTTTTCCGGGTGCGGTCACCGAGCGATCGCACATCTGCGGAGCAATCTGCTAGCAGATCCAGGTCCCCGCGCGGATCGAGCCTGCGGATTTCGGTTCGGGTCTCGGTCCGTCTCCTCTTCGGCGGGTCCGGGCCTTACGTTCAGACCGCGAATTCGCTTAGGTTGTTGGTACGCGGGCGTAATTCAGTGGTAGAATGCCAGCTTCCCAAGCTGGACGTCGCGGGTTCGAGCCCCGCCGCCCGCTCTTGATGTCGTTATGAAATAAGAGTTTACGAAAATCGGCTGCCGATCTCGGCAGCCGATTTCGCGTTTCCCACTCGCGGCTCGGGGTCGGCAACCCACGCTGTCCACTCGACAACACAGGCATCGTAACCCATTTTCCCTCACCCTCACGTGATCGCCGGGGTGGGCAATGCTTTTGAGAAAGTGGTGCGGAATACTTTTGAGAATCTTCACCGGCTGCGTGATCGCCTCCGCCTGCGCAAGACCCTTGCCTCTTACGCTGGCGCCGCCGCACGTCGACACCGTCGTGCGCCGTGATTCGACCGCCGGCGTCCAGATCCAGCTCGACTCAGCCAACAAGGAGGTCGTGCTGAGCGTAAGCGGCATTCGCCTCGCGGCGGCGATGGCCTACGGTCAGGCGCACGCACAAACGAATATCGCGTTCGTGTGGCCATTCCGCGGCTGGGCGCGCGGATACCGCATCGACGTCGTCGACTCGGCAGGGGGCGTGCTTCCGCGAACGGCGCTGCACCACGCGGGCGTCGTGAACCTCAGCCGCCGCCAAGTCGCCTACCCGATGGCGGAGCGTCTGGTCGCGGCCGCTCACGAAACGCCGTCCGTCATGCTCCCCGGTTCGATGGGCGTTCCGCTTGAGCCGGATCAGCACATGGTGCTCTACTATATGCTCGTGAATCCCACGGCCCACGCGATGGATGGTGTCACGTTGCGAATCACAATCGCGTGGACGCCCGACCGCGCGGACGGGCCGCGGGACGTCTTCCCCCTGTATCTCGACGCCAACCCGGCGATCGGACGATATGACCTTCCGCCCGGCGTCTCGACGACGACCGCGGAATTCTCGCTTCCGGTGGGCGGAAGGGTCCGCGCCCTTGGCGGACACGCTCACGACTATGCCGTCGAGCTTCGACTTGAGGACGCCGTAACAAACAGAGTGCTGGTGCGCCTCACGACAAAGCGCGATGGGGATGGCCATATCATCAGCATCACCACCGATCGGTTCGTGTTCACCCGGAACGGGCTGCACCTCGACGCGAATCGGCGCTATCGGGTGGTGGGTGTCTACGACAACCCAACCTGCGGGCCGATCCCACGGGGCGGCATGGCGTTCATGGTCGGCCCGTTCGCGCCCGATGACGTTCGGCGCTGGCCTGCGATCGATCCGACCGATCCGCTCTTTCAGCAGGACTATGCGGACCTCATGGCGCCGGCCGCTGACATCACGCAACCGCACGTCATCGCGGGAATGGTGGGGATGGAGAACACGCCAGGAGTCAGCGATGACGCGCACCATCGGCCGCAGGCTGCGGTGGCGCCGTCGTGCTCGAACGCCGTGAAGTAAAGGCGCTCCGATTTACTCCAGGTATCGGGATTTGACGGCCTGAGTGGAGAGCAAGTGCACCATGCGATTGCGGTAACCTGCAAGGATCACCAATTGCGCCGCGTCGGCAGCACTAAGCACTCCCTGCTCGGCCAGCGCTGTTGCGATCGCCTTGTACTCAGCGACGGCCTGCCCGAAGCCCTTCGCGAGTACATGGCGCCCGAGATCCAGCAGCGCTTCAAGTGCACGGCGAAGATACGACTCAGCCGCGGCAACTGTACTCGGGCTCGTGGTGAATTCATCGAGGCTTTGCAGCGGAAGCGACCTGATGCCCGCAAGCATTCGCCGAATCCACTCGACGCGGTCCGCGACCACACTGGCGCTGATACGTCCCGGAGTCATCCGCCGTGCAGCACCATTTGCTGGCGCTCTCGTTCGAAAGAGGCGAGGTCCCCTGCACGCCGCAACACATATAATTCGTATTCGGCCTGATCGTCCGAGTCTACGGTGTACAGCAGGTTGCCGCGAATTGCCGCGAGCGCGAGAAACGGACCAGCTTCTGGCAGTACCATTAGATCGACTGTTGGTACGCGCAATGCCAGCTCCAGCGCGAGCGTCAACTGCACTCGATTTGCGGGCGACAGTGACACGGACCGATGCGGCCGCACCGCGATATCCACATCCGACGCTGGCTGCGACGAGACACCGACCGACGGAACGCCAGAAGAGAATTCGTGGGCTCGGCTCCCGAACACGTAAATGTCGGCCAACCCGAACCGGTTGGCGACAAGTGCGATGTCGCTGGCCTGTTTCACACGGACTGAGGACATGAATGAATCGTACAACGAGCCGCTTCCAGCGCCAGCCCGGCTGCGGATGACAGGTGCATTTCAAGCAGCTACGATCGCCGTCGCCGTCGCGCAGCCCCTGCGCGCGCTCCATGTTATAGCTTGGCTGCACCACTTCTCTCCTCGGCACGATGACCGACATCCAGAACCTGCGAGACGCTCTCGCTTGGGCATTATGTGATCGATCGCGAGATCGGCGCCGGCGGCATGGCAACGGTGTATCTCGCACACGATCTCAAGCACGAGCGCGAGGTAGCGATCAAGTTTCTGCGCGACCAATTGGCAGACGAGATGGGCCGCGAGCGGTTCCTGCGAGAGATCCGGCTGGCCGCTGCGTTGAGCCACCCGCACATCCTCCCGCTCCTCGACTCTGGAGATGCGGACGGACACCTGTTTTACGTAATGCCCGTGGTACGCGGGGACTCTCTCCGAGCCCGGCTCGATGCGGGACAAATGCCCGTGCCGGAGGCACTGCGGAGTAGCTTGTGGGATAAACGATTGCGTTATCCTTGCGCGCCGATAGTGTCCCAAAGGTCTTGTACACGATGCGCGCGGCGCGCAGCGTGCCACCAACGCACCGGTCTTATTGCGGCGCCTGCATCCAGACATCGGCCAGCACGGCCACCGACGTCTCGAGCTTCGTGTCGCCGACGGTGAGGCGAACCGTGTAGGCGCCCGGTGCCACCAACGCTCCACCGCCGCCGCGCCCTCCCGCAACGAACGGCACTCCACCGCCGCCACCACCACGGCCGCCGCGCCCGCGCCCACCCCGGCCGCCGCCCGCCGGCGCGACGCTCTGCATGTTCCACTGGTACCGGTTCATGCCCGCCACCACGTTGACGTCCATCGTGCTCACCACCTGGTCCCGCTCGAGGAACTCGAGCTTCCCCGGCCCACGCTCGGCCTTCGAGTACACGCTGATCACCGAACCGCCCTGCGGATTCTCCCCACGCCAGTCCTGCTCCGCGGAACGGAAGTCGGCGTAGCGATTCTGCCACTGCACCGCCGGCCGCGGATCGAACAAGACCAGATTCTGGTCACCCACGCGTCCAAACTGCTCCAGCGGCGTGATGTCATCGGCAATCCACAGCGACCGCCCATGCGTCGCGATGATGAGATCGCGGTCGCGCGGATGAATCAGCAAATCGTAAACCGGCACGTGCGGGACGCCGTTCATGAACTCCCGCCAGTTCCGACCGCCGTCCAGCGTGACGAACAGCGACCACTCCGTTCCTACGAACAACAGGTTGGGGTTCTGGACATCCTCGGCGATCGCGCTGATCGGTCCCATAGCGGGCAGGTTCGAGCTCACCGACGTCCACGTCTTGCCGTAATCGGTGGTCTTGAACAGGTACGGCTTCCAGTCGTCGTTGCGATGGTTGTCGAGTCCCACGTAGCAGGTACCGGGCTCGAAGTGCGATGGCTCGATGCGGTTCACGTGCGCGTAGCCCTTCGGCGCGCCGGTGATGTTGGCCGCGACGTTGGTGAAGTGCTCGCCGCCGTCCATGCTGAGTTGGAGATTCCCGTCGTCGGTGCCCGCCCAGATCACGCCGGGCCGCGCCGGCGACTCGGCGATCATTGTGATGTCGGAGTTGGTCGAGATGCCGTCGTTCTTCTCCTCCATCGGCGCGGTGCCGGGCACGCCCAGAATGGAGAAGTCGGGCCCGAAACGGTTCAACTGCTTCGTCAGATCATTGGGGTTCACCCACCAACTGTCGCCGCGATCCATCGACTTGAAGAAGTATTGCGCGCCCGCGTACAGCTCGGCCGGGTTGTGCGGGGACATCACGAGCGGCGAGTTGGAGTGAAAGCGCAGGTTCTTGTTCGTGATCGTGGCCGGCGCGTTGATCACGTTGGCAACCGCGCCGCCCCTACCGCCGCCGCCCGGCGCCACTGGGCTCACCGGTTTCGCCGTCCCGTCGCGCAAATCCACCCGGTCGGTCACGCCCCACTGAGATCCGCCGTACACGGTCGCCCAGTCGGTCGGGTCCTGTCTGGTGTAGTAGCCGTCGCCGCCGGCGATCGTGAACCAGTCCCCGTTCGTGGGGCCGCCCGCCGAGCGGAGCGCACTGGGGCCGCACCACGAGTTGTTATCCTGGAGCCCGCCGCACACCCAGTAAGGGCGCCGCATGTCGGCGGAGAGATGGTAGAACTGCCCCAACGGGCCAATGGTATTGTGCAGCAGCCAGGTGGTGCCGCCGTCGTTGCTGGTGTTGATGCCTCCGTCGTTGCCCACGGCCACGACGCGCGAATCCTTCGGGCTGATCCAGATGGCGTGATAATCGGCATGCGAACCTTGCAGCGTCTGCCAGGTCTTGCCGCCGTCGAGCGAGATCTGCGCGCTCTCGCCGCCGACGATGACCTTGTCGGCATTCACGGGGTCGACCACGATGCGACTGAAGTACAGCGGCCGCTGGTTCTGGTTGCTCGCGAACTTCCAGGTGGCGCCTCCGTCATCGGAGCGAAACACGCCGCTGGCGTTCGGGTCCTGCGGCGCGCCCGGCCGGCTTGCAGTCTCGGTCCCGCCAGGCATGGACGAGTTGATCCCGCCGGTCCAAAGGGCGCCGTTGGCCATGGTGGCGCTGTTCAGCGCGGCGCTGATACCCGCCTCGACCTGCACGTACAACGTCGATGGGTGCGCGCGGAAGATGGCGATGGCCATGCGGCCGTAGGCGCCGTCCTTCGGCTTGGGCCAGCCCGCGCCTTCGAGCTTGTTCCACGTCGCGCCGGCGTCGGTGGTCTTCCAGAGCGCGCTGCCCGGGCCCGAGCCGTTGAAGCCGAACCAGGTGCGCCGGCGTTCGTATGACGCGGCGTACAGCACCTTCGGGTTGACGGGGTTGATGGCGACGTCGGTGAACCCGGTGTTTTCGTCGATGTACTTGGCCTTCTTCCAGGTTTTGCCGCCGTCGGTGGTCTTGTAGAGACCGCGTTCTTCGTTCGGGCCGAACAGGTGTCCGACCGCGGCGACGTAGACGACGTTCGGGTTCGTGGGATCGACGACGATCCTGCCGATGGTCTGCGTGTTCTCGAGGCCGAGGTGCGTCCAGTGTTCGCCGCCGTCGGTGGAGCCCCACACGCCGTCGCCGATTGAAGAACTCTGACGGTTGTTGGCCTCACCCGTGCCGACGTACACGATGTTCGCGTTGGTGGCGGCGACGCCGATGGCGCCGATGGATTGGTTGGGTTGCTGGTCGAACACGGGCCGCCAGTGCGCGCCGCCGTCTTGCGTCTTCCAGACGCCGCCGGTGGCGAAGCCGGCGTACATGACCATGGCATCGTTGTCCGGGCCGGTGATGTCGTCCACGCGCCCCATCATCACGGCGGGCCCAATGGGCCGGATCGTGAATGGTCTGAGCACGGGGTCGGCGCTCTGGTTGACGGGCGCCGTGGTGCGCGCGGCGCTGGCGCGGCCCTGGGCCGGGAGGAGGCTGGGAAGGGCTGTGCCGGCGACGGTGCCCGAGAGCAGGAGCAGCCGTAGCGCGCGATGATGGGAGCGGTGGTGGAACATGGCTCGATTCTCCGTTGGGCAACCTCGGCATAATACAACGCGCTGACGTGAGCGCGGGCAACCGACGGGCACTGGTTTGATCGCGAACTCTATGTAAAAATCGGTGATTTGCAGTTCGGTCCGAGCGGCGTCTCGCCTTTCGACACGGCCCAAGCATCCCGCGCTTGCTTCTAATGCACTGTGGTTGCGTCAAACTGAGGGAGACACCGGTCGTCAGCGATTACTGCCGATTGTCTCTCCGGCAGGGCTGGCGAATGTGAGCGGCGCGTTCGACGGCGCCCGCTCACAGCGCCGCTGGTCTGTCGTGCCCGAGCTCGGCCGACGTGCGCGTTCGTCGCGGATTCGTGAGCGAAGAACACCTCCCTCAGTTCATACTCCCCGCCCTCGCGGCGGCCCCTTTTTTGCGCGCACGCGTTTACTGGATTTCCACCCGGCGAGTACGTCTTCGCGGTCCGTCAACGTCGGCACGATCAGCGAGTCGATCACGTCGATTGCGTTTCGCCCGCGCCGAACCGCATCGAGGACGCCCGCCGTTGCTCCCGTTTGTTCCACGGCCGATTCGTTGCCGCTCGTCGCGGTTTCAGTGACAACGTCGACGGCAGCCGCGATGTCAGCGAGAAACGTCGGCGCCAGGCCCGCGTAGGTGAACGTGCCGGCGTACGGGGCCGCGGCCTTTGCCATGGCCCTCGCGTTCGCGAGGAGCTCCGCCGTCTTGATGCTCGTGCGAGGCAACCGGAGGGCCTTGAATTCAGGGACGTCTTTCAGATGCGCCTTCGCGACCTTGGCAATTGGCTTCATGAGCTGCCGCAGCCTGACCTTCGCGGCGTCGAGGGCCGCGGCGCGTCCCGTGCGCATTCGCCGACTCGCCTCTTGGGTCGCGGACGCGCCCTCCACGTCCTGGATTGCGTCATCCAACATCCGCCTGCTGCCGGAGGCGTTGATGTTTCTGACCAACGTCGCGTGCGTGTCCAGGAACCGCTGGCAGTATACCAACGTTTCGAGCGATCTCGCATACCGTGCTTCCATGGCCCACCTCGTGTTTAGTGTTCTCTATTGAATGAAAGCGAGCGAACATGCATAGACGCCCTGTGCGTTCGCCCGTTTCCGAGAGTCGTCAGTTTGATTGTGCTCTCCCCCCGCACGATGTGCCGCAACGTTCGGGGAGGCCACCGAGTAAACCAAAAGCGTCTCGTCCGTGGCGGATGATGCAAGCCGCTCGACCTGTTGGTTCTGTCCCTTCACTTCAGACTTTATGTACGCCGTGGTTGTTCCCTTCGTTGCAACTGAATTTGTCTCTGCTGCACAGGGAAAACCCCTTCGTGCAGCGCAAAGGTTTCGCACGGTTTCGGCACATTCAATGCAACCCGCTCGTCGTGATTCTGAATCTGTTTCCCATGCGATCGAGGACGACTTTACGTTACCACAATGCCACTTCTTGAACGTGCGCCCTCTGAATGCTTCCTTGCAATCCGACACATGAAATCATCGTTCCGACGCGTTGCATGGGCATTCCAACTGAACGACGGAGTGGCGTCACGTCGAAGCGACGTCGTTTCGCGGTCGATCGCAGTCGCGTCGGCGTCGATCGGAGCGGCTTGCGAGTCCGTCGGTACTCCGTGGGCAGCGGTCGGTGCGCACTCAGCGCTCGTTCGAGGACTGCCGCGCCAACATCGTAGTCGTCTTCGTGAGCCAAGCAGTGGCCGCGGGCCGAACAATGATGCTCACCGGCGCATCGATGCCGACTCGGCATCGATCGGTATCGCGTCGCGGGTTGGCGGTTCCATCTCGCGAAACAACGACGGCGCAAATCGTCGCGTCGGTATCGTCTCGCTGTCGATCCGTATCGCCTCGCGGCGTGACGGCACCGCCCTTTGCATTGTCGGAGCCGCGTCGCGCACTCGCTTTATCGTGTCGGGTTGCGTTGGAAGCGTCGTTCCATGCGCGAGTAACGTGTAGCGCGCTGGACGCGGGCCGTCCCAAAACCGTGCGTTTCAAAACTTTAGAACGGCGCCGGCTGCTCAATCACCAAGCGCGCACCGCTCACGGGATGCACGAACGCTAATCGTTCCGCATGCAACTGCATCTGTTCGCCTTCGCTCGGCGCATTGTGGCCATAGAGGCGATCGCCGGCAATCGGCGCGTCGAGCCCCTGCGGGTGTGCCGAGTGCACCCGAAGCTGGTGCGATCGACCGGTGTGCGCGGTGAATCGTACCCGCGTCCGTCCGTTCTGCCTCGCTAACACATGCCATTCGGTGTGCGCGGGTTTGCCGAACACCGGAGCATGTATGTGTCGCGGTCGGTCATCCACGTCTGGCCGGCACGGCAATGTGATGTCCGACCGCCGCCGCGCTCATCACGACCCTGGGGAAAGCGCGGGAAGATCGCGCGAACATTGACAACAAGTCGCGTGAGCAAGCGCAGGCCAACTCGCTCCTGCTCGTCGGTGTGAAGCGCGCGAGGCGTTCGGTGCTCGTGTCGTTTCCGCGTAATGCGTCGGCGGGCACGCGAAGCGTCGACAAGACCGTCGTTCCGCTGCTCGATCGGTGGCGTGCGGCGTTCGGCGTCCCGACCGTGCAATGGACTGACGAAGCAACCGCCCCGTCTGGAATTCGCGCGGGGAATATC
>JBDTAE010000227.1:0-15588 GCA_039924785.1 Gemmatimonadaceae bacterium | reverse complement strand
CCTGCTGCTGAAGACGGTGAAAGCGGCCAAGCCGCGCGTGCCGCTTGTGCTTTTCAGTTATCTCAACCCAATTCTCGCCGCGGGCGCGGATGCGCTGACGCGCGCGGCCGACGCGGGTTTCAGCGGCTTATTGCTCACCGATCTGCCGGTCGGCTCAGACGCGACGCGTGAAACGTGGGTTGGCGACAGCCCATTGGCGTTCATCCGGCTCGTGGCGCCAACGACGCCGACGGATCGTATGAAAGAAATCTCATCGCACGGCAGCGGCTTCGTCTACCTGATCAGCCGTCTCGGTGTCACCGGTGTGCAGAACGACGTGTCGGCGGAACTTCCCGCGACGGTGGCCCGGCTGCGGAGCGCAACGTCGCTGCCCGTGTGTGTCGGGTTCGGCGTGTCGAAGCCGGAGCAGGCGGCGCAGGTTGCGCGAATCGCCGATGGCGTCGTCGTCGGGAGCGCGATTGTGCGCGCGGCAGGCGAGAGCATCAAGGCCGTGGCGGATCTCACGGCCTCGCTGCGCGTCGCGATCGACGCGGCGTAGCGCGCGGTCGCGTGCGAGACACCAAACGGGATGTCACGCTGCACGGCATGGGGTTTCAAGCGCTCGTCGGCATTCTTCCGGCCGAGCGGAACGTCGCCCAACCAGTCGAAGTCGATCTTACTGTCCGCGTGATTGATTCGGGTGAGATTCTCGATTATCGCGCGTTGTACGATATCGTCGACGGCGTGTTCGCCGAAGCGCCAATCGACTATCTCGAAGAGATCTGTGATCGCGTCGCAGCGCGCGTGCTGAGCAGTGACCCGCGGGTGTCGTGGGTTCGGGTCGCCGTGCGCAAGCCGAACGTCTCGCTGCCCGGGCCGTTAGACTACTCTGAAGTGGTCGTCAAACAGCGCAGAGCCCGCGATATCGCATACGTCGCGCTGGGTTCAAACCTCGGCGACCGGGCGGCGTACCTGGCGCGAGGGCGAGCCGCGATCGCCGGGTTGCCGCAAACGCGAATCATCGCGGAATCTCAGATCGAAGAGACGCTGGCGATCGGACCGGTCGATCAACCGCCATTTCTCAATCAGATGGTTTCGCTGAGAACGGCGCTGACACCGCGCGAGCTTCTCGATCGTCTTCTCGCGATCGAAACCGGTGAGGGGCGCACGCGCGACGTTCACTGGGGACCTCGCACGCTCGACCTCGACATCGTGTCGTTCGATCGTCAGACGGCCAAGGATGATTCGCTCGTCGTGCCGCATCCGGAACTGCCGAACCGCGAGTTCTGGCAGCGAGAGTTGGCTCAACTTCAGGAAGCGCGGAGAAAGCGATGAGCGACGCGAACGCCGGTTTAGAGTTGCCGGCCTGGGCGCAGGTTGGCGGAAAGCGCCGCGAGCACATCGGGCGTGTGACGACCTTGCTGGCGCAGTGGGCCGACGCCATGGGTGTGGACGCGGAAGAACGGCGCGCATGGATCGATGGCGGACGGTATCACGATGCCCTGAAGGACGCACCCATCGAGGAGCTGCAACGCTTGGCCCCCGACCTTCATGAACCGGAACTGCTGCATGGTCCCGCGGCCGCGTCGTACCTCGAGCAGCATGGAGAATCTCGCATAGGCCTGCTGAACGCGATCCGTTACCACTCGATCGGCTATCTGGATTGGGATCGCACAGGTCGCGCGCTCTACATGGCGGATTTCCTCGAGCCGGGCCGCCGTTTCTCGAAGCGCGACCGCACATTTCTCGCCGCGCACGTTCCGCACGATTTCGACGGCGTGTTCACGCAGGTCGTGCGCGCGCGGCTCGAGTGGTCGTTGCACGAAGGCCACTCGCTGTTCCCGGACACCGTCGCGCTGTGGAACGCGCTTCGATGAAGCATTCGAGAATCATCATCGTGGGGCTCGTCGCGATCGTTTTGGTTGGAACGGGCGCGGTCGTTGCGGCGCGCCGGCACAAGACCACCGCCGCGGCAGTTGGCGTTGCGCCAGACACTCGGGCGCCGGACGGTGTTCGCATTCGCGTACAGGTGCTGAATTCGACAAAGACGCGGGGGCTCGCGCGCCGCGCGACATTGTTGCTGCGCGACCATGGGTTCGACGTGGTCGACATGGGCACCGTGGGCGGCCAGCGCGACACCACCGTCGTCCTCGATTTGTCAGGACATCCCGACTGGGCCAGGCGAGTTGCGCGAGCGATGGGCGTGGCGCGCGTCGAAACGCGCCCCGATACCTCACGCTATCTGGATATCGCCGTCGTCCTTGGTTCGACCTGGCGCCCGCCCGCCGAGCCGTTCTACCCGTAGCTGTCCGCAGGCGGCGGCAATGTCGACGCCGCGGCTTTTGCGTAAAGCGACTTCGACGCCTGCCTTTTTCAGCTCCCGCGAGAAGGCACGGGTTCGGTCGGTGGTCGCGGGCGTAAAGCCGCGCGCGCCGCCCGGATGGAGCGGAATCAAATTCACGAACGCTTTGCACTCGCGTGCGAGTCGCGCAAGCTCGAGCGCATTTTCGACCGCGTCGTTCACTCCGCCCAGCATCACGTACTCGAACGTCACGCGTCGATCGAACGTCTTCGCCGCGGCGATCACGTCGGCGAGCGGATACTTGGTGTTGATCGGCATCAACTCGCGGCGGAGCGAATCCGTCGGCGCGTGAATCGAGATCGCGAGTCGAAACTGCTCGGGCCGTTCGCTCAACGCGACGATCCCCGGCAGAATCCCGACGGTCGAAACAGTGATGTGGCGCGCGCCGATGCCGAGCGCGTCGGCGCCGTTCAAGAGGGTGAGCGCGAGGTCGACGCCTTTCCAATTCATCAGCGGCTCGCCCATGCCCATGAACACGATGTTCGTGACGGGAATCGGCGGATCGAGCAGGCGCATCTCGCGAACCTGTCCGGCGATCTCGAAACCCGTCAGGTTGCGCGTGAAGCCCATCGCGCCCGTGGCGCAGAAGGCGCACTGCAGCGCGCAACCGGCCTGCGACGAAATGCAAAGCGTGACGCGATCGCCTTCGGGAATGGCGACGGTCTCGATGGCCTCGCCGTCCGCGAGACGAAACAGAAACTTCTCCGTGCCGTCCTTCGACTTCTGTCGCGCGACGATCTCGAGACGCGGCAGATCGAACTCCGCGGCGAGCATATCGCGCAATGGCTTCGACAACTCCGACATGGCGTCGAAACTCGGCGCCGGATTCTGCCACAGCCGTCGCACCACCTGATTGACGCGATACGACGGCTGCTTCTCGCGCCGAAAGAAGGCAGCGAGCCGCTCGCGCGCCGCGTCGATGCTCATGTCGAGCAGGTTGCCCTTTGTTGGCGTGCTCACCGGACAGTCCGTGTTAAAAGAAATTGAAAGCTGCCCGGTAAACCCGCGGCGCCGTCCTCCCGACCGACGGCAACCGTATACGACGCGTAGCGTAGCCCGCAGCCGAGCCGCCATTTGTGACTCGTCGATCCAAATATCGTTGACTGGAGAAGGCCGCCGCTGATGTCGAGCGGACCGTAGCTCGACGTGGCGAACGCATACTCCTCGTGGCCGTGCGCGGCGGTTCGGCTCATGGAGTAGCCGCCGCGCACGACGAAGATCGAATCGCGCGCGACCAGAGGAACATCCGCGGCCGCCATGTACGTCGCCTCCTGGGATTTTCGCCACGGCGTCAGCAGAAAGGTTGAAAGCGCCAAGCGAACCGGCGTTCCCGCGAGACGATCGACGATCGCGCCGCCGTCGAGCGAGAATCCACTCGAGTGGTCCGTATCGAGCACGCCGGATCGATACCGCCCGGCAAGCCCGAAGCGAACGTTCTTGCGTTCGCCCGAGAGTCCCGTCGAAATGACCTTCGTGCCGTACGCGACGTCGCTGCCGAGCGACTGCGGGTCGGTTCCGGTGAGTAGGATGTCGCTCACCGATGCTTGACCGAGTGAAACGCTTGCGGTGAGTCCATCGTGCAGGCGATACGACGCGCCGAGAAGCACGAGCCGAACGCCTTGCTCCTGTGGGGTCGACAGCCCGGCCACGCCGAAAGCGCCGCGCACACCGGGATCGAGCGCGCTCGTGGCGGGATTCCAAAGTCCGGCGGTCATTTGTGAGCTCAACGCCGGCGCTTCGCCGGCCAACCCGATGGGGAAGTCGAGCAGATCGCGTCCGGCAACCCGTTGGGCCGCCGCGGAGTTGACGATGCAGGCTGAGGTCAGCGCGGCGAAGATCAAGCGGGACATATACTTGAGGTTATCGGAACGCGCGCCGCCGGTCAAGCGAACGACTATCGCGGCGCGACCGTCGTCGGTACATTCAAACACTGAAATGAACTTCTTTTCGAAGCAGAATTTCCTTCCGTGCCGGTGTACACCGGACACGTGGCCCGCGGACCGTCGCCCCGACGCGATCCGCTAACGGCCCATCGGCGGCACCCGCGCAACGGCCTCACAGGTTGCGCGTTACAACCCGCCGAGCGCCCCGATACCCACAGTGATGACGACCGACCACCTCGCGACATCCCAGCGTACACACCTCTGCGGTGCACTCCGCCTCGAACATGCCGGCCAACACGTCAAGCTCGGCGGCTGGGTCCATCGCAGCCGCGATCTCGGCGGACTCGCGTTCGTCGACCTCCGAGATCGCGCGGGTCTCGTGCAGATCTCGTTCGATCCAGCGACGTGTTCGCCAGAGGTGAGCGCCGCCGCGTCCGCCCTCGGGCTCGAGACGGTAGTTCTGATCGAGGGAGACGTGGTCGCGCGTCCGGCTGCGATGCGCAATTCCGATCTCGAGACTGGAGACATCGAAGTTCGCGCGACGAAGCTGACTGTCGTGGGACCGTCGGTGCCGCCGGCAATTCCGGTTGCGCGTGCGCGCGGTGAAAATCTCGCCGCCGAAGAACTGCGCTTGAAGCACCGCTTTCTCGATCTGCGCCGACCGGAGCTTCAGCAGAACATCGTGCTGCGCCACCGCCTGATGCAGGTCACGCGTCAGTACCTGAGCGAGCGATCGTTCTTCGAGATCGAGACACCGATTCTTACGAAGCCGACCCCCGAAGGCGCGCGCGACTATCTCGTGCCGAGCCGCGTGCATCCGGGCGAATTCTACGCGTTGCCGCAGTCTCCGCAGCTCTATAAGCAATTACTCATGGTGTCGGGCTTCGATCGCTATTTCCAGATCGCGCGCTGCTTCCGCGACGAGGATCTTCGTCAAGATCGCCAGCCGGAGTTCACGCAGATCGACATCGAGGCGTCGTTCATTTCGCAAAATGACATCATTCGCGTGAGCGAAGGTTTGATCGCCGCGCTTTGGAAGGAAGGCGGCGCGGGCACACCAACCAATTTTGCGACGATCAGCTACGCGGACGCGATGGAGAAGTACGGGTCCGACAAGCCGGACACGCGGTACGGCATGGAGATCTTTGACGCGAGCGATGTGTTTCGCCCCGCGGACTTCGCCATTACCAAGTCGGCGCTCGACGCGGGCGGTCGCGTCCGCGGCATTCGCGTGCCCAACGGTGCTTCGTTGTCGCGCAAGCAGGTCGATGAGATCGAAGCGGAGGCGAAGAAGGCCGGCGCGATGGGCCTTCTGCGAGTAAAACTCGTGAATGGCGCGCTGGACGGTCCGATCGCGAAGTTCTTGCCGGAAGGCTCGGCGTCTGCGCTCGGGCTCGCTGAAGGCGACCTCGCGCTGTTTGTTGCCGCGTCCAACCGCATTTCGAGCACGGCGCTCGACCGCGTGCGCCAGGAAGTCGCGCGCCGCTTGAACATGATCAACGAGAGCCTCCAGAACTTCTTGTGGGTCACAGAGTTTCCGATGTTCGACCTCGATCCAGCCACCGGCACGCTTGGTGCCGTTCACCATCCGTTCACGGCTCCGGTCGCTGAGGACATTCCGCTGCTCGACACCGCGCCGGAGAAGGCCAGAGCCCAGGCGTACGATCTGACTTACAACGGCATGGAGTTGGGAGGGGGCAGCATTCGAATCAGCGACCCGCGCCTGCAGTCGAAAGCGTTCGGCTTGCTCGGGATTGACGAGGTAACGGCCCAGTCGCGCTTCGGGTTCTTGCTCGAAGGGCTGCGCGCGGGCGCGCCACCGCACGGCGGAATTGCCTTCGGCTTCGATCGGATCGCGATGAAGCTGTCGGGCGCGGGTTCGTTGCGCGACGTTATCGCGTTTCCGAAAACGACCGCGGCACGCGCGTTGTTCGAAGGCGCGCCGTCCGCGGTACCAACGCAAGATTTGAAGGACCTACACATCAGCGTCGAGGGCAGCAGCGAGTGACCGAAGAAAACATCACGCAGCGCGTTTCGACCGAAGGAGCGGATCCGCTCACGCTTGCCGGTGTGAATGACGGCAACCTGGTCGAGCTCGCGCGTTTGGGCGGTGTGCGCGTTGCACTGCGCGGCGACACGCTCACCATTTCAGGTCCGGGAACGTTCGTCGCACGGGCAACCACTATCGCGAATCGCATGGTGGAAGCCGCGCGCCAACGGCGCGATCTCACGTCAGACGACGTGCTGCGCATGGGAGATATGGTCGACCGCGGCGTGTCTGACGACGGCGACGATCACAATGGCACCGAGTCGTCGTCGAACGGCAGCGGCCCGCGCATCGCGCTGCCCGGCGTTCGTAAAGTCATTCAGGCGAAGACGCCGGGGCAGGCCGAGTACATGGAGAAGATGCAGGACCACGACATCGTGGTCGGCATTGGCCCGGCGGGAACGGGCAAAACATACCTCGCGGTTGCGGCCGCGGTCGACGCGCTGGCGCGCAAGCGGGTACGTCGCATCGTGCTCGCGCGCCCGGCGGTCGAAGCCGGCGAAAACCTCGGCTTCCTCCCAGGCGACATGCAGGCGAAGGTCGACCCGTACCTGCGTCCGCTCTACGACGCGCTCGACGAGATGATGCCGTTCGAGCGTATCCAACGAGCGTTGGAGCAGCGCGTGATCGAGGTTGCGCCGCTCGCCTTCATGCGCGGACGTACGCTCGCGGATGCGTTCGTGATCGTCGATGAAGCGCAGAACGCCACCGCCATGCAGATGAAGATGCTCGTCACGCGTCTTGGCGTGAATTCGAAAATGGTCATCACGGGCGACAAGACGCAGGTCGACCTGCCGAGGCGCGAAGAGTCCGGCCTGATTCAGATCGAGCGAATCCTGCCGGGGATCGACGGCATCGCGTTCCATTACTTCAACGAGACCGACGTCGTGCGGCACCGCTTGGTGCGCGACATCGTGCGCGCATACGCCGCCGACGCCGGCGAGTGAGGCGTCGTGAGCCCCCGGTCTCACGCGGTGCGCATCGGCTTGGCCGTGGCATTGGCCGTGCTGACGTACCTGCTGTTTCCGGCCTCTCCCGCGGTTGATTTTCCAGTTTACGAAATAGGATCCGTCGCGAGCGACAACGTCATCGCGCCGTTCGCCTTTCGAGTTCTCAAAACACCGGCGGAGCTCGAGAACGAGCGAAAGGGCGTGACGAACGGCGTCGAGCCAATCTTCGATTACATCCCAGCGGCGCTCGACAGTGCGCGCCAATCGCTTTCGGGATTCAACTCGGCCATTGCCGCGGCTTCCGCGGCGGATCCGGCGGTCGGCGCCGTCGCGGTGCGGCGCGCGGCGGGGGCGTGGGGCGTCCACCTGTCTGGCGCACAAGCATCGTATCTCGCATCGGAGCCTCGTCGCGCGGCGGTGGTGGACGCGTTAACGCGTGTGTTCAACCGATGGTTGAGTGCCGGTGTTGCGTCGTCGGGCGCAATGGACTCGGTGCGCGGCGCGCTCGTGCTCCGCACCGGTGCCGACGAAAAGCGATTGTCCCCGGACAGCGTGGGAACGTTCTCGCGCCTCGCCAGCCGCGCGCGACTGATTCATCCTGATCCAACGTCGGCCGTTGGCGACTCGGTGTACATGAAGTTGCTCGCGACGTTCTTTCGTCCGACGATCGTGTACGACGCGGCGGCCACACAGGTTCGCCGCGACGAAGTCAGCCGCGCCATTCCCGACGCGCGGTACGAGGTGCTCGCCGGCGAGAAGATCATCGGCGCGAACGAAGTCGTGGGTCGCGAGCAGAACGACAAGCTCCGCGCGCTGCGCAACGCCGTCGACGCGTATCGACGGTCCGATCGTGGCGGGCGGCGAATCGTCGGGGCCGTGTTGTTCGACTTTCTGCTCATCGCGCTGCTCGGTCTCGCGATCGTCGTGTTTCGACGCTCGGTGTATGATGACTTTAGAAAACTCGCACTCGTCGCGATGGTCGCGGCGCTCGTGCTCGCGGGCGGGGCCGGCGTCGCCGAAATGCGGCCGGTGCATCCGGAGCTCGTGCCCGTCGCGTTCGCCGCCGTCATTCTCAGCGCGTTATTCGGTCGCAGCGTCAGCGTGATCGCGGCGGTGATCCTGGCGACGTTGGTTGCGGGCCAGAGTGTCTTCCGCGGCACGAACGCGCTCTTCATCAACCTGGTTGGGGGAGCAGTCGCGGCGATTGCCGTCGGCAAGATTCAGCGGCGCAACCAGTCGTACCAATGGATTCTCGCCGTTGGCGCGGCGTACGTGGCAACCGCCGTCGCGATCGGTCTCACCCTCGATTTGCCGTCGGGCGAGATCCTCCGATCGGCCGGATTCGGCACACTCAACGCGCTCTTTTGCGTACTCGTAGGGGTGTTGGCGTTGCCGATGGCCGAGGCGTTCACCGGTATCGAGACTGATCTTACGCTGCTCGAGTGGTCCGATCTCAACCGCCCACTGATGCAACAACTGAGTCTCGAAGCGCCCGGGACCTACGCCCACACGGTCGCCATCGCCAACTTAGCCGAGGCGGCGTGCCGGGCCATCGGCGCGAATGCACTGCTCGCGCGCGTCGGCGCCTACTACCACGACATCGGCAAGATTGCAAAACCACAATATTTCGTGGAGAATCAAGCGAAAGGACGCAACCCGCATGACACCCTTGCACCGGGGTCGAGCGCGCAGATCATTCGAGATCACGTTCGCGACGGTCTCGATCTCGCCGCCGAGCACAAGCTGCCAAAGGCACTGCGGGCGTTCATCGCCGAGCATCACGGAACTGGAACGATCAGCTATTTCCTCGACAAAGCGCGCCAGCGCAGCGACTTGCCCGACGCCGCGGCGTACACGTATCCCGGACCACTCCCGCAGACGGCGGAAACGGCGGTGGTGATGCTCGCGGACGGGATCGAAGCAGCGGCACGCGTCGTCAGCGAACCGTCGCCGAGCAAGATCCGCGACGTCGTCGAACACATCGTTCGCCAGCGCATCGAACAGGGGCAGCTCGCCGACGCTCCGCTCACGCTTCGTCAGCTCGAAATCATTAAGGAAGAATTCACACGCGTGCTCGTCGGGATGTATCACAATCGCATCGACTATCCCGCGACGAGCGGCGGCATCGACTCGCAGTTCGCGTCGATATGAGTCTCGACATCAATGTCTCGCTCGACGGTGTGCGGTCTCCGATCGCGCGCGCACGGGTCGCCGAGATCTCGCAATCGGTGCTGCGCGGTGAGGGGATCAAAAGCGCGCTCGTCTCGATCACACTCGTAATGCCGCGTGCCATCGCAAAGTTGAACGCTGAGCACCTGAAGCATTCCGGACCCACGGACGTGATCTCGTTCGGCTTCTCGCGGGCGACATCCGCCGATCCGGTCGTCGGCGATATTTACATTTGCCCGGACGTGGCACGAGCGAATGCACGCCGGCTCGGCGCGTCGATTCGCGAAGAACTGGCGCGTCTGGTCGTCCACGGCACGTTGCACGTGCTGGGGTACGTTCATCCCGACGGCGATGGGCGTGAGCATTCTGATATGTGGCGCAGGCAGGAACGTCTGCTGAAGCGCCTTCTCGCTCCGCGAGTGTAGATGAACCACGTTCTCGCGTGGGTGATCGGCGTGCTGTCGGCCGTTCTGGCGACCGCATTCGCGACGGCAGACGCAGCGCTCCTCGCGGTCCATACTTCCGAGGCGTCGACAAGCACGCCCGTCGTGTTCGCTGAGCGCGAGCGAATGCATCGCGCGCTGGCGATGGCGCGCGTAGTCGCATACGTGGCGGCAGGTGCCTCCCTCGCTGCCGCGTTGCACCTCGCGCAGGCATCGGTCGGCGGACGCATTTTCGGAATCGCGCTCGTTGCCGCAGTGATCTGTCTGTTCGCCGAAGGCACGGGCCGCGCCGTTGGCTACGGCGACCGCGACGCAACGTTCAGACGCTTTGGTCCCATGATTCGCGGCGTCACCGCCATCCTCCGTCCAGCAGTCGCGCTGGGCGGAGCGATCGATCGTTTCGTTTACGCCGCGATCCCCAAGCCGGCGTCGAGCGAGACCGACCGCGAGACCTCGGCGGAGCAATTTCGCGATGTCATCGCTGCCGAAGCGGACGTGTCATCCGCTGAGGAGGAATTGATTCGTGGTGTCTTCTCGCTGGGCGACACCGAAGTGAAAGAGATCATGGTGCCGCGCGTCGACATCATCGCCGTCGACGTCGCGACGCCTTGGTCCGAAGTGCTCGACCGCATTCGAAGCTCCGAACACGCGCGGCTGCCGGTGTTTCGCGAGACGCTCGACGATGTCATCGGAATTCTCTATGCGAAGGACGCGCTCCCCGCGATCGTCGCCGACGAGGAACCGGCGGAGAGTTGGGGATCGCTCGTGCGAAAGCCTGGATTCATTCCGATCTCAAAGCGAATCGATACCCAACTGCGCGAATTTCAGGCGAGCGGCACGCACATCGCTATCGTCATCGACGAGTATGGCGGAACCGCCGGGCTCGTGACCATCGAGGACATCATCGAGGAGATCGTCGGGGAGATTCGCGACGAGTACGACGTCGAAGAACCCCCGATTCGACAAGAAGGTTTCCGATATTGGGTCTCCGCCCGCGTCTCGATCGACGAACTCTCAGAGCGGCTGGACACAACCTTTCCCGTCGAGGATGTCACGACCGTCGGCGGTTTGGTATACGGGTTGTTCGGCCGGGTGCCGAAGAACGGTGAGTCGCTCGTACAGAGCGGTTACCGCATCGTGGTCGAGCGCGTTCGTGGTCGTCGAATCGAGCGCCTGTACTTCGAGCGCCTTCCGACGACGCCGACGCCGGGGGGCGAGCGCGAATGAGTTTCATCACGGTGCCACTTCTGCTCGCCCTGGCGATCGTCGCGTGGCTCACCGCCGGCGGAATGTCCGTGCGCTCGGTGAGCCGGATCTGGTTGCGGCACTGGGCCGAGCGTCAGTTGCGTGGGTCGGGCGCCGCGACGACCTACCTCGAGCGTCCGCATCGATTGCTCACGGCGGCCGGCGCCGGCGTCGCGCTCACGCTGCTCGTTGCCGGAATGCTCATCGGGGTTGAGAGCGACGGCACAAATGCGCTCTGGGAAGGATTGATCTTTGCCGGCATCGTCGTGGTGTTCGGGCAACTCATCCCGCGCGCGCTCGCGCGTCGCTGGCCGGCGGCGCTCGCGCCGTTTCTATTGCCCGTGCTGCGCCTCGCCGAAGTGCTGACGTCGCCGGTGCTTGCCGCGGGCGGGCGGATCGCCCGCGTGTTCATTCCGGCGAAGCCGGACGAAGCGCCGCCCGACGAGCGCGACGCGATTCAAGATCTGCTTCGCGAAGGCGAGCTCGAAGGCGTTGGCGAGCGACAGGAGAGTGCGATTATCAGCGGCGTGGTGGATTTCAGTGAGAAGATCGTGCGCGAGGTAATGACGCCGCGCTCCGACATCTTTGCGCTGCCCGACGGACTCGATGCGCACTCGCTCGCCACGCAGGTCGCGCAGTCGGAATATTCGCGCGTCCCGATCTATCACGGAACGCTCGATTCAATCGCGGGCATGGTGCACGCGTTCGACATCATCAAGGCGCGCGGCGAGCTTCCGGAGGCGCTGCGGCCGATCGCGTTCTCCGCTCCCGACGCGCCGTGTAACGAGCTACTCTTCCGCATGCTTCGTGAGCGACTTCACCTCGCCATCGTTCGAGACAGCGCGGGCCAGACGACGGGCCTCGTCACACTCGAGGATTTGCTCGAGGAGTTGGTCGGCGACATCCGCGATGAACATGACGGACCGGAGCCGCCGCCCGCGGCGGTGATATGACGACCGCACCCGCGCCGGCGATCGATCGCAACGAGAAGCTGCTCGCGTCCTTCAACGCGGGGCAGACCGCGGCGCTCGCGCGCGCCGTCAGCATAGTCGAGAATCATCGCCCCGGGTTCGACAAACTCCTCGCCACGCTGCAGCCGCGCATTGGTCGCGCGCAGCGCATCGGCGTGACTGGCCCACCGGGGGCCGGGAAGAGCACGATGGTGACCGAGCTCGCGCGACAGTATCGCGAAGCAGGATTGACCGTCGGTATCATCGCCGTCGATCCCACGTCGCCGTTCACAGGCGGCGCGCTCCTTGGCGATCGCATCCGCATGGAGTCGATCGCGCTCGACCCCGGCGTCTTCATTCGCTCCATGGCGACGCGCGGCTCGCTCGGCGGGCTCGCGGCCGCGACGCGCGAAGTGTGCGACGTGGTCGACGCATTCGGGATTGACAGAATTCTCATCGAGACCGTGGGCGTGGGGCAGACCGAGCTCGATATCGCGCGCACCGCCGACACGAGTCTCGTCGTGCTCGTCCCCGAAAGCGGGGACTCGATCCAGACGCTCAAGGCCGGCTTGATGGAGATCGCCGACATTTTCGTCGTCAACAAGGCCGACCGTCCGGGTGCCGATCGTCTCCGCAACGAGCTCGAGCTCATGCTCGGTCTCCGCAGCGGCGCCACGCTCAAAGACGTTCCCGCGCACCACGGGGTCGAGCTCGGCCGCGCGATGACGAAGTCCGAGCAGATGGCGATGAACCCGGGCCGCGCCGCGCGCGCAGCGTCGAAGGAAGAGGATCCGGACCATTGGACGCCTCCGGTCCTCCGGTCCGCGGCTGCCAAGGGAGAGGGCATCGAGGACGTTCGTGCCGCCCTCGACCGACACTTCCGTTACCTTGAGGGAAGCGGGACGCTTGGAGCGCGTCGCCGAGCACGGTTGCGGGATCGCGTGATTGACGTCGTAGAAGCGCGCGTCCGAACCCGGCTGTGGAAGGACCAGGGCACGAACGATTGGCTGAACGCGCAGCTGGCAGCCCTAGAGTCAGGCGACACGAATCCGTTCGACGTCGCCGACAAGCTGCTGGCCAAGAGTGGGGACCTTATCACGCGGACCGACCGATGACTTCGACGCGAGAGTTTGCCGAGACGGAGAAGGATACCGACCAGAGCCAGGAGCTTCAGCGCCTCCGCGCCGAAGTCGCGGATTGGCGGCGTCGCTACGAGAAGGGCGATCTCCGCAACATCTCCTTCACCAATTCCGCGAAGGAAGTCGAGCCGCTGTACACGGCGCTCGACGTCGACCCGAAAACCGATGAGAACCTCGGCGTTCCGGGTGCGTATCCATTCACACGCGGGGTGCACCCGACGGGCTATCGCGGCAAGCTCTGGACGATGCGCCAGTTCGCGGGGTTCGGTAGCGCGAGCGACACGAACGCGCGATTCAAGTTCTTGCTCGAGCACGGGCAAACGGGTTTGTCGACGGCGTTCGATTTCCCAACGCTGATGGGGTACGATGCCGACCACGGCCGATCAGAGGGCGAGGTCGGCAAGACGGGCGTGTCGATCTCGAGTCTCGCCGACATGGAGATTCTGTTCGACGGCATTCCGCTCGATCAGGTTTCGACGTCGATGACGATCAACGGCCCGGCGATCATTCTGTGGGCGTTCTACATCGCCGCGGCGGAAAAGCAGGGAGTCTCTGCGGACAAGCTTCGCGGCACGATTCAGAACGACATTCTGAAAGAGTACATGGCGCAGCACGCGTGGTGTTTTCCGATCGAACCCGCGCTGCGACTCATTGTCGATTGCTTCGAGTGGGGTGCGAAGAATGCGCCGCTCTGGAATACAGTCTCCATTTCCGGCTATCACATTCGTGAAGCCGGTGCGACTGCGGCGCAGGAGCTCGCCTTCACGCTCGCGAACGGCTTCACGTACATCGAGCGCGGCGTCGCCCGCGGCCTCGACATCGATGACTTTGCTCCGCGCCTAAGCTTCTTCTGGGACATTCACAACGATTTCTTCGAAGAGATCGCGAAGCTCCGCGCGGCGCGCCGCATCTGGGCGCGTCATCTCAAGGAACGATACGGCGCGAAGCATCCGCGCTCGTGGATCATGCGCTTCCATTCGCAGACGGCGGGTGTCACGCTCACCGCACAGCAGCCGATGAACAACGTCGTGCGCGTTGCGTATCAGGCGCTGGCCGCCGTGTTGGGCGGAACGCAGTCGCTGCACACCAACTCGATGGACGAAACGCTCGCGCTGCCGACGGAAGAAGCGGTGCAGGTCGCGCTTCGTACCCAGCAGGTACTCGCGTACGAAACCGGCGTCCCGAACGTCATCGACCCACTCGGCGGATCGTATTACGTCGAGTCGCTCACCGATCAACTCGAGGGTGAAGCCGAATCGCTGTTCGAGGAGATCGATTCGATGGACGGCGTCGTCAGCGGTCTCGAAACGGGCTGGTTCCAGCGCAAGATCGCCGAGTCGGCCTCGCGTCAGCAGTGGGAGATCGAGCAGCATCGCCGCGCGATCGTCGGCGTGAACGAGTTCGTCACCGACGAACCCGAGCTCACGATTCCGACGCTCAAAGTGGGCGCGGAGACGGAGCGCGCGCAGCGCGAGCGCATGGCAAAGATGCGCGCCGAGCGCAATCAGCAGTCGTGCGACGAGGCGATCGATCGCCTTCGTGAGGCCGCGAAGGGAACGGAGAACGTATTCCCGTTCATTCTCGAGTGCGCGCGCCGCTACTGCACGCTCTATGAAATTCGCGCCGCGTTGGAAGACGTGTTCGGCGCCTACCGCGAGCCCGTGTTCTTCTGAGTCGAGAGAGTAGCAAGACCGCCGTTGGGGTCGCGCTGATGCGCGCGGCCCACATGGTGCTGGACGGCGAACCCAAGATCTTGAACGACACGGTGGTGCCGCGGCTCATGGGAGCCACCGCCGTCGAATCGCTGAAAACGCGAGCCGTCGAGTTCGACAGTGATGCAGCGCGAGGACTGCGGACGCACGTCATTCTTCGCAGCCGGTTTGCCGAAGATCGCCTCGCGGAAGCCGTCGCCGATCGACGCATCGAACAATGCATCAATCTCGGCGCCGGCGGCGACACCTTCGCATATCGTCAGCCAGAGTGGGCAAAGGGTATATGCGTCACCGAGGTCGATCATCCGGCGAGCCAAGCGGGAAAGCGTGAGCGCCTCGCCGCGGCGGGGTTCGCAATTCCGCCGAACGTGTCGTACGCCCCCATCGACCTCGAGACATCGACGCTCCGCGACGGCTTGATCGCGAATCGCGTCGACCTCACAGTGCCGACGGTCTTTTCGTGGCTTGGGGTCACGATGTATCTCACTGAGGCGGCAATCGACGAGGTTCTTCACACAATCATCGGATTTCCAAGCGGAACGGAGGTCGTGCTCACATTCGCCCGGCGCAAGCGTCCGGCGCGCGACGGCGTCGGCGGCCCGAGTCTGGCCGAGCGCGCAGCGTCGATCGGCGAGCCCTGGCTGTCGTACTTCGAGCCCGACGAGATCGACGCCAAGTTGCGAGCATTTGGATTCTCAGATGTGTATTT
>JBDTAE010000226.1:0-2898 GCA_039924785.1 Gemmatimonadaceae bacterium | reverse complement strand
ATTCACGCGATGCATCGGTGGTTCCTCCCTCCGGACGATCTACAATGGACGCTCTCCTCCGCGACATCTCGTACAGTCTGCGACGCCTGAGAAAGAGTCCCGGCTTTACAGCGATCGTCGTCATCACGCTCGCGCTCGGAATCGGCGCGAACACCGCGATCTTCAGCGTCGTCGATACCGTGTTGCTTCGGTCGCTACCCTATCGAGCGCCCGGCGATCTCGTTTCGATCGAGCACTTCTATCCGTCGCTCAACAACATGGAAGCGCCCGTATCCGCGCCGGGCTTCCGCGATTATCGCGACAAAACGACGAGCTTCGAGTCTGTCGCAGTCGAGAATCAGTTCGGCGCGAACCTCACTGGGTCGGGCGATCCCGAGCGCGTTCCGGGCACGCGCGTCTCGGGCGACTGGTTCCACGTCCTTGGCGTCTCACCGTTCCTCGGCCGAATGCTCCAGCGCGACGACGACGTGCCGGGCAAAGAACACGTCGTGGTGCTCAGTTACGGGCTTTGGACGCGACTCTTTGCCGGGCAGCCGGGCGCGGTCGGCAAAACCATCGAGCTGAATGGCGAGAGTTTTCAGATCGTCGGCGTGATGCCGAAGGGATTCTCCAGCTTCTTCGCGAAGACAGCAGATCTCTTCGTTCCGATCGCGCTCACTCCCGCGGCGTTTGCCAACGGATACACGAACGAATTCCTGAACCTGACCGCGCGACTGAAAACGGGCGTCTCGCTCGAACGCGCGCGCGCCGAGATGGCGGCGTTTGCGCAGAATTTAAAGTCTGCTAACCCGGATAATTTTTCACCGACGTGGACCTTGAAGGTCCGAACGCTCGACGATCTCTCGAGCGGGCGCGTGAGACCGGCGCTTTTGGTGCTGCTCGGTGCGGTCGGGTTTGTATTGCTGATCGCCTGCGCGAACGTCGCAAATCTTCTGTTGGCGCGCGCTGCGGTTCGCATCAAGGAGATCGCGATTCGCGCCGCACTCGGCGCCGATCGAGCCTCTCTTGTTCGGCAGTTGCTGACGGAAAGCGTGATGCTCTCAATCGCTGGCGGCGTGCTGGGGTTGATGCTTGCGCAATGGAGCGTGAAATCGTTGGTGGCGCTCAACCCAAACCTGCCGCGTGCGTCGGAGGTCGGCATCGACCTGAACGTCATGCTGTTTACGCTCGCGGTGTCGCTGCTGACGGGGTTGTTGTTCGGACTCGCACCGGCGATCCAAACGTCACGAACGAATCTTCAGGAAACGCTAAAGGACGGCACCCGCAGCGGGGCGGCGGACTTCGCCGGCCGCAATGTGCGCCGGGGGCTCGTGGTTGCGGAGGTCGCGCTCTCGTTGACGTTGTTGGTCGGCGCCGGACTGCTCATCAAGAGCGTTGGTCGGTTAGAGAACGTCGATCCCGGTTTCGATCCGCACAACGTGCTGACCTTCAACCTCGCACTGCCCGCGGCAAAGTATAAAACGGATACGTCGGAGGTCCTGTTCGTCGAGCAACTCATGCGGCGACTCAACACATTGCCGGGTGTTTCGGCGGCCGGCCTCACGTCGGTGATTCCGTTCGGAGGCGGATGGTCGACGGCGAGCTTTTCGATCGAGCGGCTTGCCGTTGCGAAGGGACAGAACGGACCGTGGGGCGACATTCGCGTCGTTTCCCCGCGCTTCTTCGACGCGCTCAAGATCCCGCTGAAGAAGGGACGACTGTTCACCGATCAGGATCGCATCGGCGCAACTCCGGTCACGATCATCGATGAGCAATTCGCGAAAAAGTATTTCGCGACTGAAGACCCGATCGGACGACGCATCACGTTTGGTGCCGCTCCCGGCAAGACCGATTCAACGTGGATCACCATCGTCGGCGTCGTGGGGCACGCGGCGCACGAAGGACTCGATGCCGAGCCGCGCATTCAGTACTACTTCCCCGCGAGCCAGCGAGGTGTGCGATTCCTCACCGTCGCCCTGCGCACGACTGGTAGTCCAACGGCCGTGCTACCGGCCGTGCGCGACGCTGTGCATTCCATCGATCGCGATCTTCCGATCTCGACGGTGAATACGATGGATAAACTCGTCGAATCCTCGGTCGGACAGCGCAAGCTTTCGATGATTCTGCTCGGCGTGTTTTCGACAATCGCGCTCTTGTTGGCGTCGATCGGCATCTACGGTGTGATGAGCTACTCTGTCACGCAGCGCACTCGCGAGCTCGGAATTCGAATGGCGCTCGGCGCGGCGCGATCGCGCGTCCTTGGGCTCGTCGTGCGGCAGGGGATGATTCTGGCCGCGGTGGGCGTTGGCATTGGTCTCGTCGCGGCATTCGCGCTTACGCGCTTCCTGTCGAGCGAGTTGTTCGGCGTCGGCGCCACCGACCCAGCGACGTTCGTCACCGTGTCTGGTCTGCTCGGCGGCATCGCCCTCTTGGCGACGCTGATGCCGGCCTTGCGCGCAACACGCGTTGATCCGGTCGTTGCACTGCGAGACGAATGACGGCGCCGTGGCGGACCAACCGCGGGCTCGCCACCGGCCCGCGGTTGGCTGTTAAAGATTCCTGATCGACCCCTCAGGTCGACCGGATGTAGGTGCAGCCGGCTTCCTGCGCGCGATGGGCCGCGTACACACCGGTCGGTTGAAGGATTGCGCCGGGCACCAGATTCGCTTTCAACTCTTCGTACACCACGCGCTGGTCGAGCTTCGCTTTTTTCGCGAAGATCGAAGCCATGCCGCGCGTCGCCAAATCGCAGCCGAGCAAGATGTGGCCGTGCGCGGCGAGCCACGTGAGCGTCGGCTGCATGCGCTCGGGCGCGCGAGCGGCCGGAGGCGCACCAGCGGACTCTCCGTTAGCAGTCACACTCGCCTGAAGCGCGCCGAGAAAGGGATTCGTCTTCGCCCACTTTCCGGTTGAGTCGTC
>JBDTAE010000225.1:0-14318 GCA_039924785.1 Gemmatimonadaceae bacterium | reverse complement strand
GAGCGGCATCGAGACGGTGGGACTTCCGCGGCACGCCGCGCGATTCCTGAACCTTCCGTTCTATCAGACGGGCAAGGTTCGGAAGGATCCGATCGGTCCGGCGGACATCGCGATCGTGCGCGCGTTGCTCGAGGAGATCGAGCCCGAATTCATCTATGTCGCAGGCGATCTGTCCGATCCGCACGGGACCCACCGCATGTGCAAAGAGGCGATCGACCTCGCGCTCGAGGAGCTCGGCACGGAAACGGAATACAGTCGCCCTGAAGTCTGGCTCTACCGAGGTGCGTGGCAGGAGTGGCCGATTCATGAAGCGACTTGGCTCGTGCCGCTGTCGCAAGAGGAGTTGAGGCGCAAGATTCAGGCGATCTTCAAACATCAATCCCAAAAAGATTCTGCTCCCTTCCCCGGCGGCTACGATGAACGAGAGTTCTGGCAACGTGTCGAGGCGCGCAACAAGGGCACCGCGGCGGCGCTCGACCGTCTCGGCCTCGCCGAATATTTTGCGATGGAAGCCTACGTGGTCGAGTAAGTGCGCGGACTGAACTGGCTCGACGTCGCCGTCATCGTCGCGTATCTCGCCGGCATCACGGCGCTCGGCGTGTGGGTCGGACGAAAACAGAAGGACTCAAAAGACTATTTTGTCGCCGACCGCGAAATTCCCTGGTGGGCGGTGATGTTTTCGATCGTCGCGAGCGAAACGAGCGCGCTGACGTTCATCAGCATTCCTGGATTGGCGTACGTCTCGGGAGGCGACCTCGGATTTCTCGAGATCGCGGCCGGATACCTCGTCGGGCGAATCGCGCTCGCGTACACGCTGCTGCCACGGTATTACCACGGTAATCTCGTCACCGCGTACGCGTTGCTTGAAACGCGCTTCGGCGTCGCGACGCGCCGCTTCACGTCGATCGTATTCATGGCGACGCGCGGCATGGCGGATTCCGTGCGCGTGTTTGCCACGGCGGTTCCCGTCGCGCTGATTATCGGACCGCTGCTGCCGCAGCGAGCGGTCATGCCGGTCGCAGTGCTCGTGCTTGGAACGCTCACGGTGCTGTACACGATTCGCGGCGGAATGCGCGCGGTGGTCTGGACGGAGATCGTGCAGGCGTCGGTCTATCTCGTCGGCGGATTGTCGGCGATCATCGTCGCCGGCCACCTCGTGAACGGTGGCTGGAGTGCGATCATTCCCGCCGCGAGGGCCGCGGGAAAACTCCACGTGATCAGTTGGTACACGGGGTTCGATCGCCCGAACACGATGTTCGCGGGCATCATCGGGGGCGCATTTCTGAGTATGGCATCGCACGGCGCGGATCAGCTCATCGTGCAACGACTGCTCTCGGCAAAATCGCTGAAGGGTGCACAGGCCGCGGTCATCGGTAGTGGCGTGGCGGTAATCATCCAGTTCACGATCTTCCTCATGCTCGGCGTTGGCCTCTGGGCGTTCTACGGCGGCAAAGCGTTTCCCATTCCGGACGCGATTTTTCCGACGTTCATCGTCGACCAGATGCCGCACGGATTGGTGGGCCTGCTGCTCGCCGCCATCCTGGCCGCAACGATGAGCACGCACTCCGGCGCGATCAATTCGCTGGCAGCAGCGGCGACGCTCGACATCTATCTGCCGCTCACGAAGCGATCGGCGGACGACGCGCGCACCCTGCGCGCCGGCCGCTGGTTCGCACTCGGTTGGGGCATCGTCCTGACAGGCGGCGCGCTGCTCTTTCCGCAGAATGCGAAAACGCCGGTCGTCGTTGTTGCGCTCTCGATCGCGTCGTTCACGTACGGCGGCCTGCTCGGCGGCTTCTTTTTGGCTATCTTCTGGCGGCGGGCGCGCCAGCGCGACGCGATCATCGGCATGTCCGTCGGCATCGCGAGTATGAGCGTGATCGTGTTCGCAAAGCAGTTGAGCGCAGCGCTGCCGTCCTTGGCACCGACGCTCGCGCCGGTCGCGACGATTGCCTACCCGTGGTTCGTATTGATCGGCACCGCCATCACTCTCACTGTTGGAATTCTCTCATCGTTGACGCACGGCCAGACAGCGGCCGACGCGGCGCGAGCGGACTCGATATGACTTTCATCGTTCTTGGAATTGACGGCGGCGGCTCGAAGACGCACGCCATTGTTGCGGATGAAACCGGACGGAAGATCGCGGAGACGGTTGGCCCCGGCAGCGCGGCGCGTCCAGGTGAAATCGACGCATCGGCAAATGTGATTGCGGAAATCGTGCGCGACGCGCTCGCCTCGTGCGAGATGACGCACGTGACACCGCGAGCGATCGCGGTCGGGGTCGCAGGCGCTGGGCGTGAGACCGAGCGACAGGCGCTGTGGCAGGCGCTCACCGCGAAAGAGATTGCGACCGACGTCGTCGTGCATTCCGATTTCAGCATCGCGCTCGACGACGCGTTCGGTGACGGTCCCGGGATTCTCATCCTCAGCGGCACCGGATCGGTCGGGTTTGGCCGAGGGCCAACGGGCTCGACGGCGAGGTGCGGTGGGTGGGGACCGGTGTGCGGCGACGAAGGCAGCGGCGCCTGGATAGGCCGCAAGGCGTTGTCGGTCGTCACGGCAGCCAGCGACGGTCGCGAACCGGAGACCGCGCTCACCGGCGCGATCCTCACTGCCGCCGGCGTGAATGAGACAGCCGACCTCATCGAATGGGCCGCGGGTTCTACCCCGGGTCACTTGGCGACGCTCGCGCCGGTCGTATTGAGCGTCGCCGAGAGTGGCGATCTTCGGGCGAATGCGGTCGTCAGCCTCGCTGTGGAAGAACTCGTACTACATGCGCGGTCGTTGGCGCGTGAGCTTTTCGGGGATGAGCGCGCTGCCGTCGCCGTCGCCTTGTCCGGCGGCATGCTCAAGCGCGGATCGATGCTGCGAAAGCGGCTCGAGCATCGCCTCAAGTCCGCCGTGCCTGGCGCGACCATTCTTTCCGACAAAGTGATTCCCGCGCGCGGTGCGGTGCGTGCCGCCCTTCGCCTCGTGGGCGAAGTCATGGTGCCATAGGTCATTGACGAACATCGTATTTCGCCTCGATCGGCTCGGGCGTAAATCTTCGTAAGCCTTCGTCGACTGATTCCATACGCTGGCCCAATGTCGATCCGTACGAAACCTTTTTTGGTCGTAGAGACGATGCGCCTCTCCTGCGTGCGGTGAACGTCGAGGGGCGTCGACCGACGCCCCTCCGGAGCCGGTAAGCGTCGGCAGTAGACCGTCGCCCCTTCGATCGAACGAAAGGACCTCGCATGCGCGGCTCCTTTCGTTTTGCAGTAGCGTTCATGAATGCCAAAGCCAACACTCTCCGAGGCACGCCGGCGCCTTGTCCCGCTGAAGGAGGCCTCTCGTCTCCCGGTCGCGCGCCGCTGCACAAGCTCGTTCGTTCGAGGGCTCTGTGGGAGCGGCGCATCGCGATCATCTCGACGTTTGCGTTCATCAGAAACGGCGATCTTGATAACTCTCTAACGCTCGCGAATTCTTGCTGGCCGACTCGCACGACCTGACGCACAAAGCCACCGGTTGGGTGCTGCTCGCGGTCGGAAAGCGCGATGGAGCCCGCACTGCTGAGGTTTTTCGATGCGCACGCCGCCGTCATGCCGCGGACGATGCTTCGCTATGCGTTCGAACGGCTGCCAGCCCTGATTCGGGCGAGCTACATAGCCGCAAAACGGTCGGCATTGCGATGATCCTCGCGAAACCTGCCAGGATTGCGTCGAACGGGGTGAGCGTCGTCTCGTCAGCACCGATCGTTATCCCGACAGATCATGCGGGGTCAAGCGGTGATCAACTGCTGAACGCGGACTGGAGCGGAATTGGGCGGACGGACGCGGAGACTGCGTTCAACAGGGGAACCGCCATAAGCGATTTCAGTACAAAAAGAACAATTGAATGGGCCTTTTTGAACGCGCCTGCTCGAATGCAGTCGATTCGAACGCCGTTGCTTCGAACGGTATTGCTTTGAACGCAGTCTCCGCGCCTGTCCGCTCATTCCGTTCCATTCCGCGTTCGCCCCTTGGTGCCGCCCACCGAGACGACAACCGCCGGCATCGTGCAAGCGGATCGCCGGGACGAGCTCCGGTTCGGGTTGCAGGCTCTCGCTGGTTTGCGGCGCAAAACGGGAACCCATTGCTGACGCTGAGGGCGACCTCGCGCCACTTCCGCCCCGTCGGCCTTGGTCGCGACGCCCGCGTCACCGTTCAAGACACCGAGAACGCCGCCTGAACGTGGTCGGTCGAGCTACGACGCTACGGTTTGGAAGGAGCGTTGGCGTGCGCGATGCACGCGCCACCCGAGTATCCAAAACAGCGTTATCAGAGCCAGCCACGGGATGAGGAACGTCACGAAGTAGACGAGCATCCCAACCGACGATTCGAATACGTCGACCGCTTGATCGATCGCCGCCGTCAGCGACGAAGCGATCGTCGGACCACGCCCAGCGTGGTGATCGAACAATCGCACCGTCACTACCGACATCGCTACCTGTTGATCGTCGAAGCGCTTCTCGCCTTTCATTTGTTCGAGCTCGGTCACGGTGCGAGCGAGTTCCCGCTCGACGTCGAGCACGTCCGACAACTTCGCGGTTCGATTGCCGAGCAGCGCCCGGAGGCGCTCCAGCGTTTGCTCTTTTACGGCGAGTCGCGTTTCCAGATCGGCGTACTCGCGCGAAATATCCTGCACGTTCATCGACTCCTCCTTCACGTCGCCAAGTTTTCGGATGGCGGCGAGTGCGTCGGACAGCCGGCCGCTTGGAACACGAAGCGTGAACTGCGCGGTGCGCGCGTCACGCAGCCCGACGAATTGATGCGCGTCTCCGGACATACCGCCGAGGCCGATCACGATGCTGTCGGCCAGTCGCACCGCGCGCGGAACTGAGTCGACCTGAACCTGAAGGTCCGCAGTTCGAATCAGTTGCTGAACGGCGAACCCGGACGCGAGCCTGGGAATCGAGCCGCCAGCCGGCGCTGCGGCGACGGCCGGTGCCGCGGCTGGCTCGCTCGAGAGGCTCACAGGCAGAAACTCCTGCTTCGCCTCACGACGCAGAATCAGACCCTCGACTACTTCCCGACTCGGCCTACCGTTTCCGCACCCCACGAGAAACAGGATCGGAACTGCCTGGACCAGGCGATTAAGCATGCTGGCATCCTTAAACGAAAGATGGATGACGTACCGGGAGAGCGATTGTCCCGCGAATGTGGAGACGCGCGACGTTGCCCCAGTTGCACAGTGTCCAACGACGAGCGTGCCGCTAACAATACGGGCGCCTCGTGAGGCGCCCGTTGTCGAACCATTACGACTATGTGAATTCGATCTTCGGCGAACCACGAGCGTGCCTACGACCAGCTCAAGTCCGTCTTGGACAACGGCAGTGACCGCACGCGTTTTCCGGTCGCCTCGAAGATCGCGCTACACAGCGCCGGCACGACCGGCGGCAATGCCGGCTCCCCAAGTCCAGTCGGCGCAAATTCAGTGATCTTGAAACTCACGTCGACGGGCGGCGCGTCCTTGAGGCGAAGGAGCGGGAATGTATTGAAGTTCGTCTCCCGCGCCTTCCCGCCCACGAAGGTGATTTCCTGCGCCATCGCCTCGGCGATTCCGTCGAGCACCGCGCCCTGTGCTTGATTCTCGGCGTTGAGCGGGTTGATGATCTGGCTGCCGATGTCGCCGACCACCCACACCTTGTCGACCTTCACGTCGCCGTCCTTGCTGACGGTCGCCTGCACCACCTCGGCGAAGTAGCCGCGATGTGAGAAGTGGAATGCGATGCCGCGGCCAGTGCCCTTCGGCAGCGTGACCTTGCCCCACTGTGACTTGTCGGCGACCGCCTCGAGCACGCCCTTTACGCGGTTTGGATCGAAGCCACCGCCAGGGACGCCGCCGCGACCGCCATTCGCCGCGTTGGGTGGCGGCGGGTCCTGAATGGGCGTGTTGGACAGCATGTCGAGACGGAATTGCAACGGATCCTTCCCCGCCGCATGTGCGAGCTCGTCGATGAACGACTGCACCGCGAACGCGATGCCGTTGCTGCCCGGCGCGCGAAGGGGACCAGTCGGCACGCCGAGCGGAATGCCGGACGTGTCGAGCGAGTAGTTGGAAACGAAGCGCGCCGGAAATTCGGTGGCGCCCATCGAGGCGCTCGATGCCCCGTCAAAGGTCACGAAGTGGTTGGACCATGCGACGAGCTTGCCCGACGCGTCGACGCCGCCCTTGAAGTTGTGAAAGCCCGCGCAGCGATACGGGTCGTGGGTCGTGTCGTCCTCGCGCGTCCAAAGCAGCTTGACCGGAACGCCCGGCACGCCCTTGGCGACGGCCGCGGCTTCGACCATGTAGTCGTTGCTCAGGCGACGGCCGAAGCCGCCTCCCGTGCGCGTCATGTGAATTGTAATATCAGTTTGCTGAAGACCAAGCGTGCTCGCGACGAGGTTGCGCCCGCCTCCGGGCTGCTGCGTCGGCGACCAAATCTCAAGTTTCCCGTCGTTGAAGACCGCGGTGGTGTTCTGCGGTTCGAGCGGCGCGTGCGCGATGAACGGATAGTAGTACGAGGCTTCGACCGTCTTCGCCGCGCCTTTAAGTGCCGAGTCGACGTCGCCGTCCTTGCGAACATTCTTCGTCGGCGTGCCCTTCGCCAACTCGGCTGCTTTCGCCGCGAATCCCGCGCTGCTCTGTGACGCCGTTGCGCCTTCGTCCCACACGACCTTGAGTTTCTTGCGCGCTTCCTGAATCAACCACCAGTTGTCGCCAACGATTGCGACGCCGGGCATTAGTCCCATCAGACCGCCCTGCGCGCCGCCGTCGATCGTGAACGCGTGCTTCACGCCGGGCAGCGATTTGATCTCGTCGGTGTTCGCGCTGACGACCTTGCCTGCGTACACGGGACACTTCACGAACGACGCGTACAGCATGCCCGGCAGGCTCACGTCGATCCCGAACATCGGCTTGCCGCGCACGATGTCATGGACGTCGACACCGACTTTGCTCTTGCCGATGATCGTGAAGTCTTTCGGATCCTTGAGCGTTACCGCCGCGAGATCCGGGGCGGGGACGGTCGCCGCTTTGTCGAGCAACTGCACATACGTGAGTTTCCGGCCGCTGCCCGTGTGCGTAACGACGCCTGACGCCGTCGTGCACTCACTTGCCGGCACGCTCCACGTTCCCGCCGCGGCGGTCACAAGCATCGTGCGCGCTGCCGCACCGACTCGACGCATCGGCAACCAGTTGCTTGGCGTTGCCGTACTGCCGCCCGCACTCTGCCCCTGGAACTTCGTCGAATCGAACATCGCTTGTTCGATTCGCACGTTCTTCCAGTCGACGTCGAGCTCGTCGGCGATGAGCATGGGAAGCATCGTCTTGACGCCCTGCCCGATCTCCGGATTCTTCGCGACGATCGTCACGAGCCCATCGGGCGTCATTCTGATGAATGCGTTCGGCGTGAACTCGCCGATCGGCGGCGTCGCGGCATATGCCTCGACCGCGTCAAACGCGCGCAGATACGTTCCGAACATGATGCCGCCGCCCGCAAGCGCCGTTGCGCGCAGGAACGATCGGCGATCGACGCGCCCGGTAGTTTCGATAGTCATGGTCGCGTCTCCTTAGTTTGAATCGCCCTGGCGTGCACCCATCGCGGCTGTCGGCAGGTCGGCCGCGCGGTGGATCGCTTGCCGGATACGCAGGTACGTGGCGCAGCGACACAAATTGCCATTCATCGCGTTGTCGATGTCGTGGTCGGTCGGCTTCGGATTCTTGGCGAGCAACGCGGCCGCCGTCATGATCTGGCCTGCCTGGCAGTAGCCGCATTGCGGCACGTCGACCTCTTCCCACGCGCGTTGAAGCGGATGATTGCCCTCGGCGGAAAGCCCTTCGATCGTCGTGACATCGGCGCCATCAACCGTCGACACCTTTCGTTGGCAGGACTTCACCGCGGTGCCGTTGATATGAACGGTGCACGCGCCACACTGCGAGATGCCGCAGCCGAACTTCGTGCCCTTGAGATCGAGCGTGTCGCGCAGCACCCACAGGAGAGGCATGTCGCCCGGAACGTCGACCGACGCCGGTTTGCCGTTGACCTTGAATGAAATCGTCATGGAATCAACCCTCCGGAGTTGTCACGAGCGGCACACGAAGCGCATCACCTGCCATCAAATCTGCAACCGGTGTCGACAAACTGGGCTTCCCGAAATCACCTTCCCATCGCGCCATCACCACGGTCGCCAGGCAGTTTCCGACCACGTTAAGTGAAGTGCGGGCCATGTCCATCAATGCATCTACTCCGAGAATGACTGCCACGCCCTGCAAAGGCAAGCCAAACTGGGCAAGAGCGCCCGAAAGGATGACCAACGAGGCCCGCGGCACCGCCGCCACGCCCTTACTCGTCAGCATCAGCGTGAGCATCATGACGAGCTGCGTCGAAATCGGCATGTCGATGTGCGCCGCCTGCGCGACGAACACCGACGCCAACGCCAGATACAGCGTGCTGCCGTCAAGATTGAACGAATAACCGGTTGGCAACACGAATGCCACGATACGACGCGGCACGCCGAGCTGTTCCATTCGCTCCATCGCGAGCGGGAACGCCGCTTCCGACGACGCCGTTGTGAACGCGATCAGCCACGGCTCGCGCACCGCGCTCGCGAATCGTTTCAGCGGCACTCGGAAGATCAGCGCGATCGGCACGAAGACACACAGCACGAACACGATCAACGCGCCGTACAGCGTGCCGACGAGAATGCCAAGATTGCGAAGAATGCCGAGCCCGCCCTTCGATACGGTGACCGCGATTGCCGCGCCGATTCCGATCGGCGCGTAAGCCATCACGACATTCACAAATTTGAACATCACTTCCGACAAGCTCTCGCACGCCGTGAGCATGAACTTCTTACCGGGCCCCTGCACTTTGGAGAGCGCGACGGAAAAGATGATCGCGAAGAAGACAATCTGGAGCACTTCGTTCCGCGCGGCCGCGTCGAAGAAGCTCGTCGGAACGGTGTGTTCGATCACGCCGGTCAGCGACGTATGCGTCGTCGCAAACTCGGTTCCCTCTTTCGCCGACGCGCCGCCGAGGTCGACGCCGACACCGGGCTTCACGAGGTTGACGGCAAGGAGACCGATCACCAGCGCGAGCGTAGTAACGATCTCGAAATACAGGATCGAACGAAACGCCAGCCGGCCCACGCGCTTCATGTCATCCCCGTGCCCCGCGATGCCGACGACAAGGGTCGAGAACAACAGCGGCACGATCAGCGACTTGATCATCCGCAGAAACACGGATGACAGAACGTTCAAGTCGGTCGCGGCCCAGCCGTGATGCGCGTCGCGCGTGGATTCCGGAAACAGATAGCCGACGAGAATGCCGACGACCATCGAGACGACGATCCACTGCGACAACGACACGCGGCGCAGACCGGTCTTCGGCGCGCTCGGCGGCATCTCGGCGGTGGTGGTCTGCGTTGCGCTCATAGACTCGAGAGTTTAGCCGCGGATTTCGCGGACATCGGGGGAATGGCGCGGATACAACAGGAAAATCACTTCGTCGTTCTTGCGGGTGCCCCACGAAGTTTCCGTGGTGTTCCGCGAGCTCCGTGGATTCCGCGGCAAATTTGAACAGCGCTGCAGGTCGCAGTCGACAGATCGTCGAAATCTATGGTCAGT
Source organism: Gemmatimonadaceae bacterium (assembly GCA_039924785.1). Taxonomy (GTDB): domain Bacteria; phylum Gemmatimonadota; class Gemmatimonadetes; order Gemmatimonadales; family Gemmatimonadaceae; genus JAQBQB01. Next base: position 4,688 of record JBDTAE010000225.1, on the reverse strand, counting down.
CTCGTCTTTGCCACGGAATCCGCTGAATCCGCGGAGACTCGCGGAAAACCGAAAGAGCGAAAGAAAGAAAGAAACCAAAGAAAATAAAATTGTCATCCACGCCTTGTCCGCGATGGTCGCTTTTCAAATCAGCGAAATTCCGCGGCTTCTCGTCTCCATACGATGCGAAGCAATGATGCTATTCAGCCACCACCGGACCCACCCCGCGCCGTAACGTCGAGTTTTTGAATCCGTATGCGAAGTACAGTATGAGGCCGATCAACAGCCAGATGCCAAATCGAGCCCACGTGAGGCCCGGAAGCCCAGCCATGACGTACACGCACAGCGCCGCACCGACGATACCCACCGGATGCACGAACGGCACGCGGAACGGCCGTTTGCGCTCGGGATCCGTATGTCGCAGAACGATGACGCCAATGCATACGAGCGCGAATGCGAACAGCGTCCCGATGTTCGTCAGGTCGTAGGTTTCGCCGGCGTCGCCGATCAAGGACCACGAGGCGACGAACACGCCGGTGAACAACGTCGTCGCGTACGGAACCTTCGTCTTCGCACTCAGCTTGGCCGCCCACTTTGGAAGCAAGCCGTCGCGCGCCATCGCGTAAAAAATACGCGGCTGGCCATACTGGAACACGAGCAGCACGGCCGCCATCGAAAACACGGCGCCGAGCGCGACGATCTTGGCGATGCCGTTCATGCCAGTGGCCTTGAGCGCGTACGCGAGCGGATCCGCCGTCTTGCCCAGTTCCTGCGACGGGACCATGCCGGTAAGCACCGCACCGATCACGATGTAGATCACCGTACAGATCGCGAGCCCGCCGAGAATGCCGATCGGCAAGTTGCGCTGCGGGTTCTTCGTCTCTTCCGCCGCCGTGGAGATTGCGTCGAAGCCGATGTAAGCAAAGAACACGATCGCCGCGCCTTGATGCACACCTTTGAAACCGTTCGGCGCGAACGGATGATAGTTCGCGGTGTTGATGTGCTGCGCGCCCATCACGATGAAGATCGCCAGGACGATCAGCTTGATGGCGACCATGACGTTGTTCGCACGCGCGCTATCACGCGCGCCACGCAGCAACAGCAGCGTGATCAACATGACGATCGCGAACGCAGGGATGTTGATCAAAATCGGAATACCGGCGATGTGCGGCGCGGTCTGAAGCAGACCATGAATCTTTGGATCTGAGCTCAACAACGCGGTGCGATAGCCCGTCGTGATCCAGTCCGGCATCGGTATCCAATCGCCGACGAGAGATTTGAAATAGTCCCCCCATGAGATCGCGACCGCCACGTTGCCGACGGCGTACTCGAGGATCAAATCCCAGCCGATGATCCACGCCACCAACTCGCCGAGCGTCGCGTACGAATACGCATACGCGCTCCCAGCCTGCGGAATCATCGACGCCAACTCGGCGTAGCACAGACCCGCCAGGCCGCATGCCGCGCCGAGGAGCAGGAACGAGAGCACGAGCGCCGGTCCCGCGCCAACGCGAATGATTTCACCGTTGGGACCGATCTGGCCCGCGGCAGCGGAGCCGATGGAGCCGAAGATGCCCGCGCCGATGACCGCACCGATCGCGAGCATGACCAGGTCGCCCGCGCCGAGCGACCGCTTCATGACATTCAAGCCTTCACCCTCGGCCAGCAGCACGCCGATCGGCTTGCGGGAGAACAGAGAGGACATGTTTGACGAGAGGCTGGTTAAAACGGAGACGGGTGGCCGGCAAGCCGACCACCCGGTCAAACACCAATTATTGCGATTCGATTCGCATGCCGTAGAACGAGCGGTACACGAAGAACATCGCGATTACCAAGAAGACCGCGGCGAGTGCATGGCCGAGGCCCGGTCCCTGGCTGTCATTCAGCGACACCGCAAGCTCCACGGCGAGCAACCCAAACAACGTCGTGAACTTGATGATCGGGTTGAGCGCGACCGACGACGTGTCCTTGAATGGATCGCCAACCGTGTCGCCAACGACTGTTGCCGCGTGCAGCGGCGTGCCTTTCTGCTTCAACTCGACTTCGACGATCTTCTTCGCGTTGTCCCAGGCGCCGCCGGCATTGGCCATGAAGATGGCCTGGTAAAGACCGAACAGCGCGATCGAGATGAGGTAGCCGATGAAGAAGAACGGCTCGACGAACGCGAATGCGAGCGTGGCGAAGAACACCGTGAAGAAGATGTTGAGCATGCCCTTCTGCGCGTACTTCGTGCAGATCTCGACGACCTTCTTACTGTCTGCCATCGAGGCGGCGGCGGTGCTCTCGAGGTTCATGTTTGCCTTGATGAACTCCACGGCGCGGTAGGCACCCGTGGTCACGGCCTGAATCGACGCACCAGTGAACCAGTAGATAATGGCGCCGCCGGTGAGCAGGCCAAGCAGGAAGGGCGCGTAGAGGATCGACAGCTTGTCCAGATTGACGGTGAGCTTGTCCGTCAGGCTGACGATGATTGAGAAAATCATCGTCGTCGCGCCGACGACGGCTGTGCCGATGAGCACGGGCTTTGCCGTCGCCTTGAACGTGTTGCCGGCGCCGTCGTTCTCCTCGAGAAAGTGCTTCGCCTTGTCGAAGTTCACCGCGAACCCGTACTTCGACTTGATCTCTGCCACGGCTTCGGGCATCTGCTCGATCGTCGAGAGCTCGAACACCGACTGCGCGTTGTCCGTCACCGGTCCGTACGAGTCGACCGCGATCGTCACCGGACCCATGCCGAGAAAGCCGAACGCCACGAGGCCGAACGCGAACACCGCCGGCGCGACCATCAGCGACGACATGCCCATGTTGCTGATCAGGTAGGCCACGGTCATGAGACCCATGATCGTGATCCCCACCCAGAAGGCGCTGAAGTTGCCCGCCACGAGACCCGAGAGGATGTTGAGCGACGGTCCGCCCTCGCGCGACGACGTCACCACTTCCTTCACATGCCGCGATTCGGTCGACGTAAAGACCTTTACCAGTTCTGGAATGATCGCACCGGCGAGGGTGCCGCAGGTGATCACGCTCGAGAGCTTCCACCAGAGCGACGGGTCGCCGCCAAGGTCCGGAATCATCAGGTACGACACGATGTACGTCGCCACGACCGACACGATCGACGTCAGCCAGACGAGCACCGTGAGCGGCGCCTCGAAGTTCATCTTGTCGACGGTCGCGTAGCGCGCCTTGGCGATCGCCCCGTTGATCAGGTACGACGCGCCGCTCGCGACGATCATCATGATGCGCATGGCGAAGATCCAGACGAGGAGCTGGACCTGCACGCGCGGCTCGCGCACCGCGAGCACGATGAAGGTGATCAGCGCGACGCCCGTCACGCCATAGGTCTCGAAACCATCGGCGCTCGGACCAACCGAGTCACCGGCGTTGTCGCCCGTGCAGTCCGCGATCACGCCAGGATTGCGCGCGTCGTCTTCCTTGACGTTGAAGACGATCTTCATCAAGTCGGCGCCGATGTCGGCGATCTTGGTGAAGATGCCGCCCGCGATGCGGAGGACGGACGCACCGAGCGATTCGCCGATCGCGAAGCCGATGAAACACGCGCCGGCGTAGTCACCGGGAATGAACAGCAGGATGATGAGCATCAGCACCAGCTCGACCGATATCAGCAGCATGCCGATGCTCATGCCGGCGCTCAGCGGTATCGCGTAGCACGGGTACGGCTTGCCGCGCAGCGCGGCAAACGCGGTCCGCGAGTTCGCGTATGTGTTGACGCGAATGCCGAACCAGGCCACGCCGTAGCTCCCGGCGATGCCGATCAGGCTGAATAAAAGAATGATGATCACCTTCTCGGCGGAGAAGTGCTGCAGGACGCCGAAATACAGGGCGATCACCGTTCCGATGAACACTTCCAGCAGAATAATGAACTTCCCCTGCGTCACCAGGTACGTCTTGCACGTCTCGTAGATGAGCTCCGAGACCCCGAGCATCGACGAGTGCACCGCCATGTTTTTGAGTTTGGTGGAGATCACCAAGCCAAAGACCAGACCGAGGATGCAGACGACGATACCGCCCATCAACAACTTTCCGCCGGGAATTCCGAAGAACGACACAGAATTCAAATCGGGGATGACGAGGCTCGCCTCGCCTGCGGCCTGCTGTTGCGGCGTCGCAGCGGCGATGGCTCCGGCGACGGCTGAATGTGTCGAGGGTTGCGCGCGCAACGGCGATCCATGGATCGGACTGGCGACGAACATCGTCACGAATGCGAGCGCGATGGGAAGGATGCGACGGAAGGCGTTCTCCATCAGATTCATCGGTTTGACGTCCTGGAGGCAGGAATGCGGTTGTCCGGAGATCGGCGGCCGGAGGCAGAAAAAAAGCCCATGTATTTCATCATGGGCCCTGCACTTACGAAGGATCGCGTAATGATACGATTGCCCGGCGCAATTGGCTAGGCGCCAAACGATGAAAAACGGCGATAGCTAATGGCGAATGACCGATGCCCTTAGAAATCGTAGATGATCTGCGCCTTCATGCGAATCGGAGTGCCGTCGGGCTTCGTGCCCGGACGGAACTTGAAATTCTTCAGCACATTGTCGAGGCGACGATTGTAGCCGCCGTCCGGCGTCGGAGAAAACTTGAAGTCCACCACCTTCCCCGTTTCATCTACATCGTATTCGGCGACGAGATGAAAGCCCCGGACTTTATCCGGCATCGGCAGCGGCGGGATGAATAACTCGGTGGGCGACGGCGGG
>JBDTAE010000224.1:0-5177 GCA_039924785.1 Gemmatimonadaceae bacterium | reverse complement strand
GCGACGCCTTCGCGTCCAGCACGACCGGTGCGGCCGACCCGATGCACATACGCATCCGGCGACGACGGCACGTCGAAGTTGACGACGTGCGAGACGTGTTCGATGTCGAGCCCTCGGGCCGCGACATACGTCGCGACGAGCACTTCCGACGCGCCGTCGCGAAAACGGCGCATCACGCGATCGCGCTGCTCCTGCGACAAGCCGCCGTGCAACGCTTCAGCGCGATAGCCGCGTCCGCCGAGCGTCTCGGTAAGCTCGTCGACTTCGGTGCGTGTGCGACAGAAGACGATGACCGACGTCGGCGCTTCCATGTCGAGCACGCGGGCGAGCGCGGCAACCTTGTGCCGGCGCTGCACGACGAACGCGACTTCGCGGAGCCGCGGTGTTTCGCCCGGGGCCGTTTGTTCGCGCGCGATCGTGACAAGCTTCGGCGTGCGGAGATGCCGGTTGGCGATGGCGCGAATCGGTCCCGGCATCGTCGCCGAAAAAAGTGCGGTCTGTCGCGATTCCGGCACTGCACCGAGAATCGCCTCGAGATCGTCGGCGAAGCCCATGTCGAGCATTTCATCCGCTTCGTCGAGCACGACCATCTTCACGTGGTCGAGCGCGAGCGTGCGGCGACGAATGTGGTCGAGGGCGCGGCCCGGCGTTGCGACCACGACGTCCACGCCGCGCTTGAGCGCACGGAGCTGCTGCTGCATGGCTTGTCCGCCGTAGATCGGCAGCACACGCACGCCCAACTGTCGTCCGTACTTATGCACCGCCTCGGCAACCTGCATCGCGAGCTCGCGGGTCGGAACGAGGATGAGGCCTCGAACTACGCGGTTGTCGTCGTCCGATGGTCCGATTTGATGCAGGAGCGGAAGCGCGAATGCGGCGGTCTTGCCGGTTCCCGTAGCGGCTTGGCCGAGCACGTCGTTCCCGGCAATGAGTAGCGGGATGGCTTCCCGCTGGATATCGGTCGGCTCCTCGTATCCCAGCGCGGCGACGGCAGCGACGAGTTCCGGCTCCAGGCCGAGCGCGAGGAAGGCGCTGTCTGAGGGCGTGGGGTGATTTTGGCCGGCGTCGGTAGTCATTTTTCGCTGCTAATTCGGGACGGATTGCGGATAGTTGCATCTTAACGACTATAACCAGTCTCAGCCGGCTGAATTGCGCGCGTCTCTTGCACTTGGACTTTGCAACCAGCTGCGACAGAAGCAAGCGCTGCGACGTGGCCAACCGCAGCGAGCCCGCGACATGGGGCCTCATTCGAAAATCACTATGAAAATTCGCTTTTTGCTTGGCGCGTTGATCGCGGCTGGATTCGTGGCTGCTCCGCTTCACGCTCAGGAAAAGAAGGACACGACCGTCAAGCAGAAGACGGAGAAGGTTGCGCACAACGTGGGCGCGACCGTCAAGAAGGCGGGATCTGGTACGAAGGCCGAGGTCAAGCGTGACGCGCCGAAGGTGGACACCGCGGCTCGGAAGACCGGAGGCGGCGTGAAGCACGGCGTCGAAAAGGCCGCGAGCGCGACCAAGAACGCGGCGAAAGCGACCGGCAAGAAGATCAAGTCGATCGTGAAGAAGGATCCGAAAGACACGACGAAAACTCCGTAGCGTTTCTGCCGCGCCCGCCGTTGCGGCGGGCGCGGCAGATCGTCCCTTCGAGGTCACGTGAGGGAGGCAGTTGAGGTTGACCCCGCTTCAGAACACCCCGGTTTGCACACATGAACGCCGCCCAGGAACGACGGTGTGCATTCACTGTCGGCATGCGGCGCGGGTGGCGGCGCGCGAAACGCGCAAGCGGATGATGCTGCGGGGTGGAGCCGTTGCCATCGTCGCCGGGCTTTTCATCACGGCCGGTATCCTCGGCGCAACCGCCATGCGCGGCCGCGGCGAAGCACGTCATCCGGCGGCAGCCGTAGTTGCACCGGCAGCCGTAGCTGCGCCGGCAGCCATTGTTACGCCCGAACCCGTCGTCTCGACGACGGCCGGCACCCTCGCGACGGACACCGCCGCGAACGTGGCGCCCGCAGGCAACCCGTCGGCGGGGGCGTCAGGCGTGAACGGACCGCAAACCGTGCCGCCGTTCGGTCCGATTCTGCCTGTCGGCGAGTCGCCGATCGCCGAGGGCGTCACCGCGACCCGCACCGACAGCTCGATCGTTGTGTCGTTCGATTCGCCGTTGGTCCGCACGCGGAAGCCTGAAAAGTTCGAGAGCCTCGTGCGCGCGACGCTCCCCGCCATCTACGGCCGCGGCGCCGATTCGGCGCTCGCCCACATGCCTGAAGGTGGGTTGATGCGTCAGGGCGACCTGATGGCCGTTCTTCCGACGCGCGGAATTCGTATCCCTGCCGGCGAGGCCTGGGAGATTCGTCTCTATCCAGAGACTCGCACCGGGCAGGACGGCCCGATCGTCGTGCGCTATCGCGTTTCGCTGGTGGGCTCGAGCGAGTAGCGCCCCGGGCGGTTTCGACCGGCGCCCTTTTTCAGGCATGGGTTTCAGGAACGCCGGCGCTTTCCGCCGGGTTCTACTACGCACATAGTTGACAGATCGTCCAGAAGCGCATATACCTACTACCAACATAGTAGACTGAGATGCCAATGGATGATTTTGCGCTGGGCGATCGCGAGCTCGACGTCATGGGGGTTCTCTGGGACCTCGGCTCTGGAACCGTCGCGGAGGTGCGGGAGAAGTTGCCCGCCGATCTCGCGTACACGACGGTGCTCACGATCCTTCGAAACCTCGAAGCGAAGGACTTCGTCACACACACGGCCGAAGGAAAGGCCCATCGGTATGTGCCGCGCGTCGCGCGAAAGACCGCGCGAAAGAGCGCCCTCTCGCGCGTGATGGACAAGCTGTTCCATGGATCGCCGGAACAGCTCATCGCGCAGCTCGTGGAAGACGAAGATCTGTCCGCCGCGGACCTCAAGCGTCTGCGCTCGCTGCTCACCCCCGGTGGCAAGAAAGGAGACAAGCGATGATCGCTGCGTGGATGCTCTACTCGGCCGCGGTTGGCGGATTGATCACGCTCGCGGCGATTGCGATCGAACGAGTTGCCGCGGCGCGCGCGCGACCGGTGCGCTTCGTGTGGCTGGCGGCACTCGTGCTCACCACACTGTGGCCGGCGTGCAGCGCGGTCAGCCGACTGATGCCGAGGCGCGATGATTCCGTCACGGTGCTTCCCTTCGCCATCACACTTCCCTCAACGACCATCACCGCTGACGGGACGACGAATCGCGCGGCACTCGTCGACACACTGCTCGTTTCGTTGTGGATTGGATTGAGCGTGTTGCTCGTCGCTCGCCTCGGAAAGGCCGTTGTCTCGTTGCGCCGCACACGGGCCGCGTGGCGCGAGAGCACGGTGGACGGTACGCCTGTGCGACTCTCCGACAACGTAGGCCCCGCGGTGATTGGGCTTCGGTCAATGGACGTGGTGCTACCGGAATGGATCATGACGTTGGAGCCGAGCCTGCGGGCGATCGTGTTGCGGCACGAGGAGGAGCATCGGGCGGCCCGCGATCCGATTCTGCTGTTCGCCGCGGGCGTCGCGGTGGCGTTGATGCCATGGAACATCGCGCTGTGGATTCAAGCGAAGCGACTGCGTCTCGCCATCGAGATGGATTGCGACCGCCGCGTGCTGCGGGCGCATCCGTCGCCGGAACGTTATGGAATGCTCATGCTCACGATCGCGCAACGACGGGCGACGGCGCCGATGTTCGCGCCGATGCTGTCGGAGCCTGCCACTCAACTCGAACGGAGGATTCTTGCGATGCGAACGACGACGCGCAGGTTCATGCGGTTGACGGTGTACGGCGGCTCGACCATCGCGGCGGGCGCTTTGCTGCTGGCGTGCGCGCTCAAGTCCGACGATCTGACCGGACCGTCTCCGGCTTCGTCGGCGTCGCGATCGTCGGCCGGCCCGACCGCAGTGAGCGCGAACCAGACCTTCTTCGAGTTCCAGGTCGAGAAGCCTGTGTCGCCAATGCCTGGGAACGCGGGGCCGCGATATCCGGACTTGCTCAGGTCGGCGAAAGTCGAGGGCGTGGTGCTCGCGCAGTTCGTCGTCGATACTCTTGGGCATGCCGACATGGGAACGTTCAAAGTTCTCAAATCTGATCACGAGCTGTTCACTGCGACGGTGCGCGCCAGCCTGCCGGACATGAAGTTCTATCCCGCCGAAGTCGGCAATCGCAAAGTGAAGCAGCTCGTCCAAATGCCGTTTCAATTCGGACTGACAAAGACCGCCGAAGCAAACGCCCCGGCTACCACGAACGTTCGCGGACGACTGCCCGGCGACCCGCAGACCGTGCGCAAGCTGACGCCTGTCTTCACCGCCGTCCCCGATGGATCGTCCAATGCGGGCGCGGCTGCGACGGCGACCAAGGAATACAAGGAGTTCAAGATCGAGAAGGAGGCCGCTGAGGTTCCGAACGGCCCAGCGCCCCGCTATCCAGACATGCTTCGCTCCGCCAACGTTGAGGGAAGCGTGACGGCGCAATTCGTCGTCGACCAGAACGGACATCCAGAAGAGAGCACGTTGAAAATTCTCTCATCGTCGCACGATTTGTTCACCAACTCGGTGCGCAACGCGTTGCCGATGATGAAGTACACGCCCGCCGAGGTCGACGGACACGCGGTGAAGCAACTTGTGACGAAGACCTTTACCTTCTCGCTCCAGAAATGAGTCGTTGGCGACTGGCGAACGCCCTTGTTTGCGGGTTGGCGTTCGTCGTCGCGACACGCGCGGCCGGCGCGCAAGCGTCCGGCGCCGCGCGCTTGCATGAGTTGGTTCGTGGTTTGACCGTGACGTCGCGCGCCCTCGTCGTGGGCGTGCGACCGGAAGACGACGACGGACAACTGCTCGCCTGGCTCGCCCGCGGACGAAGCGTTGAAACGGGATATCTGTCGCTCACGCGTGGCGAGTCGGCGGCGAACTACGTCGGCACCGAGTCGGGCACGCCCCTCGGCGCGATTCGCACGCAAGAAGTACTCGCGTCGCGCCGCATCGACGGCGCCGAGCAGTTCTTCACGCGCGCGTTCGATTTCGGGAACGCGCGCAATGCCGCCGAGACGTTCAAGCATTGGCCGCGCGACACGCTGCTCGCGGAAGTCGTCACAGTGCTGCGTGCATTCCGACCGCACGTCATCATTGAGACGGTGAGCCGAGGCTTCGGGCGCGACGAGGGGCAATACG
>JBDTAE010000223.1:0-33174 GCA_039924785.1 Gemmatimonadaceae bacterium | reverse complement strand
CTCCGGCACGACGAACGCGCGCGCGCCCACGCGCACCACACGGCCGTCGACAACACCGGTCACGCCCTGCCCCGGCGTTTCCACGTTCGAAATGCTTGTCGCCAAGGCTTTGCCATCGGCCGTGACCCTGTCGACCAACACCCGCGCGAGCAGATGGCTCGAGTGCTGTTCCACCGCCGCGGCCAGGCCCATGACAGTTTTCTCATCGAATCCCGCGGGCACGCGAACCGACGACACGCGCGGTTGCCCGACGGTGATCGTCCCGGTCTTGTCGAAGACGGCCGCGTCGACCTTTGCCAACTGCTCGAGCGCGCCTCCATTCCGGACGATGACGAACCGTTTCGCCGCCCGATTGATGCCGCCGATGATCGCGACCGGGGTGGCGAGAATCAACGGACACGGCGTGGCGACGACGAGAATCGCGAGCGCGCGCACCCAGTCGTGCGTGATCAACACCGCCGCCGCGCACATCACGATCGTGAACGGCGTGAACCACACGGCGTACTTATCGGCGAGTCGCTGAAGCGGCGCCTTACTCGATTGTGCCGTGCGCACCAATTCGACGATTCTCGCATACTGACTCTTCGCCGCGAGCGCACTGACGCTCATCGTAAAGGAGCCGAGGCCATTCAGCATTCCGCTCATGACGCTGACGCCGGCGGAGGCGCGCGTTGGAATTGCTTCGCCGGTGAGCGACGACGTGTCCAGCTCGGACTCGCCATCGATGATGGTACCGTCACAGGGCACAAGGTCGCCGGGGCGGACGAGCAGGGTGTCACCGATCGCCACAGTCGTCGCCGCCACATCGCGTACGGCTCCGCGTTCCATGATGTGCGCAACGCGCGGCGCCGCGGCTTCAAGATCGCGAACCGCCGCGGACGCCCGGCCTTCCGCGTACCGCTCCAGCGCTTCGCCTCCGGTTTGCATGAGCACGACCACGAGACCGGCGAGCGGTTGGTCGAGCCAAACGGCGCCGACGATCGACATCGATGCAACGATATCCGTCGCAAAGTGGCCGTGCGCCATGTTCCACAGTGTTCGAAGCACAAGCGGCGCACCCATCAGCACCGTCGCGGCCATCCAGACGATGTGCGCGACGCGCATGCCCCAAATAGCGCCGATGGCCCCGCCCGCCACGAGGAACGTGACGATCAGGGCCAACGCCGCATATCGGATTCGCATCAGTGTTTCTCCAAGCGCGCGCGCCAACCGCGCCGCGCGACCCGTGATCCTAAGCGGCGAACGTCAACAGCGTCTGTCCCGAGCCGTGAGCAATCCTGATCGCAAGATCGTGTCCAGCGTCGTCGCGGAGGATATCGATCGATTTTACGTTCCCAATCCCGCGCGACAGGTGCCGTCGCGCGGCTCCGTCATCGCCAAACATCAACTCCACACGTTGATCGTGTGAATCGAACGTTGCGCCGAGGAGTGGGTAGTCGAACTCCTGCGCCTGCGCGCCGATTTCGGGATCGTCCACCTCGAGCGTTCCGCGGCGGCCGCTGTTGCGGCGCGTAAATTCATCGAGGGCCTTCGACCAGTCGCTCGCGGGAACCGGCGTCGCGACCGGCGGTGCCGCCGTGATGCGCGCGCGTGTCATGGCCGCGGCGTGCGGAACCGAGAGCACGCTGCACGTGGCGCAGCGAACGATGCGCGTGGTCACGCTGCCAATGAGCATTCTCGCAACGAACCCGTAACCGTGGCTGCCGCTCGCGATGAGATCCGCATTCACACTCGACGCGAACGCCAGGAGCTCAGTGGCCGCATCGCCCTGCAGGAGAATCTTCTGCGTCGTCATGTCCGACGGCACGCGAAGCTGCTCACGCACCTTCTGCAACGCGGCGCCGGCGTCGTTCTTGTAGGCCGTGCCCCAGCCCTTCCAGTCATGCGACGTGCCGTCGCGCGGAGCGACGTGCGCGAGATAGATCGTCGCGCCAGGAGCGGCCAGCTCGATCGCGAGCCGCGCGGCGCGCAGGCTCGTCTCACTGAAATCGATCGCGATGACGATCCGCCGTGGCGCGTGATTCAATCCGGCGCCGGCGGCGAACACGGGAACGTCCGCAAGGCGAATCAGTCTGAGCGCAGTTTCGTCGCCGAACACGCGGTCCGACACGCGATGGCGCCCAAGCCCGGAGACGATCATCGTCGCGCCGGCTTCGTGCGCGATCTTCGCAATGATCGTCGCGGGATCGCCGGTCTCGATCTCCACGTCGGGCGAGGCGTCCCAGGTCCGCGCGATCTGTGCCTTCACATCGCGCAGCACTTCGGCGCGACGCGCGGCTTCGAGATCCGTACTCACTGGAAGCGGCGCGTCCGGGATGATCGGCATCGTTTTGAGAACAGTCACGACGCGAATCGACTCCGCCGCCTCCGCGAGAATTCCACCGAGCACCAGCGCGCCGTCCGATTGTGTACGCCCGTCGGTCGCAACGATGACAGGCGCTGCTTTGCTGGCGCGAACGCCTATCTCAGGCAGCGTGGTCGGCATATTCAGTGTTGACATGGTTAGGCTCCTTCGGATGCGGTTTCGGCCCTCGCTGGCCGTTCAACGAATACTTGCGCTCCGCGAAGCGCCCAACCGTCGGTGAAGCGTAGGAACTTCTGTCAGGCGTTGTACCCGCGCCGTGCATCGGAATGCCTAGACGCTCATACATCTCGAGTCGTGTCATCATGAGTAGTTCCCAATGGACACTCGAGCGGCCCCAGCGCGCGCTGCATCCCACGGCGCAATCAACACCGAGCACGCCGCGCAGCGAACGACGCGCGTTGCAACCGGACCAATCACTGCAAACGTTGAAGCACGCATGGTTCGCCGATGCTCGTGATGACGAGGGACGCCTCTTGGCCCGGCGCAAATTGAGAGAGCGCCAAAGGCGAAGGGATCGACATCGACGTGAACGCGTTGTCCCCCGCGAGCGCGCGCGCCGCCGCCGTGGCGACATCGGCGGGCGCGCGCCCATCGGTGGCGACGACGAGACCTGCCCTCCAGTCTGGCGCGAGAGCGCCGAAATCCCGGTGTTTCCCCGTCGCAAGCGGTGCGGCCATAGCCCTCCGACGTCGGTCGACAATCACAATGGCGAAGAGTGGTCTCGCGCGCATTGGTACTTCGGAGGGCACTGACGTGCGTCTTCCCCCGATCGTGAATTCCCTGACACCGGCGTGTCATCGAATCACCTACACGAGGAAGGGTGGATGAGGAGGAGAAACGCCGGGAAGCCCGACTACGCCGCATCACGCGTGCCGGCATCATTGAGTAGTCCGGGCCAAGAGGGTTTATGGATACGAAAGACGGTACAGCGGGAGAGATCGAGCGCCGCATTCTCGCGGCGCTTCCGGTTCGCACGGCGGATGAGACGCCGCGCGTCGACGTCGCGATCGAGGGATCGCATGTCGTTCTGCGAGGAGACGTGCACAACTGGGATGACCATGCGACCGCCGGTCGCATCGCCGCGGCCGCACCCGGCATTCACAGCGTCGATAACCAGCTGAGCCTTTTCGTGAAGGGCAAGATTTCCACGCCTTGATGTGGAGGATCGGATGCCGAGCAGCGAAGCGTCATCGATAGTCGACGAGCTGCCGCCGCGGCGCTCGCGGATCACGAAGCAACCCTACAGAATTCTCGTTGCGTCGGCGGGGGATGGTTCTTCCATTGGCGCGGTTCATGTCGCCGTGACGCTCGCGCGGCGCAAGAGCGCGAGCGTGCACGTGCTCAGTGTCGCCACTCCGTTTCCACACGTGGCGTCCACCGGACTACATGTCGCGCCGCCGGCCTTGGTCGACGAGGACAATCGTCGCGGCGTGATCGACAGTACGCGCCGGCAACTCGGCCTCGTGCGCGGTACGAAGAACTGGACGTTGCGCGCAATGGTTGGCTGGCCGGTGGACTGCGTGCTTGACGCCGCTGCGCGCTGGCCGGCGTCGCTGGTGATTGTCGGCATCGGCGACCACGGCGTGCTCGATCGTCTCATCGGCACCGAGACGAGTCTCACGCTCGCGCGCCGGTCGACGGTTCCGATTCTCGCTGTACCCCAATCGACGCGCGCCTTGCCGATGCGTGGCGTGGCCGCGATCGACTTCACGGAATCGAGCATCAATGCCGCGAGGATCGCCGCGACGCTCCTCGGACCGAATGGCACGCTCACGCTGCTGCACGCGTCGACGCTTGTGAATCAGACGTCGACACCGGGTTCACTCACCGACGTTTACACGACCGGCGCGACCGACAAGTTGAATGAGATTCGCGAGCGGGTGCATCGCGATACGAAGCGGCGCGTCGAGTGCGCAGTGGTGCACGGTGAAGTCGTCGACGAGATCATCGGATTGGTCGACACCGAGCAGTGCGACTTCATCGCGCTCGGCGGACACGATCAGAGTTTCGTCGATCGCCTTCTGCTCGGAAGCATTCGGTCGCGTGTGCTTCGCAAGTCGCCGTGTCCGGTGCTGATCGCGCCGCACGCGCACGACGCCGGGACCGCTTAGAGCGTCATCATTTCGGCAGGCGCGCGCGCAGCCACCGAATCTGTCCGCGATGATTGATCTCGTCCTCGGCGACGTGAAACCACGACCAATGCGCGTTGAGCTTCGGCGCAAGGGGCACCGAGCGTTCCAACCACTCATCGTCGCGCGCCGCGAGGGTCGCTAGCGTATGTCGGCGCACCGCCGCAAGGTCTTCGACATAGTGCTCGAGCGGAGATCCGCGCAACGAACGTCGACCCTCGGCGCCGAGTTTGATTGCGGCGGCAAAACGCGCTGTCTCCTCAGGTGAGAAGAGTCGCCCATCAAAGGTGAGAGCCTGATACGATCGCTCAACCGCGGCGATGTGCGCGAGCAACGCGCCGATGGAATTGCTCTCCGCATCGTGAAGGTGATCGAGGCCGGCAGGCTTGAGGCCGTCCACGGCGGCGAGCGTGGTGGATCTCGCGTAGGTCAACATTCCGACCAGTCGTCCGATCGTGGGCGAATAACCGGGAATGGGCTCGATTCGTAGTGCCAACGGTTGCATCGGTTCGGTGGGTTCGTCGTTGCGGAGGTTGGGGCGAAGACGCTATTTCGGGGAGCCGCGCACTTCGTATCGTAGCGCCACGGTGCCACTCTTGTAGGCCTTCACTTCCGTGAGGTACAGAGCGACGTCTCTGTCGAGCCTTTCGAAGAAGGACAGACCATCGCCGAGCAAACGCTCATTGCGACGCAATGTGTGCGTCGCAATGAGCGTTCTCACATTCTCCGATGGTGCAACTGTACTCCGGCGTTGCCGCCGCGACGCTACTGCCCCGGAGGCACCACTCCAGCCGGCGTCATCTTGTCGACGACACCCGGAAGTACCGCCGCCAGCTTGGTCGACAGGTCCTGCGGAGAAATGCCGATTTTCGCGGCAAGTTGCGCGATCGTGTCGGAGCCCAGTGCCTGATGCACCTGATCGGGCGAGATCGGCATGTTCGGTCCGGTGCCAACCCACGATCCGATCGTCGCGCCCATTCCCTGCTGCTGAAACTGTTGCACGATTCCGCTCAGGCCGCCGTGCTTGGCGATCAATCCGCTGACGACCGATGCCATCTCGCCGCCGACGAAGCCACCCACCAATCCATCAAGTAATCCCATTGTCTTGCTCCGCGAGAGATAAGGTTCGACAAATCACGCCGGCGGAATCGTCTTCAGCCACTGCTTGACGCCCTTGTGGCTCGAGCACGCGCCGCTGCGATGCTTCGATTCGGAGAACGTACCGTCATTGCACTGCGCTGTCGCGGCCGCAGGCGCACCGGCAACCGGTGCGGTTTGGGTTGCGGGAGCAGACTTCGTCGCGACGGGAGCTGGAGCAACGGCCGGTGCGGGCTTCGCCTCGGCTTTCTTTGCGTCGGCTTTCTTTGCGTCGGCTTTCTTTGCGTCGCTCTTCTTCGACGCATCGGCGGTCTTCTTTCCGGCGGCGGCGTAGAACTCCTTCACGCCTCCGTGACCGGAGCAGGCGCCGACCTTTGTGGCCGAGGTGGTGAAGCTGCCGTCCTTACAGACGCCGGTAGCGCCGGCTGGCTTCTGCGCCGACAGCGGCGCCGCGAGACACGCCAAGCCAATGGCGAACGGAACTGAAAATCGGAACGCGAGGCGCACGATGATTCTCCGGGGTTGAATGCCGCTCTGTGAGCGTAGGGGTGCCGACTGCGGCAGCCTTTAAGCTCGCTCCGGAGTCACAGTTCGGCAATCGTGCGCCGGTTGGGCGATCAGGCGGCGAACGTCGGCGCGACAGTCAGGAGTTTCCCGAAGACGCTTCGGACACTCTCAGCACGCGTGCGCCATGGACGGCGTCGCCGTTGCGCAGGGCGGCAAGCGCGACGTTCGCATCTTCCAACGGAAGCTCCTCGACGCGCGGCCGGATCCCCGACGCCGACGCCGCGGCGAGACACTCGCGAACGTCCGCACGCGTCACGTTCGCGACGCTCTTGATCTCGCGTTCCATCCACACGTCCGTCGCGTAGTCGAGGTTCCCCAATTCGGCTTGATCGCGACGACTCTTTCGAATCGCATTGATGACGAGGCGTCCTCCGGGCGCCAGCGCGCGCAGCGCGGCGACAACGGGCTTCCACGCCGGCGTCGTATCGATGATTGCGCGAGCAGGTGTTGGCGGCGTATCACCAGTATCACCAACCCAGCTGGCGCCGAGCGACTGCGCGAACCCCCTTTCGTCCGCGTTTCGCGCGAAGACATAGACTGGCGATTTAGGATACTTGTATCGCGCCAGCTGCAGCACGAGATGCGCCGACGCGCCGAAGCCGGTCAAACCGAGGGCGTCGCCGTCCTGAATTCCCGCGAGTCGCAGGGACCGCCAGCCAATCGCACCCGCGCACAGCAACGGCGCGGCCTCGATGTCCGTGAGGTTGCCGGGAATCTGATATGCATAGCTCGCGCGAACCGTCATGAGCTCCGCGTATCCGCCGTTCGCGTCGCACCCTGTCGACGAGAATTTTGGACACAGATTCTCCATCCCTGTTCTGCACCACTGACATACACCGCAGGCCGAGTGAATCCACGCAACACCGACGCGCTCGCCGATCGGAAACCCGTGCGCACTCTTCCCACGTTCGAGCACGCGCCCGATGATCTGATGCCCCGGAACCACGGGGTACGACGGCGCGACGATGCGGCCGTCGACGAGGTCAAGGTCCGTTCGGCAGACACCGCAGATCTCGACGTGAATTAGAAGCTCGTCATCGCACGGCACGGGAGCCGGCATCATCCGAGAGGCGAGAACACCCTCGCCAGTGGGTGCCAATCCCTCCAGGACCATCGCGCGCATCACCCGGCGCGCATCACGCGGCGCGCGGTGCGAGGATCATGAGACGCACCGCAATGCAATCACGCCTCTGCGAGCAGGCCGAGCCGCAGCGCAAACTGCACGTACTGCGACCGGTGACTGAAGTCGAGCTTTTCCTGGATGCGCTGCTTGTATGTGTCAACCGTCTTCGGACTGATCAACAAGCGTTTGCCGATTTCCGGGGCGGAGTAGCCTTGGCCGACGAGGCACACCACCTCGCGTTCGCGCGGCGTCAGCGCTTCATAACGGTCGCGCTCGGACACCGGGACCGGCTTCTTCGAGAGGTGTTTGGCGAGCGTGCGGCTGCCGGCGGGTCGCAGATAGACGTCGCCGTACGCAACGGCGCGAATGGCGCCCACCAGTTCGCGATCGGCGTCGGTCTTGAGCAGATAGCCTGACGCGCCGGCTTGCATCACTGGGACGAGATAGTCCTCTTCGGCGTGCATGGTGAGCGCGAGAACACGCGTGGGCAGCCCTGCCGCAACGATTTCTTTGGTCGCCGCGCTGCCGTCGAGCTCGGGCATCGAAAGGTCCATCACGATCACATCGGGCGACACGCGCTTCGCCATCTCGACTGCTTCGCGACCCGTTGACGCTTCTCCCACGACTTCGATGTCCCGGGCGCCGCTGAGCACGGATTTGAGACCCGCACGAACTACCGAATGGTCGTCGGCCAGAACCACACGAATGACGTCACCAGACATACCGATCTCCAGACCGAAGGAGGAAGACTTTGACCTTGGCGATTCCAGGGAGGCTGAACGACACGACCCGAGACTTACATAAGGCAAGTTGCTTGATTCCCTCTCGAAAACCCGTCAGGACTTGCACGCACCCGGATACGGAAAACCCTTACACTGAGCGGCTTGCCCGTCACACTTCTGATATCGTGCCGATCGTGGTCGACGCGCAGGCGATTCCGCCTTTCGCCACAGCCCTGGCCCGGAACCATCCGTCCCGGAATCGTCGCTCGGCTGAGCACTCGCGGGCATGTTGGGCCATGGCTTCCTTCGACCGTTCATTCCAGCGCCGCGTCGGCGCGATGGGGTACCATCACCTCAATCGCGCCTATGTCGACGCCACGCTCGACATCGACCACCCCGAAATTCTGCTGTACGAACGGCGGGCGGACGGCACCTACCGGTTCAACGGCGTCGAGTTCATCGTGCCGTTCCGGGATTGGCCCCGCGACTCGGTCGCGCCCGTTCTCATGGGGCAGACGCTTCGCCGCGAGGAGAATTTAAAGATCTGGTATCTTCACGTCTGGGCGTGGGCGAATAACCCGGACGGGATGTTCTCTGGGTTCAATCCCGACGTCGCGTGCCTGAATGGAACAGGCAAGGTCTATAAACCGACCGTCGAAGGCGCGTCCTGATCTGATTCAGGTTGTTTGGGACCGCGGCCGAGCGCCGCTCCGACGGCGGTCGTCGTTCCGGTTCTCAAGAGTGCGTTGATCGACTCGCGCGTCCGGGATTCGCCGGAGTATGTCGACGTCGACCGCGCCACTGACCTCTTCGACGGACTTCCCGGCGCCGTCCTCTTCTCCGACTAGCGTCGCTCAGCGATGAGCGCCTCGACCGAACACAGCGGCTTTGAACTTTTGCGAGCCCGACCCTCACCCTGAGAGCGCTTGACGCCCAACAGCACCCGGAGCACTTTCACGCGACGATTGACACTCCCGTCTCCTCGGAGCGAAGGCAGCCATGTTTGTTGAATTCCAACTACCATGCCGCCCCTTGGTGGCTGTCTACCGTCTCGTTCAACAGCCTGCTTCTCCGGTGGGACAAAACAACGTCGCTGGTGTCAATCAATGAATACGGGGTGACGAAGCCGCTGTAGAAGGAACGGGCGTGTTCCAGTCCGCTTCCTGACCAGCACCTCGCACACACGGAGATCGCTTCAGAGCATGGACGACGTTTCGCTGAACACTCTCCTGCAACGGCAGCGCGCGGCGTTCAAGGCCGAGGCCCGGAGCTACGAACGGCGGATGAACGCGCTCGCCGCGCTCCGCGATGCATTGCTCGCGCGTGAAGGAGACCTCGCGGCCGCAATTTCCGACGACTTCGGCGGGCGACCGCCGTCGGAAACGCGTTTGCTCGAGCTGGTGCTCATCGTCGACCTGATTCGACATGCGCGGCGCGCTCTGCGCGGATGGATGAAGCCACGCCGCGCGGCCACGACCTGGCTGCTCCTCCCATCGCGTGCTTTCACGATGTACCAACCGCTCGGCGTCGTGGGAATCATGGGTGCGTGGAACTATCCACTGATGCTCACCTTCGGACCCCTCGTCGACGCCATCGCCGCCGGCAATCATACAATGCTAAAGCTGCCGGAGATGACGCCGCGAACCAGCGCGACGATCGCCGAGCTGGTGGCCGACACGTTTCGGACGGAATACATCACGACAGTCGAAGGCGACGCGAGCGTCTCCGCGGCATTCGCGAAACTCCCGTTCGATCACTTGCTTTTTACCGGTTCGACGCGGGTCGGATCGCTCGTCATGCGCGCGGCGAGCGAGAATCTCACGCCCGTCACGTTGGAGCTCGGCGGCAAATCGCCGGCGATCATTCACGAGTCGTATTCGCTCGAAGCGGCGCTGCGGCGAATCATCATCGGCAAGTTGTATAACGCCGGACAGACGTGTATCGCGCCCGACTACGTGCTCGTTCCGAAGGGGAGTGAGCGCGACGTCGAGCGTCTCGCGCGAACCATCGTCGCCGAGTTTTATCCGAGACTCGTCGACAATGGTGATTACACTCGTCTGATCGACCGCGCCCATTATTCGCGGCTGCAAACCACCGTGCGCGACGCCCAGGAGCGAGGCGCGCGCGTCGTCGTCATCAATCCCGCGAACGAAGAGTGCTCGGTCGAGAACCGCGTCTTCCCGCCGACGCTCATTTTCGATCCGACACCGGATGTCGCCGCGATGACCGACGAGCTATTCGGTCCCGTGCTGCCGATCGTGCCGTATGACGATCTCGATGCGGCAATTCGCTTCGTGAACGAGCGTCCGCATCCACTCGCGTTGTACTACTTCGACGGCGATCGCCGGCGCATCGATCAGGTCATTCGCGAAACGACGTCAGGCGGTGTCACGATCAACGACGTGCTCGTGCATATCGCGCAACACAGCTTGCCGTTCGGCGGCGTAGGCGCGAGCGGAATGGGTCAGTACCATGGCTTCGATGGGTTCGAGCGTTTCTCGAAGAAGAAGGGCGTGATGGTACAAGCCCGCCTCCGTGCCACCGCCGGATTCACTCCGCCGTTCAACGAACGCAAACGGGCTCTGCTCGCGCGAATCCTCGCGTTGGCGAAAGGAATAGGACCGTTCAAATGACCTGGGCGCGGCGCGAAATGCTCGTGCGAGCGCTCGTTGCTCGCCGACGTGCGTGACTACTGTGGTTGCGAATTGTGGGCGGGAAGGGCGGCCGGGTCGGGACCAGGTGTCGGCTCTGGCGCAGGTCCGGTCCATCGCCGCACCGCGACGAAGATTCCGAGGCCGCCGATTACGACGACGCCGATCGGCAACGCATACGCGAGCAGGTTGAACCCGCTCGGCTTTGGGGCGAGGAGAATCCACTCGCCGTACTTGGACACGAAGTACGCCTTTACTTCGTCCGGCGTCTTTCCCGCCGCGAGCTGATCGCGCACGAGAGAACGCATTTGCTGCGACAGATCGGACGGCGAATCCTGGATCGACAATCCCTGGCAGATGGGACAGCGCAATTGCGACGCGACGGCCGATGTTCGCGCCTCGAGCGCTGAGTCCTTCGTCACGGACGAGAAACCGATCTGCGTGGTGTCGCTGATTGGGCCGGCGGGACGTTGCGCGCGCGACGATGTGGCGACGGCGATCAACGCCGCGGCGAAACACATTGAACGCACGACGCGCGTCACGGCGCTGCCTTTGGCTGAGGCGTCGACGCTAGCAAGGAGTCGACGACCTGGCTCACCAGCGCGGCGCTGGCCGGCCCCGTGATCTTATGCGCGATCCGACCATCAGCGCTGATAATGAACGTCTCGGGCACACCGTAGAGTCCATAGTCGATCGCCGTGCGCGCGTGCGGGTCTTGCACCGACGGATAGCTCTGGCCGCCCATCTGCGCGATCCAATCGCGGCCGTTGCCCGGGGTGTCTTGATACAACGAGCCGACGAAATGCACCGGCTTGCCGACGTACGTTTTAGCAACTTCTGATAGCGTGACGTGCTCGTCGCGACAGGAGAGACACCACGATGCCCAGAAGTTCAGCACGACGACGTCGCCGCGGAGGTCGGCGAGACGGACCGTGTCGCCCATGGGGCGCTGCAACGGCGGCTGTCCGGGCGCAAATACCTCGAGCGCGAACGCGGGCGCCGGTTTGCCGGGCATCGGCGACGGAATGTCACGCGGATCGTGATGCATGCCGTATATGAAAAGTCCAACGACGGGAATGACGCACACCGCCGCGATGGATGCACGCTTCCAATTCATGCGGCGTCCCTCGCGGAAGTGCGTCCCGGCATCGCGACCGATGATACCACCGTGCGCCGACGACGCGAAGGCCATCCACTGATGAATGCTCCGAGCACGACGACGCCTCCGCCGAACCAGATCCATCCGAGCAACGGTTCGTAGATCGCCTTGATCGTCGCGTTGCTGCCGTCTGGACGGAATGCCACGAGGTTCAAGTAGAGATCTCCAAACGGTCCGCTCTCGACATCCGGCGTCGGCACGGGCTCCGCCTGCGTTGGGTAGAAGTTCATCCGCGGCTCGAGCGTGCCGGCCACACTGGTTCCGCTCATCAGCTCCACCGTCGCGCCGACGACCGACCGCTGTTTCTCCTCACGGCCCCACATTCCCTTGAGACGAATCGTCTTTCCACGAATCATCATGGTCTCGCCCGGCTTCAGCGTCGCTTCATGCTCAGTGCGCAACGATGACGACGCCGCGATACCCAGCGCGACGAAGAACACGCCGAAATGCGCGACGTACCCGCCATAGCGACGACGGTTGCTCGCGATCAACTTCCACAGCGCCGTCGCCCAATTTTCTCCGTGCGCCGCACGGCGAGCGCGCGCGCCGATCCAGAATTCGGTGAGATTCGCCTGCGCCGAATAGCCGACGAACGCGAATACAAGCAAGCCGTACAGGTTCTTCACGCCCATCGCAAGCGCGACCGCAAGCAGAAGCACACCGCCGATCACAGGCGGAATGAGCTTGGCCTTGAGCTCTTCCTTCGTCGCAGCCTTCCACGGCAGCGCCGGACCGACGCCCATCAAGAACAGCAACGCGGCGATCATCGGTAGCGTCATGCGATTGAAGAACGGACCGCCCACGCTCACCTTCACTCCACGAATCGCTTCGGCGACGAGCGGAAACAGCGTGCCGACGAGCACCGTCAGCATAAACGCCGTGAGAAACAAGTTGTTGAGCAGGAAGATCGTCTCGCGCGACGCCGCCGAATCGAGCCGGCCATTCGTCTTCAACCGATCTGAGTTTCCCGCGACCAGCACCAACGCCGCGAGCAGCACCAAGGCGATGAACGTGAGGAAGTAGTAGCCGATCGTGCCGGTCGTGAACGCGTGCACCGACGAGATGATCCCCGAGCGCGTGAGGAACGTTCCAAGAATCGTCAACACGAACGTGCCGACGACGAGATTGAGATTCCACACGCGAAGCATGCTGCGTCGTTCCTGCACCATCGCGGAGTGGAGGAATGCCGTCGCGGTGAGCCACGGAAGGAACGATGCATTCTCGACGGGATCCCACGCCCAGTAGCCACCCCACCCAAGCACGTCGTACGACCACCACATGCCCGCGATGATCGCCGCGGAGAGGAGGCCCCACGTCACGACCGTCCAGTTGCGAGTGAGACGAATCCAGTCGTTCGATTCCGCTTCGCCCGAGAGCACCGCGCCGACCGCGAACCCGAACGGCACCGACATCCCGACGTAGCCGAGATAGAGGAGCGGCGGGTGAATCGCCATCAGGAAGTGATTCTGCAGCAGCGGGTTCGGACCAGGACCGTCTAACGGCACGGGGAACACGACGTGGAACGGATTCGCCGGACCAACGAGCAGGATCGAGAAGAACAGCGAGACGCAGAGCAGCGTCATCGCCGTGTATGGAATCAGATTGCCGGGACGATTTTTGTTGATCGTGACGACGAGGAACGCATACAGCGCGAGGACCCATCCCCAGAACAGAATCGAGCCTTCGAGCGCGCCCCACAATGAGATGACTGTGAAGAGCAGCGGCGTCGAGCGACTCCCCACCTGCGCGACGTACGAGACCGAAAAATCATGCGTGACCAGCGCCGTGATCATCGCCAGCGCCGCCGCGGTCAGCAGCAGGAAGTTCGCGAATACCGTCCCGTACGCGATCGAGATCCACTCCGGACGCTTGCGCTTCACGCCGAACGGAACCGCGAAAATTCCGAAGAGAATGAACGGCAGCGTGATGAGGAGCGCGCTGCGGCCCACGATCCCGTTCACGAGCCTGCACCCTTCATGAGAGTCTTATACATGGCTTGCGGCGTTTCACCCGGTTTGGGCGGACGATATTCGTTCGAGTGCTTCACCATCAGGCTCTTGCAGTCGAACACGCCGTCGGCGAGATAGCGTCCTTCGACGACCACACCCATTCCGTCGCGAAACATCTGCGGCGGCGCGCCGCGCGATTTGACGTTGACCTCCTTCACGCCGTCGGTCACCGTAAACGTGAGGTCGAGCGTTTGATCATTCCACTTCACTGAACCCGGTTTCACCTGGCCGCCCAGTCGCACGGGCACGTCGACGCCCTTGGTGCCCTTGGCGAGCAGTTCCTTCGGCGTCAGAAAGAACACGACGTTCTTGTCCAAGCCGCCATAGATCAGGTAGGCAAAGACGCTGCCGATGATCACGAGGCCGCCGAGCACCAGTCGCTTCGTCCTCCTTCTCGACTCATTCATCGAAGACTCCCGGAATTGACGCTATCCAGCAGCGCGCGCGCGCGACTCGTCGCGCGGCGAACGTGCACGAAATAGCCGATGAACATTGCCCACGCGACCGCGTACGCCGCGCTGACAAATAGCAGATTGCTAGCTTCCATGGTTCGATCCTCCCGTCCCGAGCGCCGCATCCTGAAGCGCGTGCTCAGCCGCGCGTTCCAACAACGCGGCCCCGTACCGAGCGCGAATGAAGTAGATCATCACGAACAGAAATGCGAACGCGTTCAGCCGAAGCCCGATGACATACGCAGGGTCCACCGTCGCCGGGCTCGATTGGATCTGATGAAGCGTGCGC
Organism: Gemmatimonadaceae bacterium; assembly: GCA_039924785.1. GTDB lineage: Bacteria > Gemmatimonadota > Gemmatimonadetes > Gemmatimonadales > Gemmatimonadaceae > JAQBQB01. The sequence continues at coordinate 18,610 of JBDTAE010000223.1, read as the reverse complement.
CACCAGCGCACCGACATATAGACAATCGGAACATTAATCGCGCCAAGAATGCCCACGGCCGCACTCCACTGTGCTCTGCGGTCCCGCTCGTCGACCAGCGCGCGAAGTGACAAGTACCCGACCAAAATCAGGAACTGCACGAGCATCGACGTCATCCGTGCGTCCCACGCCCACCAAACGCCCCACGTCGGTTTTCCCCAAATCATTCCGAGCACGAGCGTAAGCCCGGAAAACGCCGTTGCCACTTCCGCCGATGCCGCCGCGAGCAAATCGTCCTCTTCTCGCTTTTTCCATAGATACAGCAGCGAGAAATAGAGAACCGTGAACGGCGCGAGCATCGACATCCACGCCGACGGCACGTGCACATATAGGATTTTTTGCAGATCGCCCATGTCGCGGTCCGGCGGCGAGATCGCGATCGCAATGATCTGCGACGCCACCAGAAACACGAAAGCGAACCAGCCAAACATCGCCAGACGATTGGTGCGTGGCGCGGTGACCGTAGTCGAAGAGAGCGCTGCGTGAGCCATAGACGTCATACCTCGATGACGGATTCAAACGCCAGGAACGTCGCGACGAAAAACACCACATCGAACGCGATCAGCAATCGCGCCCAATTCCCGGCATCGCCCATCGCATCGCCGCCGAGGAGTCCCTTCGTGGCCTCCATGGCGGCGAGCAATACTGGGACGAGCATCGGAAACAACAACAGCGGCAACAGCACCTCGCGAGCCCGGCTGCGGCTCGCCATCGCCGCGTAAAAGGTCCCGAGCGTCACCAAGCCAACCGCGCCAAGAAAGAGAATCCCCAGCAACGCGGGCCACGCGGCTGGAATGTGCACTTGGAATAGTATGACGCCGACCGCGACAACGACGACCAGCATCAACGACACGAACGCAAAATTCGCGAGCAATTTTCCGGCAAAGATCGCGCGGCGCGATCCCGGATAGAGAATCAGTTGCTCCAACGCACCGCCGTCGAGCTCGACCTGGTACGATCGGTTGAACGCGAGCACGCCCGCAAACAGCACCGCCAGCCAAATCGCGCCCGGCGCCGCATCGCGGATCGCCTGTGCATCGGGGCCGAGCGCAAAACCGAACATCACTAGAATTGTTACGGCCAGAGCGACCACGGAGTTGAAACCAGCCTTGGACCGGCGCTCCGACGTGAGATCCTTCCACGCGATCGCTCGCGCGCGACGCCAGTCGTGGCTCAGGCCGCCGGTCATCGGATCACCACCAGAGACGGTGCCTGCGCTGCGGACAGGTTCTCCTCGCTCGCGATTCGCCCCTCGACAATCGTGACGGTGCGGTCGAGTATCCCCGCGGCCGGCGCCAGCTCGTGAAGCACGACCAACGACGCCACCCCGGACTTCGCCCATTCTGAAATGAGCGAGTTCATAAGAGCGATTCCCGCAGTGTCGAGGTTGCTGTACGGTTCGTCGAGGAGCAGCACTCTCGGACGGACGAGCATGAGCCGCGCGATCGCCAGGCGCCGCTGCATTCCGGAGGAAAATCCGCGCACACGCTGATCCGCGGCGCCACTGAGTGTGACACGCTCGAGGATACGGTCGATCTCGCGCGCATCCGTGCCGAACATGGCCGCCGCGAACTGCAGGTTTTCGCGAGCGGTGAGGTCGTCATACAACCCCGGCGTGTGGCCCAGGTACCCGACGCAACTGCGCACTTCCTCAGGATCTCGTGCGACGTCATACCCACACACGGTCGCCGACCCGGCGTGCGGCTTGATCAGCGTGGACAGAATACGTAGTAGCGTGCTCTTGCCGCTTCCATTGACGCCAAGCAACCCCACCGTCTCACCGGCGCTCGCCTGCAGTGTGACCCCGCGCAACACCCAACTCGCGCCAAAACGGCGTGCTACGCCGCGAGCGTCGATCACGGGAGTTTGGGCGGACGAGGCAATTGCATGCACGGTATTTATACGTCGCTTCGCGAAGGAAAACGTCGGGTTCTGCCTGACGTGTACGGGTCCATCTTTCGCTCCCGGATCATATCCCGGGCGCCGACCCGACGCTATCAGGTGGGCTTCCCCCATATGCCCCGGAGAAAGCCTGACATCTCTAACCCGGAATTGCGTAACCGCCGTGCGGGAAAGCCGTGTTGGAAGCTGTCAACGGGAACCTAACCATTCGGACGTGGGCTGTTCGCGCTCGTTGTGGTCGCCACCGGCGCTGCCTCGGTCACCGTCACCCCGGCGACGCTCCGGCCTTCTTGAGCGCCTCGTCGATATCGCGGGAGTGCTCGTCGTATTCCTTTAACCCCGTCGCCCGCTCGGCCTTTTCGGCGCTCACGAGCCGTCGGCGGAATTTTTCCGCAGAGGCCTGGTCTTTGGTGAGCTCCGCGGCGCGAATCGCGAGGACCAAACCGAGGAGGTGCTTCGGTTTCGCGGCGAGAATGGTGTCCGCCTCTGCCTTTGCGCGGGTCACGTCGCCGGTGGCGACGGAAATCTCTCCGATGTCGTAGCGCACGTGCGCGTCCACGGGGCCGAGCATTTCATATGATTGGATGGCCATAGGCGCAAAGAAACGCGCGCTGTCCATCTTGCCCTGCTCGCTGAGCGACATCACGCGGTTGAACAGCCGGCTGGCACGTTCCTGGGGAGACATCTGCGAGATATCAGGCGCGGAGCCGGTGGCCGGACCGAGCGGCGTTGTGGCGACCTGCTCCGTCGCGGCAGCTCCACCCGACCGTTTTGCGAGGAACTGCCCAATCGAAAACCCAACGAGCGTAAAGACCGCCGCGCCGGCAATCATGAGCGCGATGTTCTCTCTGCCGCCGCTCGCCCGCGGGGCGTGAGCCACCGCGCGCGCGCCGATTGTCGCGCCGCACTCGGCGCAGAACCGGCTTCCCGGTGGGGCTTTGGCGCCACACGCTTCGCAGGAGACTTCGCCGAGCGGCGCGCCGCATCCGGAACAAAACCGGCCGGTGGATTGTTCACCGCAGCGCGCGCACTTCACTGTAGGGGATTTCGCGGATTTTTCTGTCATTGATAGGAGGAAGGGCTATCAGAGAATGCTAACCCCCTGTCGATCATCCCGCAGCGGGCCTCTTCTTCATCTCGTCATGCATTTTCTTTAGGGCGCTGTCGGACATCCCGTGCTGCGGAACCGAGGCTGTCGAGCCGCTCCGGGCGCGAATGCCGGCGAGGGCGCTGTCGGCCATGCCGTTGTTGTTCGTGGCCTTTCCGACCATGTAGATACCGAAGAGCGGGGCCGAATGCTGCGGCGCCAGCTCGGACGCGGCGCGGTACTGCGCCAACGCTCCATCGTACGCCTTTTTTCGGAACAGTTTGTTCCCGCTGTCGAGAGCCGCCTTGGCGGCCGGACCGATCAGTGCGTGGGCGGCTTGAATGGCCTTGGCGCTGTCTGCGTTGGCGTTCGACATGGTAGTCGCCGCAGTGGCGAGCGGAACCTTGGGCGCTTCCTGTTGCTTCGAGCACGCCGCGGCCAGAGCGGCGGCGGCGACCAGTTGAGTGGTTCGTGTGAACGAGCGAGTCATATGAATTCTCCGTGGATGCATTCGGTTACTTCGCGAGCGGATTCTTGAAGTGGCAGGTGAGACACATTCCGGGATTCTTGCTTGCCATGCGAGCGGCGTCGAATCCCGGGCCATGCGGATTGATGCGAGCGCCCAAATCCGAATGGCACTGCATGCAGTACGTCTGCTGGTGACAGGTGGTGCAGCTCGGAAGGTCCTGGCGCGCCGCGCGACCATGCTGCAACAGCCAGAGCGCCTGCGCGTTGTGAAAGACCGTGCTGCGCGCATTTGTCTTTGCCGCGAGGCCAGTCTGTCGATGGCATGCGCGGCAAAACGCTTCGGTCGAGTGGCACGAGGCGCAATCGGTTTCGCGACTGTAGGCCTGCGGCGCATGCGTGGACACGAAGTCGTTCGGATGGTACTTGCGAGTGACCTTCTCACCGGCGTGACAATCCGAGCAGAACCGCTGCGCGTGGCAACTCGCGCAATTCAACTCACCCGACGCCGCCATCGTGCGGTGCACCCGGATGAATCCCGGCGGATGCACGTTGACCTTCTTAGTCGTCGTATCCTGCGCACGAGAGCTCTGTGATTGCTGCGGCGGGATGAGCGATACGAGCGCGAACGGAGTGATTCCGGTGGAGGTTGCCGGCGTCGCCTGACGAAGCTGAACGCCTGGCGCCGTTGCTTCGCGCGCATCCGGCAGCTTGCGAAGCATGTCGCGCGCGCCGTCGCCAATGTGACACGTCTCGCAGCTCGAGCGTGCATGACAAGTGGCGCACCGCGCAATGTCCGCGTTGGCCACTTTGCCATGGGTCAGCGCGAACTGCACCGCCTTGTGATCGGCCGGCTCCGGATACGACGGCAGCTTGCCATTTTCCAGTCGCGCGACGCGCACGTCATTCGCGAGCGACCGAATGATCGGCACCCGCGCGCCGTCGACGTGACAGCGCTGGCAGCTTTCCTTCGCATGGCACGTGGCGCAGTTCGCGTTCGCCGAGCGCGCAAACGGGCCATGCGTGCTTACGAAATCCGCAGCGAAATGTGACGGCGGCTTTGGCAGCGCCGCAACCTGCGCGTCGGTCAACGCAGTGGCCGCCGCGAGTGTGCGGTGACACGTAGAACACTTGTTGTCGTCCGCGAAGTGACCAGCCGCGCTGTGTGCGTGGCACGCGACGCACCTCTCCGGAGTGTCGCGCCCGACATTCATCCACACTTTCTCATTGGTAAGCGAATGGCACGACTCGCACGCCACGTCCTTGACTTTCGCGAAGTGTGCGGGATGCGAGAAGATGATCAGCCCCACCTCGCGACGCGCCGGGCCAGTCCAGGCAACTCGCTTTTCCACTGTTCCGTCATGACACGCTGCGCACAGCGCGGTCGACGGGAACGAAAGTGCCGCGTCGCCGCTCGGAATTCCCGAATGACAGCTCGAACACATGAGGAACAGCTTCGCGTGTGTGGCGTGCGGAAATCCCGATGCGGCGTGATTCGCCGGGGTGGTCTGTGCCGAAACTGCCGCTGCGAAAGCAAACGGAAATGCGAACAGAATGAGCAATCGCATGAGGCGCGTCATGGAACTCTCGCTCCCGCGCCGGGATCGCGCCCGAGCATCCACTCCACGCGCATCGACGCACGCCGCTGAGTCCAATCCGGACCGGCGGCGCCATTCGTGAGCGTGTGCTGATAGAGCCCCGCATCCGCAACGAGCCGGACGTCAGGACGCAGTTGTGTCGCGCAGTCGAACGACGCGCCGTAGATGCGACCCGTGCCGACGCGGAATTCATAGATATTCTGCGTCACCATCACATCGGCGCCAAGCGACAGGCCGGATGCCGCCGCCCATCGCAAACCGGTGCGCACGTCGGTGTCCGCCGCGCCGCTGCCGATGTCGACGTCGTACGAGCCGAATGCGGAGAGCGATCCCTGGCCGCGCCAGCGCGCGTCGCCGCCGGCGCGCCATCCATTCGTGCGCAGTGAAATCCCGGTGTTCGTTGCCGCGTACGTGCGGTACGCGCCGCGGGCGGAGTAAGAGAATTCTGAACCGGCGGGGTGATAGTCGACCGTGGCGCGCGCCTCGTCGTAGCCAACCGGCGCGAAGGCGCCCCAGATCGTCCACAGCTCGAAGTACGGCCGCGAGTGACGGTATTCAACCGACTCACCGAACGAGCCGGTGCCAGTCGATCCGAAACGCAGTCGGGCCTCATTCCAGTTGTTCGTCGCGATGTCGTAGTTGAGACCGGCGTCGATGGCGACCGCGGAGAAGCGCCGGGTAGACGCGTCGAGCGACGCCCGTTCCGAATAGAGTCCGCTGCGGTCGGCGATAAGAATTCGCTGATAGGTGAACGTCGCCGCGGACAGCACGTCCGGCCGATAGCGCGCCCGCGCGCCGAACAGGTAGCCATTCTGCTGCGGCGGAATGTTGTCGACCGCGGCGAGTTGTGCCGTTGTATACGGTTCATTGAGACCTGCCACGAGCGCTCGGCCGCTGAACCCTTCGAACGTGAAGGCATCGTGCCGATATTGGGCACTCGCGCCATCATATGAATAGGCGCCGAGCGAACCGATCGTCCACTGACGGCCGACCTTGCCTTGCCAGTTCTCGCGATCGAGCTGCGCGTACGCGTCGACGACCTCAAGGTGATCGTCGGTCAGCGGATACACGAATGACTCACTGTTGCCAATCTGCGTGCGCGCGCGGAGGTCGCCGTGAAAGCTGAGGCCCTCGACCCAGCCCCACCCAGCGATGGTCACGTCCTGCAGAATGGGCGCGGCGCTGACGCGATTTCCGGAACGCTCGAACTGACAGAATGCGCCCCCAGTCGGACAGATCGCGGGAACGCCGTTTACCGTGCGCGACTCACCTGTGCCGGCAACGAGCGACTGCGACAGCGAATCGATGAGCAACGGCCGCAGTTCAATGAGCTGCATCGTCGTCACGCCGGAAATACGCAAGCCTTGCGCGCCGAGCAGCGACGGAAACACCAGGGTTAAGAGAAAGAGCTTTCTCATTTTCCGGCCCCCGGCTTTCCGGCGCTCATCATGCCGTTCTTATCGAGGGCGTGACATGTCGCGCACTCGCCGGTCGGATAGTGATTCCGCTTGTCCTGATGGCACGTAATGCACACGTTGCGCACCGCCGGCAGGGCGTTGACGACTGGATCCGTGTGACACTTGGCGCACCCCGCGTGCGCCGATCGGTCGTGGCCGACCTTGGCGTTGGCGTGGCAGCCTGCGCAGTCGTTGGTCACCACGTGATGATTGCTATGGCACGTTGAGCACGTCGTGGTGACGGTGCGCTTCGTGTCAGCGCCGTGGCATTGCGTGCACTCGAGCGACGAATGCCGTGTGTGCGCGAACGACAGCGGACGAACCACCGGATCTCGACGCGCGCTGATCGCGAACGTCACCGGCACCGAATAACTCGTGAGCGTCTGCTCTTTGTGACACGTGAGACACTGCGTCTTTTGCTCCGCGCTGTGGTGACAGCCAAGACAGCCACCGGGCGCCGAGATCTTGATTTCTCCGTGCGTGGACGTCGTGCCGTGGCATTGCGTGCACTCGAGATTCTTATGAATCGAGTGTTTGAACGTCGAGTCGGTGGGTTGCCCCAATTGAACCGGCGCCTGCAATACGACCGGTGCCGGCATCTTCAACGTCGCGACGCTCGCGGAGTGCGCGTCCGACCCTGGATGGTGCATCAGTAATAGAAAGAGCGCTCGTATCATCATAGGGCGACTCGGGTCGATTGGACGCGAACACGGGGCTGGAGGAATCGCTTCGATCCCTCCAGCCCCGCGCATTGAAGCTCAACCACCGCTTCCCTTCTCTCCTCGGCTATCGCTGAGCCGCGGCGCTTTCATGCATCCGCGGTGGCCGCGCGAGTTGGCTGTTGAGCTGTACGCCCTGATCGCCGGTCACACCGTAGTCCTTCTGCACCTGGTTGATCGTCGCAACGAGGAGACGTTCGAGCAGGAATGGATTGTGAACGAACCCGCCCGGCGACTGCGCCAGCGACACATTGAACTGACCGCCGAGGCATGACGTGTAGACCGTTCCACCGAGCTTGCAATCGGCCGGCTTGAGCGCCGCGACCTTCGTGAGCTGCGAGTTCAACGAACCGACGAGCTGATAGATGCGAAGCGAATCGGTGATGTAGAGATTTCTCGCGACGGTCTGAGTCGCGTGACAGCTGCCAGAGACGCAGGAGCGGAACGTCTTCGCGGTGATTGCGCACAGCTGTCCTGCGGTCGGCGTTCCGTTCGCATCAACGCATGGGGCTGCGATGAAGCGGTGACCGGTGGACTGGAAGATCAAGTTTCCGCTCGCTTTGTCGGTCGACGCGTATCGAGAGACGTGACAGGTGGCACACAACTCAGGATTGCGTGACGGCGTGCCGTGCGTGCCGATGATCGAGTCGCCAGTGCTCATGCCCGGGGGGAACCAACCAGCCAAGCCGAGGAGCGTGGGGCCTTCGGGTGAGTGCGTGCTGTTGCGCGTGGTCACCGTCGACGGATCTGCGCGGCGCTGGTGGCAGCGAATGCACAGATTGTTATCGATGTTGGCCGCGCTCAGCGAGAAGCGAAGTTGAGCCGGGTTTTCAGAGCCGTGCGGATCATGACACGTCGCGCACACAAGTGGCAACGCGTTCGCGGCGGTAATGGCCGTGGGCGCAACTTTTTCGACGTAGTTCTCCGTCACGCCGAAGGCACTCAGCGCGCCCTGTGCGGTGTGGCAACCGACGCACGTCGGGTCCGTGTTGCCAACGGTACCCGGCTGAACGATCGAATGCGAGAGTCCGCCGAGGTTCGTCCCCTTCCATTCATTGACGAATGGCTCGTGCGTCCCAGAGTGACATTCGCCGCAGCCGTTCGTGGCGTTGGTGTCCGCTTGAATCGAAGCGAGGGGACGATTGCTCGCGCTGGGCGCGCTCGCGTGAGTGAGGCCAGGACCGTGGCAGCTTTCGCACTGCACGTCGTGGTAACGAGCATCCTTCGTTGAACGGTACCCCACCGCGGTATCCGTCACCGCGTTGCCGAGGTTGTCGACGGAGTGGCAGGCCTGACAATAGCCGGCCGCACCGGCGTTCGCCTGAAGGTCGGCCCATGCACTCGCATGCTTGGTCGACGCCCATCGCGTCTGGTAATCAATGTGGCACGAACCGCAGACCGTCTGCTTGTTCGTGTTGTCATAGTAGCCAATAAAACTCGCCGCCGTGGATGGCGGTGCGGCGAAATTGGTCCCGCTGCGGTATACGATACTCTCCGACGTGCACGTTGCGACCAACGCCAGGGTCGCAACTGACAAGATGGATCGTGCCGCACGAATAATACTTTTCATATCGAATCTTCCTCCTCGGGCCCGCGCTGAGATTTCACGCGTAAGGGATTCCCCTATTTCCGCCACTCTCCGACTGGAGAGAATTGCACTCCTCGCGGTACGACAACAGTGTGTGTGGACAGGGAACTTCTGTCAACTTCGTTTTTTACTGATCTTTTATCAGCAATTCTGGTGGTCGACATTTTCGATTCGTCTGCCCTCACGCGGCTGAGCACGGCGATTCCCCTACGCAGAACGCCGGACTCCTGATCCTACCTGTTAAAAAACACTAAATACCCGATATGCAACCTTCCACCGGCCGCTAGCTTCGCGTACATCGTGCGAATTCCGCCCGGAGTTGTGCGCGTGACGTGACGAAGTGGCGGCACTGATGCGCGGAGCGTCGAATGTGTCTTGGAATTCCTGGAAGGATCGTCGAGTGGTACGACAACGCCGGGTGGCAATGGGCGTCGTTGACTTCGGTGGGGTCAAGCGCAACGTCTGCCTTCCCACGTGCAAGATCAGGCCCAGCTCGGTGACTACGTCGTCGTGCATGTCGGTTTCGCAATCTCTGTAGTCGACGAAATGGAGGTTCGCCGCACTTTCGAAGCCCTGCGCCAGATGAGTCAGCTCGACGAGTTGGAGTGGCTCGACGAGGTTGCCGACGCCGACGAACAGACCCTCGCCAGCGCACTGCCGACCCACGAAGCGGCGATTGCGTCGCAGAGCGGACTCACATGAAATAGGTGACGGAGCACCGCGACTCGGCGATCGCGCGCCAACTCATCGAACGGATCAAACAGACGACAACCCGCCCGTCGGCGTCGCCGTCGCCGAGACTTGTTCGGTTAAATCATCGACGGCTGCAACACTTGCGTCGCCAGGCCAAAATGCGCCTCGTCGAGCTCGATTGCGTTCGGCCGGTACAGGAGAAGCGGAAGCTGCACGGCACGCATGACCTTGTCGGCAACACTGCCGACGACGACACGCGAGGTGCCGGCGCCGCTGGTGGTCATCGCGACGATATCCGCCGCCTGCACTCGCGTTGCGTCGATGATCGCTTGGGCGGGTGCGTCGTTGACCACGACGTGCGTTTCAACGTTCGTGATCCCGTTTGCCGCGAGACGTCGCGCCGTCGCCAGCACGTGACTCGTCGCATGAAGCATGGCTTTCTGCGTCGCTTCGGGATCCGCCACACTCGACATCGCCGAGTAGGCGAGCGCTGCATCGGGGACCATGAGCGGAACGGGCCGCACGATCTCCAGCAGGATCAGTCGTCCCCCGTTTGCCGCGGCGAGTGCGGCCGCCGGCCCCAGAATCAACTCGGAGACCGCCGAGCCATCGAGCGGAACCAGAACGCGTGCGAACGCCGGGCGAAGTTTCGCGCGGCTGATCGAGGCCTGTGGGCGAAGGAGAAGGACGGGAATCGCCGCCTGCCGAATCACACTGTCGGCGACGCTGCCCAACCACGCCCGACTCAATCCGGTTCGCCCGTGCGACGTCATCACGATGAGGTCCGCGCGCGTCTGTCTCGCTCGCGCGCAAATCGCATCGGCCGGGCGGCCAGTGGCGATGCCGCCGTGCACCGGAACGCCCGATCCGGCCCTGGTCTCGTCGGCCATGGCGCAGATGTAAGAATCTTCTAATGATCGGCGCGCGGCGTTCCACGGCGCATCCGCGTATCCCGCGAAGGCGCGCGGCTCGTGCACGTACACCAGTTCGATCTCACCACCAGTGCGTTGCGCCAACGCTTCGGCTGTCGGCAACGCCTGCTCGGCGAGCGGCGAATTGTCGAGCGGCACAATCAGTTTGGCGAACATTATGGACATCCTCTGAACCCGGCCCGGCGCCGCCGCTTCATTTGGCAACGGCGCTCACCTAATTGGTAGCCAGATTTCGAGGCGAGCAAAGTCAGCGCGTTGCCCCGCAAGGCGTAGGGGAACGGCGTACGGCCGTCGCCAGCGCTGGCGCTACGACTCGCCGCTTTCGCGGAGCGCAATTCGAACGCGAGCGTCAACCGCCATCACGCCATGCTCGAACGCCAGCAGGGGATTTACGTCGAGCTCGACGATTTGGGGGCAATCGCTCGCGAGCGTCGCGACGCGGCGGATCGCATCGGCAATCGCGTCGCGATCGACCGCGGGTTCGCCTCGAATCGAATCGAACATTCTTGCGCCGCGGACGCTTCGAACCATCTCGGCGGCATCTTCGTCGTCGACGGGCGCAAGCCGAAATACGACGTCCCCGAGTGCCTCGACGAACACTCCGCCGAGGCCGAACATCACCAGCGGGCCGAACGATGGATCGCGCGTGATACCGACGATCGTCTCCCGTCCACGCTGGAGCATGGGCTGAATCAACACGCCATTCAGCCTGGCCGCCGGTGCCCGCTCCGCGACGCGCCGTAGAAGACCGTCGTACGCGAACCGTGCATCGGCGGCCGTATGCACGTTGGGCCAGACGCCGCCGATGTCGGTCTTATGAACAACGTCGGGCGAATCGATCTTGAACACGACCGGAAAGCCGAGCTCACTCGCCACCCGCGCTGCGTCCTCCGCGGATGCTGCCGTGCGTGTCTCGACGATCGGAACGCCGTACGCGCGGAGCAACGCGTTAGCCTCGCAGTGCGTCAGCATGCCGCGGCCGTCCTCAGAGGCTCTTCGCACGATGCCGGCAGCGACCGAACGTTTCACGTTCTCTAACGGTCGCACGCGTCGCGCGCCGGCCCGCGCGCGTTCGCCGTGTCGCGCAAGCGTCGACAACGCGAGCGCGGCCGACTCCGGAAAGACATATGCCGGGATGCCCGCGTCGTGAGGTTCGGCGCGGCCGGCGGGCAACCCTTCTCTCCCCATCAGCACCGCGACAACCGACTTGTCGGGTCGGGTCGACGCGGCTCCGACGATCGCCGCGGCGACATCCTCCTGTTTGATGCCGAACGGCGGCACGAAGATCGGAACGACCGCGTCGACGTTTGGATCGGCGAGCATCGCGGTCATGGCGCGTCGGTATCCGTCCGGCGTGGCCGAGGCGATCATGTCCAACGGATTTCGAATGGATGCTTCGGCCGGAAAGAGTGGACGTAGCTGCTCGACGGTCGACGGGCTCAATTCAACGAGCTCCAAGCCGTGCGCCTCCATAGCGTCGGCGGCAAGGATCCCGGGACCACCCGCATTCGTCAGCAGCGCGGTGCGCCGCGTCCGGGGCCGCGTGCCGATCTCGAACGCCATCGCCATCTCGAATAGTTCTTCGACCGTCGACGCGCGCAACACGCCTGCCTGCGCGAGCAGGGCGTCGACCGCGGTGTCGCTCGCGGCGAGAGCGCCCGTATGCGACGACGCGGCTTTCGCGCCCGCTCTCGATCGCCCCGATTTCACGACGATTATCGGCTTGCGCGGCGTGATCCTCGACGCGATTTCGAGAAACTTGCGCGGGTTTCCAAAATTCTCAACGTACATCAGAATGACTTGGACCGACCGGTCATTCTCCCACGCGAGCAAGAGATCGTTGCCGCTCACGTCGGGCTTGTTTCCCACAGAAACGAACTGCGAGATGCCAAGCCCGTACTCGCGAGCGTGGTCCAGGACACTGAGGCCGAGCGCGCCCGACTGCGATACGAACGCCGCGTGTCCGAACGGCGGCATGATATCCGCGAACGTTCCATTCATGGATACGGCGGGATCCGCGTTGAGGATTCCCATACAGTTCGGACCGACCATCCGCATGCCATGGCGCCGAACGACCTCCATCAACCGTTGCTCGCGCTCGATGCCGTCTCCGCCCACTTCACGAAAGCCCGCGGAGATGACGACGAGTCCCCGCACGCCGGCAGCTCCGCACTGCTCCGCAACGTCGATCACGCCCTCTCGTGGAACAACGACGATCGCCACGTCAGGACACTCTGGAAGATCGGCGATGCGTTTGTACGCGCGAACGGAGCACACGACACTCGCGGTGGGATTCACCGGATAGACAGCGCCGGTGAATCCGTACGCGATGAGGTTCTTGAGAATTTGATGGCCGATAGTGCCGGTTCGTCGTGACGCACCGACGACAGCGATCGACTGCGGCGCGAGCAGCGCGCCGACCGGCGTTGGACTGTCCTCCAGGTTTGTCGTGCGCGCGATTGCCGATGCGGGCGTGGGTGTGCTCATGCTTGAGTTTATATCGCCTTGCGATGCACTGCCGTCAGGACATGGGGTGTCCCCGTGAGGGCTGGCCGCGTGATGGTCGAGAGGGTTTGTCCGACAATCGCCAGACGGTTTCCCTGACACTGAGCATTCACGCAACGCGGTACTCTTCGAAAGACTGACCCCACCCTTTCACGCTCAAGGAGCCGCGATCGCGCATGAACCTGTCGAATGAGATCGTGCCCCCGCGCATCATCCAAGGCGGAATGGGCGTCGGCGTCTCGAGTTGGCAACTCGCGAAGGCCGTCTCGCAAACCGGAAACCTCGGTGTGGTTTCCGGATCCATGCTCGACACCGTCCTGGTTCGACGTCTTCAGGACGGAGATCCAGGCGACCACATGCGTCGGGCGTTGTCGCAGTTCCCGGTGGCCGGCGCCGCCGACGAAGTGCTTCGCCGCTACTTCAAGCCATCCGGTCGCGACGCCGGCCAGCCGTACGACTTGCTGTCGATGTACAAACAGCGGTCGAGTGTCGCCCGCCAACGGGTGACGATGCTCGCCAATTTTGCGGAAGTGTGGCTTGCGAAGGAGGGGCACGGCGGGCTGGTCGGGATCAACTTGCTTACGAAAGTTCAAATGCCGAATCTCGCATCGCTGTATGGCGCGATGCTCGCCGACGTGGACTACGTAGTCATGGGGGCCGGCATTCCGCGCGAAATCCCCGGCGTGCTCGACGCGTTCGCGGAGCATCGACCGGCGAAAATGCGTTTCGATATCGAAGGCCTCGCTGCCGGCGAAGCGGAATACCTCGAGCTCGATCCCGCGGCGTACTGGCCGTCCCCTGACAGGCCGCTCGCTCGTCCCCGATTCGTCGCCGTTGTCTCGGCCGCCTCCCTTGCGATGACACTCGCGCGAAAGGCGAATGGCCGCGTCGATGGATTCGTCGTCGAAGGTCCAACGGCTGGCGGGCACAATGCGCCGCCGCGAGGAGAGCTCAAGCTCAACGACCGAGGCGAGCCGCAGTATGGCGAGCGCGATGTCGTTGATCTCGCGAAGATGCGTGAGATTTCGCGTCCATTCTGGCTCGCCGGCGGCGTCGGTTCGCCGACGGGGCTGCGCGACGCTCTCGCCGCGGGCGCCGCCGGCATTCAGGTTGGGACACTATTCGCGTTTGCGAATGAGTCCGGATTGGCACCGCGCATTCGACAAGACGTGATCGACGCCGCACTGAATGGAACTGTGAGCGTGTTCACCGATTCGCAGGCGTCTCCGACTGGCTTTCCATTCAAAGTCGTCGAGATCGCGGGCCAACGAGCGTCGGCAGCGCGAGACGCGCGCGTCTGCGACCTTGGCTACCTGCGCATCGCGTACCGCACGCACGACCACCGCACAGTGTACCGATGTCCGGCCGAGCCGGTGCGCACCTTCGTCGCGTCCGGCGGACGCGAGGCGGACACCGCGGCGCGTCAATGCCTGTGCAATGGGCTGACCGCAAACATTGGACAGGGGCAGACGCGCACGACCGGCGTCGAGCCTCCACTGATCACGAGCGGCGACGACCTCATGGCGCTCCCTGAGTTCCTCCACGGCAGACGCTCGTACAGCGCGCGCGACGTGATCGACTACCTGCTGGAGGGAGCCGACGCGCCGGCCGGCACCGAGCAAGCCTAGCTTGCTCGGCTTGCTAGCTAGAGCCCCATTCAAAATTATGTTTGTACCGAAATCGCCAATGGCGTTCCTAGCAGGTGACGCGATCGCCGGCCACCGGCGAAATGACCGTGTATGCCTGAGCCGCAAGCGCGGCAGTGAGCGCCTCCTGAGCCTCGGGTTCGCCGTGCACGAGGCATACCTGCCCGAGTCGCGGCGACTTCGCCCGCACCGCTCCCAGCCACTTCGCCAACTCGGTTCTGTCGGCGTGCGCGCTGTAGCCGTTGATGATTTCCACCTTCGCGCGCAACTCGACGTCTTCACCCAACACGCGAATGACCGGCCGCCGCTCGACGATCCGTCTGCCGAGGGTGTTCTCCGCCTGGAATCCCACGATCAGCACCGTGTTCCGGGGGTTCGACGCACCGGTAAGAAGGTGATGAAGAATGCGCCCGCCTTCCACCATACCCGAACCCGCGATGATGATCATTGGCCCGACGCGCGTATTCAACGCCTTCGATTCCTCGACGCTGTTCGTATAGGTCAATAGCTCGAAGCGGAACAAATGCTCGATCTCACGAACGGGCGCCTCCGTGCTGTCGAGGATGTTCGTGTTGTCTTCGAACACCGCAGTCGCGGCGGTCGCGAGAGGACTATCGATGAAGATCGGCACCTGCGGAATCGCGCCGTCGCGCGCAAGAATGTGCAAATCATAAACAAGTTCCTGCGCCCGACCCACGGCGAACGCGGGAATGAGCACGCGGCCGCCGCGCGCCGCGGTCTCACGCACGACCTGGGCGAGGCGGTCGCGGGCTGACGCGACACTCTCGTGATCACGATTTCCGTATGTTGACTCCATGATCACCACGTCGGCCGCATCCGTCGGCGGCTGTGGGTCGCGAATGATCGGAAGTCCGGCTCGGCCAATGTCTCCCGAGAAGACGAGCCGAGATACCCTGCCCTCTTCAGTCGCCTCGATCGTGACGGATGCGGATCCCAGAATGTGGCCGGCATCCGTGTACCTCGCGCGAATCCCCGGAAGCACGTCGAACCATTCGTCGTAGTCGTGCGTGCGCATGAGCTCTTCGGCGCCCGCGGCATCGCGCAACACATAGAGGGGCGGATCGGCGGGCCGATGATGCCGCGTCAGAAACGCGACGTCGCTCGCCTGAATACGAGCGCTGTCGGCAAGCATGATCGCGCACAGATCAGCCGTCGCCTTCGTCGCATGAATCGGATTTCGATACCCCTGATTCACAAGGAACGGCAGCCGCCCCGCGTGGTCGAGATGCGCGTGCGACAGCACGACTGCATCGATCTCGACGATCGGACACGGGAGCCGGCGATTCTTCATTCCCGTATCATGTCGGCGACCCTGGAAGAGCCCACAGTCGAGGAGAATCGTCTTTCCGTTCGCGCGCACGATGTGGCACGATCCAGTCACTTCGCGAGTGGCGCCGGAAAACTCAATCTGCATTGTGATCGCGTCGAGTTGGGGATGGGAGCGAATCTATCGCCCCATCCGCCGACGCGCCCGACCCATGCGCCGACATCGCGATCGGACCGGCTACTCGCGGAATTTCAGCCCGCTGACGCTCGCCGGCCGGTGAGTTCATCGGCGTGAATGCGAAAAACTCGCGTCCGGTGCGGAACCGCATCCTCTTCAGTGAACGCGGTCGGGTCCACCGTTCGTAAAATGTCGACGGCGTGGTGATACGCCTCGCGCTCGCCGGCGGAAGTATCGAGAAAGTAGATCGCGCCGCGGACGACGACGCTCTGCCAGTCGAACCGGCCGTGGACTTCGTCAACCTCGAACGCAACCCACGGATGATGCTGCACCGTCTCGAGCTTCGTTCCCGAGGACGTTCGTGCATACAGCCAACCGTCGGAGTACACATACGAGATCGGCTCGATGTCCACGCGGTCGTGGAAGGCGAACGCAAGTCGGCCCGTGTGATGCCGCCGCAACAGCTCGAGCGATTCGTCGCGCGTGAGGTCGGAGAACGCTGGTCCTTTGCCGGTAGCCATACAATCCTCAGCCGCCGTGGGCGGGTGCTTTGGGAATCGTGAAGTAGAACGTGCTGCCGTGGTTCATGATGCTTTCCACCCAGATCCGACCGCCGTGCGCCTCGACGATTCCCTTCGCAATCGACAGGCCAAGCCCGGTCCCGCGCGTGCGCGCTCCGTGCGACGAATGCCAGTACCGATCGAACACGTTTCGAAGATTCTCATCGCTGATGCCCGGACCGGTATCGCTGACGGAAAACAGCAGCGCATCCTCGCGCGCCTCGAGCCCCAGCACGACGTGGCCGCCTCGACTCGTGAACTTGATCGCGTTCCGCAACAGATTGCCAAGGACCTGGATGACGCGCGCGCCGTCCGCGTCGACGAGTGGGAGACTCGTGGGAAGCCGCACATCGAGCACGATGCCCGCCGCGGACGCTTCGACGTCGAACATGTGCATGGCCTGCAACGCGAGTTGCGACGCGTCTTCAGGACGCACCTCCAGCGACAGGTGTCCCCGTTCGATCGTCGTGACGTCCAGCAGATCTTCGATCAGCCGATGCGTCCATTCGGTGGACTGGCTGATCGTCGCCAGCAAGCCGG
Source organism: Gemmatimonadaceae bacterium (assembly GCA_039924785.1). Taxonomy (GTDB): domain Bacteria; phylum Gemmatimonadota; class Gemmatimonadetes; order Gemmatimonadales; family Gemmatimonadaceae; genus JAQBQB01. The sequence continues at coordinate 1,414 of JBDTAE010000223.1, read as the reverse complement.
CGCGCGCCTCGTCGTCGGCCGGCGGGTTGTCGCGCAGCACGCGCGCGCACATCGAGATTGCGCTCAGCGGATTCCGAAGGTCGTGTGAGACAATGCTCAACATGTCGTCGCGCGCCTGGTAGGCCTTGCGCGCCGCATCGTACAATCGCGCATTGGACAACGCGGCCGCGGCGGTCGCCGCGAACTTCTCTGCCACCGACCGTCGTTCCGCGTCGAAGCCCCGATCGTCGGTGGAGATCAGACTGAGCGCGCCGAGAGTTTCCCCGGACGCATGCAGCGGAAGAATCAACGAAGAACGCGCGCCGAGTTCTCTCCACGCGGGAAGGGTCTCCGGATCGCAGAACGCTTCCATGTATTCCTCGTCGATGTTTTCTACGAGCTCCCGCCGGTTGCGCCGAATCGCGTCGATCACCGGCGATGGCGAATCGTACGTCAACGGCGTTTCCGCGAGCGCCGCCAACGACGGTGTCAACTCGTTCCGTTGCCGGGAGCTGACCAACCGTCGCAGCGAATTGCCCGACTCGATGACGTCGAGGACACAGGCGTCGCCGAGGCGCGGAACGGGGAGGTCCACAATGGCGCGTAGCGTCGCGTCGACGGCCAGGGTGTGCCCAAGGTCGGTCGACGCCTCTGAGAGGAATCTCTCGTTCGCTTCCGCATTGCGCTGCGCCGTGATGTCCCGCAGCACCACCGTGAACAGGATCCCATCGGGCGCGATCAGCTTTGAAATCGACGCTTCCGCTGGAAACTCGGTGCCGTCGGCGCGAAGACCGAAAATCTCCCGACGTTCACCCATCCGCCTCGAGGTCGAAGAGGACTGGGCGAACCGCTCGAGGTGATCCGCGTGCGCGTCGCGGAACCGGGACGGAAGCAACACGGCGAGATGCCGCCCGATCGCGTCCTTGGCGCTGTAGCCGAAAATCTCTTCGGCACCTCGGTTGAAGTGGACGATGCGCTGCGTCCCATCAACCGTGATGATCGCGTCGGCGGCGATTGCCAGAATACCGGAGAACTTCGCCTCCGACGCGCGCAGCTCCTGCTGGATCTTGCCCTGCTCGCGAAGTCGCCCGCGTAAGTACAGCTGCTGTACGACGAGTAGAGCGACCGCGGCGCCTACGACGAGGGCTTCGATGAGCAGACTAAACCTCCGCCAAAATTCCCAGCTTGAGCGCCAATTGGACGTAGTCGGACCGATGTCCGAGTCCAAGCTTTTCCTGAATGCGCTGCTTGTACGTGTCGACGGTCTTGGGGCTGATGAATAGTTTCTCCCCGATTTCAGGAGCCGAATAGCCCTGCGCCACGTACCGGAGCACGTCGCGCTCGCGTTGCGTCAGCTTCTCGAACCGCTCCCGCTCCGTCGCCGCCGGATCCTTCTTGGTGAGATTCTTGGCAAGTACCCGTGCGGCCGCCGGCC
>JBDTAE010000222.1:0-16284 GCA_039924785.1 Gemmatimonadaceae bacterium | reverse complement strand
GCACATCGATCGGTAAACGCACAAAGGTTTTGACAGGCGGAAGCGATTGGACAACGCCAAGCCGCGCGGCCACGTTACGAGCCTAGAAGCAATCTCGCCCGGATAGTCAGCTCCGCAGAGCGGCGAGCCAGCGCACACTCCAATCCAATTGCCGCCGTGATGCCGTCCCGAACGTGGATTGTGGCCGCGGTCGTTTGCGTTTTCCTCGTCCCCGCTCGCAGGAAAGTGTTGGCGCAGTCAACGGCGGCCGACTCCGGACTATCGCTTGTTCGCGCGATCGCGATGGCGGAGGCACATGCGCCACGCCTGCGTGCGCGCGAGAGCGAAGTTCGCGGCGCGGCGGGCGGCGTTTCGCTGAGCAATCAGCGGCTCCTACCGTCTTTGGATGTTGGCGCGCAGGGCGTTCGCGCGACCGACAACAACGTGACCGGTCTGCTATTTCCGCAATCGAGCCTCCTGCCGATTTCCGGGCCGGTGAACAAAACTGCCAGTGGGGCGATGACGTATGGCAGCGCCGCGGCGGCGACGCTTTCGTGGTCGCCCTTCACCTTCGGACAGGTTGGCGCCGAGCGGCGTGAAGCGCGCGCCTCGCTCGCGCTTGCCGAGGGCAATGAGTCTGTCGCGTTGCTCGACGAGCGAACGGATGTCTCGGTTGCGTATCTCGATCTCCTGGCGTTTCGCGAGCTCGCAACCGTTCAGCGGCAGGACCTGGCTCGCGCTGAGGCCGTGCTGCGTTCCGTCCGCGCGCTGACGTCGAACGGGCTGCGCCCGGGCGTCGATTCCCTCTTGGCCAATGCAGAGGTATCACGCGCGCGCATCGATCTGCTTTACGCGCAGCGAAACGCGACGAACGCCGGCCGACGACTCGGCGAGCTCCTCGGCATCTTCGGCGACTTGCCGCCGCTCGACGGAAGGCGGTTCCTGACCAGGACGCCGGACGCCATGAGCGCAGGGGCGTTCGCGGTCGCTGCACACCCTCGGCTTCGGCCGTTCGCGGCGCGGATTGCGGTCAGCGACGCGCGTCAAGCGGCCACGGCGCGAGGTGTGTTTCCTCGCATCAGTTTTCTTGCCGGGCTTTCGGCTCGTGGGTCCGGCATTTCGCCGGACGGCACGATCGATCGTTCGCTGTCGAGCGGACTTTCCTTCGACCGATCCAACGCGGCCCTCGGTGTCATGATGACGCTTCCCGTTTCAGATGCACTGTTCAGTCACGTGCGCACCAGCATCGAGTCCGCGCGCGCGGATGCGGATCGCGCCGAAATGGCTGCGGAAGAGGATCATCTCCGAGCCGAGGCGGCGGCGGCGGATGCCAATCTGGAGACGGCGCTCGCCGCTGCGCGCGAGGCGCCGGTCCAGCTTGCGGCGGGCACGGCGGGATACGATCAGATGAACAGCCGGTACAGCGCGGGGCTGGCGACGCTCGCGGACCTGGCCCAAGCTCGGTTTGTGCTGACGCGCGCGGAGGTGGATGCGGTCGTCACGCGGCTATCGGCGTGGCGCGCGTGGTTGGATCAGTGCGCCGCGCGCGGAGATCTGACTCCGTTCTTGGCGAGCGTCCGATGAGTCGACGCTGGTCGCGGCTTTCCCTTCACTCCGCCGCGCAATGTGGTTGATTCGTCACGCCCTCCGCCGGCCGGTGACCGCGATTGTGTTCGTGCTCGCCGCGTTGTCGTTCGGCCTGCTCGCATTGCGCGGAATGCCGCTCGACATCTTTCCGCGATTGGGAGCGCCGGTCGTCTACGTCGCGCAGCCGTACGGCGGTCTGTCTCCGGCGCAGATGGAAGGCTTCATCACCTCGTACTACGAGTACCACTTTCTTTACGTGACTGGCATTAAGGAAGTCGAATCGAAGTCGATTCAGGGTGCCGCGCTCCTCAAGCTGCGGTTCCACGACGGCACGAACATGAACCAGGCCATGGCGGAGGTCGTCGGATACGTGACCCGCGCCCGCGCGTTCATGCCGCCGGGAACCGTCGGCCCGTTCATCGTGCGATACGACGCGGGCAGCGCGCCCGTCGGGCAGCTCGTGCTGCGTAGTGAGTCGCGGTCTGTCGGCGAGATTCAGGATCTGGCGTTGTTTCGCGTCCGGCCGATGTTCGCGGCGCTCGAAGGCGTTTCCGCCCCGCCGCCCTTCGGCGGGAGCCAACGAACGGTCGTCGTGCACGTCGATCCCGAGCGGATGCGCGGCTATGGTCTCACACCCGACGCCATCGTCCAGACGATCGCAAAAGGAAACGCGATCAGCCCGGCGGGCAACGTCCGCATTGGCGACTATACGCTCATCACGAATACCAATTCGGTCGTCGATGACATTTCGGGACTGACACGGTTGCCAGTGAAAGTCGAAGGCGCCACGCCGGTGTTGCTGGGCGACGTCGCGACCGTGGAAAACGGCTCCGACATTTCGACGAGTTACGCCTTGGTGAACGGACGCCGGTCGGTGTACATCGAGGTGACCAAGCGGTCCGACGCGTCGACGTGGGATGTCGTGAAGCGAGTCCGGGCGGCGTTGCCGTCCATGCAGGCGGCCGTTCCGGCGGACATTCATATCTCGTACGAGTTCGACCAGTCTGGATACGTGCTGAACGCGCTGCGCAGCCTGTTATTCGAAGCGCTGCTCGGCACGATTCTCACCGGGGGCGTGGTGTTTCTGTTCCTTCGCGACTGGCGGAGCGCGACGATCGTTGTCGTGACCATTCCTGTCGCGCTGCTCACCGCCGCGATCGGCTTGGACCTCGCGGGGCAATCCCTCAACGTGATGACGCTGAGCGGGCTTGCGCTGGCGGTCGGAATTCTGGTCGACGAGGCCACCGTTACCGTCGAGAACATCACGCGGCACATCGAGAACGGCGAGCGAAAGGGACGCGCCATCCTCGATGCGAGCCGCGAGATCCTCGTTCCAAAGTTTCTGATTCTAATCGCGGTGCTGGCGGTGTTCGCTCCGGCTGCGTTCATGTCCGGCACACCGCGGGCAATGTTCTTTCCGCTCGCGCTCGCGGTCGGCCTCGCAATGACCGCGTCGTTCGTGCTGTCGCAAACGCTCGTGCCGGTCATGGCAAACTGGATGTTCGTCGACGCGGTCGACATGAGTCCGCCGCGTCCGAGCGACGCGCGCACTCACGACGCGCGGAAGCTCGCGGATGAGCAGCGAATGCGTGGGTTTCTCGTTCGTTCGCGAGGACGTGTTCGTGAGCGGGGCGGTGCCGTACTGACTGCATTCGTGGTTGCGATCGTGCTCGTGATTTCCGTGGGGTATCGGGTCGTTGGCACGGAGATCTTTCCACGTGTCGATCATGGGCAATTCCAACTTCGGCTCAGGGCCGCTCCAGGCACGCGCGTCGAGGTGATGGAGCAGAAGACACTTGCCGCGTTGGCGCTGATTCGCGACGTCGTGGGCCCATCGCACATCGCGATCACCTCGGCGTTCATCGGCTCTCAGCCGTCGAGCTATCCGATCAATACGATCTTCTTATGGACGAGCGGCCCGCAGGAAGCGGTTCTTCTTGTGAAACCGCCCGACGGCGATCGTGTTTCGCTCGAAGAAACACGCGAGAAGCTGCGCGCGGCGTTCGCCAAACGAATGCCGGAGCTCAGCATTTCGTTCGAGCCTGGGGACTTGGTCGACCAAGTGATGGCGCAGGGGGCCAACAATCCGATCGAGGTCGCGATCATCGGACGCGATTTGGCGGCTGACGCCTCGTACGCGGAGTCGCTTCGGAGGCGACTGGCCGATCGACCTTCGCTCAGAGATGTCGCAATCGTCCAACCCCTGCGCTATCCGTCGCTCGACGTGACGATCGATCGACTGCGCGCGGGAATTCTTGGCTCGTCTGCCTCCGACATCACTCAGTCGCTCGTGGCGGCGACGTCGTCGAGCCGTTTCACGCAGCCGAATTATTGGCTCGACACCAAGACGGGCACCGCCTATCAGGTTCAGGTGGATGTGCCGCAAGCCGCGATGTCGAGCGTGAGTGCTGTCGAACAAATCCCTGTACGCGCCGTCGGCGATTCGCGTCTGATGCTCGGCGACGTGGCGACCTTGAAGACGGGAACGACCGTCGGCGAATACGATCGCCTCAATCAACAGCGATTCCTCACCATCACGGCGAACGTTCACGACCGCGATGTGGGCGGCGCCGCGGCCGCGGTGCGGTCGGCGATTGCTGCCCAGGGCGCATTGCCGGCCGGCGTGACGGTTCGGATTCGCGGGCAGGTCGAGCTGATGGAGCAGATGTTCTCGGAGTTGCGAGGCGGACTCCTGCTCGCGGTGTTCGTGATTTTTCTGTTGCTCGCCGGCGCCTTCCAATCTTTCCGGCTGGGCCTCGTCGTGCTGTTCAGCGCCCCCGCGGTCGTCGCCGGATCGATGATCGCTCTCTTACTCACTCGTTCCACGCTGAACATTCAGTCGTATATGGGAATGATCATGAGTCTTGGAGTGTCCGCGGCGAACGCCATTCTTCTCGTGACCGCGGCGGAGTCCGCGCGAGGTGAGGGGCTCGACGTGCACAGCGCGGCGGAGCGCGCGGCCGATTTACGGCTGCGGCCCATTCTGATGACCACGCTCGCGATGCTAGCCGGCATGCTTCCGCTCGCCGTTGGACTTGGCGAGGGCGGAGAACAAACCGCGCCGCTCGGAATCGCGGTGATCGGTGGCTTGATCGCGTCGACTGCCACCGTGCTGCTGCTGCTGCCCGCGGTGTATGAGCTGAGCCAACGCAACGTTCCCGTGCGGGCGATGTCGCTCGACCCGGATGACCCGCGTGGGATTTATGCCGCGGAGGCGATTCGATGAGTGTCCTCATATTGCCGGCGCGCCGGCGCGTCGCGTTGATGGCTGTGTGCGCGGCGGCCGGTTGCGGCGGCGCGCCGGACGGACAGGCGAAGGCCTCGAGCGCCGACGCGTCCGTGCCGCAGACGATGGCTGTGGTTGCCGTGCACACGTCAAACGCGCGGCGAACGATCGCGGTGCCCGGCGAACTGCGCCCGTACGAGGAGGTGCGAGTGTACTCCAGAGTGCCCGGGTTTGTGCGAGACGTTCTCGTCGACCGCGGCTCGGTCGTTCGCAAGGGCGACGTGCTCGCGCGACTCGATGCGCCCGAGCTGACGTCGCAGGCGCTCGAATCTCAATCGCGCGCCGACGCCGCGGATGCATCGCTGGTCGAGGCGGAAACGAGACAGCGGGCGAGCAGTGCGACCTTCGCGAGGATTCGAGCCGCTGCCGCAACCGATGGCGCGATCGCGCCGGACGAAGTCGACCGCGCCCTCGCGACCGCGCGCGCCGACAGCGCGCGACTGATCGCCGCGAAAGGGCAGGCGGCCGCGGCGCACTCGGCGCAGCAAGCCGTGTCGGAAACGGCGGCGTATCTCACCGTCACCGCTCCCTTCGACGGGATCGTGACGGAACGCGACGTCCATCCCGGAGCGCTCGTCGGCCTCGGTAGCGCGGCCGCGCCAATGTTCGCGCTTCAAAACAATTCGCGGCTGCGGCTCGTGGTTTCCATCCCTGAGGCGTACGTCGGGTCGGTGACATCGACCGGCGTCGCGACCTTCCAACTCCGCGCATTTCCGTCCGACACCTTTCATGCGACGCTCGCGCGACGGTCGGGATCGGTTTCCGCCGCGCTGAGGGCGGAGGCGATGGAGTTCGATGTCGGCAACCAGGGGTTGCGTCTCGAGCCCGGGATGTACGCGGACGTGATCGTGCCGGTCGCGCGATCGGCCCCAACTCTAGTCGTGCCGACGGCAGCGGTTGCGACTTCGGTGAACGGTCCATTCGTGATCGCGCTCAAGGGCGACACGACCCACTGGGTGAATGTCCGAAAGGGCGACGTGCTGTCAGGGGACCGCGTCGAGATCTTTGGCGATCTCCACGATGGCGATCTCGTCGCCGCGCGTGCCACCGAGGAAATTCGCTCCGGCACTCGCGTGCGAGGTCAGCGAACCGACACGGCGCGCGTCAAACCGTAGTGACGCGGGCGGCCCGCCGCCCGGGGGCGCTCACGCCGTGAGCGTTTACGAAAAGTCGGTCGGAAGCCGGAAGGTCTCTAGCCCTATCTCTAGCCCTCTTCTCTAGCCCAGGGGTATGCGATCCGCTTGCACGACGCCGGCGGTCGTCGTCTCGGTGTGCGGCACCAAAGGGCGAACGCGGAATGGAACGGAAGCAAGCGGGACGGACGCGGAGACTGCGTTCAAAGCAACGGGTTGAGAGCGCCCGCGTTCGAAGAGCCTGACTCGAGCAGGCGCGTTCAAAAAGGCTCAATTCAATTGTTCGTTTGCACTGAAATCGCTTATGACGTTTCTTCTGTTCAACGCGGTCTCCGCGTCCGTCCGCCGAATTCCGCTCCAGTCCGCGTTCAGCAGTTAGCCACCGCTTGATCCCGCTTGATCCCGCTTGATCCCGCTTGATCCCGGTTGATCCGCCGCGACAACGATCGGTGCTGACGACGCTCGCGCCGTTCGACGCAGTCATTGCAGGTGTCGCGAGGATGATCGCGCCGGCCGCCGACTGCGTGGCGCTGTTCGGGGCGGCGAGGGCGACATTCGCGACCGCAACCTGCCACGTGCGCAACGTCGTCTGCCTTCTTGGCGTTCAACGCGGCTGGTAGCGGCGATGGGAAGCCACGTAAGGTCGCGTTGACATGCCCTAAGTCCTTGTCTAGCTTGTATGTCTGTCGAAAAATGCCTTCAATGGCTGCCGAGACCCGGGTTGCCTTCAGCACCGGTGAGGCGCGGGACCCACTTGTTCTGTTAGTAAAACAATGAAGACGTTTTCCGCCACGCCGCGCGATATCGAGCAGCGTTGGTACATCGTGGACGCCGAAGGCATGGTCCTCGGCCGTCTCGCGACCGAAGTCGCCCGGATCATCCGCGGCAAGCACAAGCCCATCTACACTCCGCACATGGACACCGGTGACAACGTCATCGTCATCAACGCGTCCAAGGTGAAGGTCACGGGTAGAAAGGCCGAGCAGAAGTTGTACTTCCATCACACGGGGTACATGGGCCATGAGCGTTTCACGCCATTCGCCACTGTGATCTCGAAGCATCCTGAGCGTGTCATCGAGAAGGCGGTCTACGGCATGCTGCCGAAGACGGCGCTCGGACGTCAGGTGTTGCGCCGCAAGCTTCGCGTCTACGCAACCGCCGAGCATCCGCACGTCGCACAGCAGCCCACCGTTTTGACCATCAAGGGAGAGGCATAACTCATGGCCGACACAGGGACCACGCACGCAATCGGCCGACGCAAGGAAGCGGTCTGCCGCGTTTTCATTAAGCCCGGTTCGGGCAAGTGGGACGTCAACGGGCGCACGCTCGGCGACTATTTCCCGCGTCCGTCGCACGTGTCGTCCATCCAGCAGCCGTTCGTGTCGACCGACACGCTGGGCCGCTACGATGTGAAGGCGAACGTCGATGGTGGTGGTAACACGGGTCAGGCCGGCGCGCTGCGTCTCGCCGTTGCCCGTGCGCTCGTGAAGATCGACGAAGGTCATCGTCGCAAGCTTCGCGATCTCGGTTTGCTCACGCGCGATGCGCGCGCGGTCGAGCGCAAGAAGCCCGGTCGTCCGAAGGCACGTAAGCGCTTCCAGTTCTCGAAGCGGTAGTCGCAGGATCGCAGTTCATCTCGCAGGCCGCCGGAGTTCCGACCAGGTGCTGGGCAACCAGTTGGTCGGGACGATGAAGGCGGCCGACGCCAATCAACCAAACAGGGAAACGCACTTCAATGGCAGATCAACCGCAGTCCGCAACGTCCCAGCCCACCCTCGAGGCACTTCTCGCGGCGGGCGTCCACTTCGGGCACCAGACCCGTCGTTGGAATCCAAAGATGCGCCGCTTCATTTTCGCCGAGCGGAATGGCATCCACATTATTGATTTACAGAAGACTCTACGCCAGATCGAGGTCGCGCAGAAGCTGGCTCGCGACGTCATCTTGCGCGGCGAGAACGTCCTCTTCGTCTGCACCAAGCCGCAGCTCGCGGGCATCGTCCGCGCTGAGGCCGAGCGTGCCGGCGCGCTCTTCATCACCGAGCGTTGGCTCGGCGGTCTCCTCACGAACTACCAGACGGTGAAGAAGCAGGTTCGCCGCATGAAGGAGCTCGAGTCGGGTACGGAAGAAGGCGGCGAGTTCGAGAACTACACCAAGAAAGAGCAGCTCATGCTCCGTCGCGAGCGTGAGAAGCTTTCGAAGTATTTGCATGGCATTCGCAACATGGGCCGCCTGCCGGGCCTCATGTTCGTCGTCGACAGCAAGAAGGAGCGCATCGGTGTCAGCGAAGCGAACAAGTTGAAGATTCCCATCGTCGCCATCGTCGATACGAACGCGGATCCGGATCTCATCACGGTGCCGATCGCCGGCAACGACGACGCGATTCGTTCCGTCGAGCTGATCACGAAGGCGATTGCGGATTCGATCGTCGAAGCGCGTCGCGAAGCTCCGGCTCGCACGGAAGAGGAAGAAGGCGAGAGCTACACGTACTCGTCCGACCGCGGGGCCGAGCCGGCCGGTGAAGAAGAGCGCAAGCGTCGCCGCCGTCCGCGTCGTCGTCGTGCCAAGCCGGAAGCCATCGCCGCGCGCCTCAAGGCGCCGGGTGAAGGCGACGCCGGAGAGGCGGGAGAGGCCGGTGATGCCGGTGAGTCGGCTGATGCGGGCGTGGAGTCGGCAGAAGCCGAGTAAACACAGTTATAGTATTCTTTGAAGAAACTTTGGTCAAAACGCCGCCGGACACGATGCCCGGCGGCGTTTCCACGAAAAACAAAAAACCTGTAGGCTGGAACCGAATCATGGCCACCACCGCGAAGGACGTTGCCGCACTCCGTGAGAGAACCGGAGCGGGCATGATGGATTGCAAGAAGGCGCTCGACGAGACGGGCGGCGATATCGAAAAGGCGATCGAACATCTGCGCGCGTCCGGCGGCCTGAAGGCCGAAAAGCGCGCGGGTCGTCAGACGAAGGAAGGCATGGTCGCGAACTACATCCACCACAACGGCAAGATCGCCGTGCTGGTGGAGATCAACTGCGAAACAGATTTCGTCGCTCGCACGGAAGATTTCCAGCAGCTCGGCAAGTGGATCGCCGAACACATCGCAGCTGCCGCGCCGATCGCGGTCGACAAGGATCAGGTTCCGGCCGACAAGGTGGAGTCGGAGCGCCGCATTTTCGTCGAACAGGTGAAGGCGGAAGGCAAGCCTGAACACATGATCGACAAGATCGTCGAGGGCAAGGTGCAGGCGTTCTACAAAGACGTCGCGCTGATGCACCAGGCGTGGGTCCGCGAGCCCAAGAAGACCATCGGCGATCTCGTGAAGGAAGTCTCGGCGAAGACGGGCGAGAACGTGCAGATTCGGCGGTTCGTTCGATATCAGCTCGGCGAAGCTTGATAACTGCGATTGTTCGGATGAACGCCGGACACTCCCACGTTCCAGTTGTTTGATCGCCTTTATGGAAGATGAACGGCAGCGGCACCGTCATTGCTTCTTGGCTAGTCTCAGAAAATCGATTCGCCCATCACATGTCCGATCTAAAGTATCCGCGCGTTCTGGTCAAACTCTCCGGCGAAGCACTCGCCGGCGGCAAGGGCTTTGGCTACGACTTCGAAACCGTCAGTCGTCTCGCCGACGAAGTCGTTTCGGTCATGGCGACGGGCGCGTCGGTCGGGCTCGTGATCGGCGGCGGCAACATCGTCCGCGGGTCGTTGCTTTCAAAAACTGGCATGGATCGGGTCGCCGCCGACTACATGGGCATGCTCGGCACGGTGATCAACGCGCTGGCGATGCAGGACGTGCTCGAGCGAAAAGGCGTGGTCACGCGTGTGATGACGGCCATTCGCATGGAAGAGCTCGCGGAACCCTACATCCGGCGGCGCGCCATTCGCCATATGGAGAAAGGCCGCCTCGTGATCTTTGCCGCGGGAACGGGCAATCCATACTTTTCGACCGACACCGCCGCGGTATTGCGTGCCATTCAGATCAAGGCGAACGTCATCATCAAGGCGACGAGCGTCGACGGAGTCTATTCCGCGGATCCGAAGCAGGATTCGAACGCAAAGCTGTACGATGAGATCAGCTTCCGTGATGTCATTATCGAAGAGCTCAAGGTGATCGATCAAACGGCGATCACGCTGTGTCGTGAAAATTCACTTCCTCTGATCGTACTCAACATCAACCGACCGGGTGCGATTGTCGCGGCTCTTCGCGGCGAGCGCATCGGCACACTCGTACGATGAGCACAATCCCAGATATTCTGAAAGAAGGCCGCGGCGTGATGGAGAAGGACATCGCGCACGTGAAGCACGAGTTCGCGTCGGTCCGCTCGGGCAAGGCGTCGCCCACCATGCTCGACTCGGTTCGCGTTGAAGTGTACGGACAGCAGATGCAGCTCAACCAGGTGGCCACGGTCAACGCGCCGGATCCTCGCGCCCTGATCGTCACGCCGTTCGACAAGGGACAGGCGAAGGTGATCGAGAAAGCCATTCGCGAAGCCGGCCTCGGGCTCGAGCCGTCGTCGCAGGGCCAGATCATTCGCGTGCCGTTGCCGTCGATGAACGAGCAGCGCCGCAAGGATCTCGTGAAGATCGTGCACAAGCACGCCGAAGACGGCAAGGTTGCCATTCGGCATGCGCGAACGCACGCGCGCGAAGGCTTGAAGAAGTTGTCGGGCGTGTCTGAAGACGACGTCAAGCACGCCGAGAAGGATTTACAGAAGTTGCATGACGATCACATCAAGAAGATCGACGAGATGATCAAGGCGAAGGAAGCCGAAATCATGGAAGTGTGAGCGGCGAGCTCACCAAGCGAATTGCGTTCGGGGTGATCGCGGCCCCGATCGCGATCGCAATTCTCGTGTATGGAGGAGCGCCCTTGGCGGCGCTCCTCGCGGTGACTTCCGCCCTCGGGGCGTGGGAGTTCTTTCGAATGGCCAGAGCGGGCGGCCAAACGCCATTCGACGACGCCGGCATCGTCATCGCCGGCCTCATTCCGCTCGCGGTCCACGCGCGCTATCTCCGCATCTACGATCCCGACACCAGCATTGGCCTCGCGTCGATCGGCGCGCTCCTCGTGCTCGCGCTGTTCGGAGCAGCGATCTGGCGCAGAGGCGTCGACGGCAAGCCGATGAGCGCGGTCGCGATCACGTTGCTCGGTGCGGCGTACGTCGGCGGAATGCTGTCGTTTGGCTACGCGATCAGGAATCACGAATACGCGTTCGCGCCGGCGCAACTAACGCTCGCTGGTCGCGCGTTCGAAGTACCCTCCGGCGGGTTGCTGCTGCTCCTGCCCGTCTTGCTGACATGGGCCTCGGATATCGGCGCGTACGCCGTCGGCCGCACGATGGGGCGGCACAAGCTCATTCCGTCCGTGAGTCCCGGCAAAACCGTCGAGGGGTCGATCGGCGGCCTGGTCGCGTCCATGTTGGTGGCTCTGGTGTATACGAAGACCGTGCTTCACCCCGCAGCGCACCTCGACTTTCGCCCGTTGCCCGCCACCGGCGTGTTGGCCTTCGGCGCACTGGTGAGCATCGCGGCCCAGATCGGCGATCTCGTCGAGTCGTTGCTCAAGCGCGAAGCGGGAGTGAAGGACAGCTCGCATCTCATTCCGGGTCACGGCGGCGTCCTCGATCGCTGTGACAGTCTACTCTTTGTACTTCCGATATCGTTCGTCCTCCTCGGCGTCATGCTGACGTGGGCGCCGTGAGCAATTCTCCAAACGATGCGCCGCGCGGCGTCGCGATTCTCGGATCGACCGGATCGATCGGCACAACCGCGTTGCGCGTGTTGTCGCGCCAGAGTGAGCGCTTTCGGGTCGCGGCGTTGACGGCGTTCAGCAATGCGACGCTCCTCGAGGAGCAGGCCGCACTGTTCAAGCCCACCTACGTCGGCATCGTGCGGAACGGCGCGCAGCCGCACGCGGGCTGGCGACAAGGGCCGGAATGCCTCGTCGAAGCCGCGAGCCGAGCGGACGTTGATATCGTGTTGAATGCGGTGGTTGGCGCCGCGGGGCTGGACGCGACCCTCGCCGCACTCGGGGCAGGCAAGCGCGTCGCGCTGGCCAATAAGGAAACGCTCGTCATGGCGGGAGCGCTCGTAACCGCCGCGTGCGCGAGCGGCGGCGGTGAGATGGTGCCGGTCGACAGCGAACACAGCGCAATTCTCCAGTGCATCGCCGGACGTCCAGGGGTCGATGTGCGCCGGGTGATCATTACCGCGTCGGGCGGACCGTTCCGCCAATGGACGTCGGAGCAGATCGGAGTTGCTACGCTCGAGGACGCATTGCGCCATCCGACGTGGCGCATGGGTCGCAAGATCACCGTCGACAGCGCTACGCTCGCGAACAAGGCGCTCGAGGTCATCGAAGCACACTTCCTGTTCGGTTTGCCATATGACCGTATCGAGGTCGTCGTGCATCCGCAAAGCGTCGTGCACTCAGTCGTCGAGTTCGTCGACGGCAGCGTCCTTGCTCAGATGGGAGTGCCGAGCATGGAGCTGCCTGTGTTGTATGCGCTGACACATCCCGATCGAGTCGCCGATTCCGGTCTCGCGCCGTTCGATCCGGTGGCGTCCTCGCCGCTTACGTTCGAGCCAATTCGCGCCGATCAGTTTCCCGCGTTTGCGCTGGGCGTCGCGGCGGGACGCCAAGGCGGAGCGGCACCGGCCGTGTTCAACGCGGCGAACGAAGCGGCGGTCGCGTTGTTTCTCGAGGGGCGTATTGGCTTTTCACAGATCGGTGAATCGATCGACGGCGCGTTGCAAGCGTTGAGCGGACTCGCGTCGGAAACCCGCGAGGCAATTCTCGAGGCGGACTCGCAGGCCCGCCGTCACGTTTCGGATCGGTTCGGATGCTAGCGTACCTCGCCCCAATTCTCGTGTTCGGGCTCGTGATCTTCGTGCACGAGCTCGGGCATTTTCTCGCGGCGAAGGCCACGGGCGTCTACGCGCCACGGTTTTCCATCGGGTTTGGCCCGGCGATTTTCAAGTTCCGTCGTGGCGAAACGGAGTACGTGCTCGCGTGGCTGCCGTTGGGCGGGTTCGTGCGCATGGCGTCGCGCCACGATCAGGAGGCGGCGTTTCTCGAGGGCGGATCGGAAGAAGCAACCGCGAAGAACGACGCGGATCCCGACTACGATCCGAACGCGATGATTCCGTTCGGGCCCAAGCCGGTGCCCGAGAATCGTTGGTTCGAGAGCAAGCCGTTGTGGGCGAGGCTGCTGATCATGATCTCCGGCGTGGTGATGAACACGCTGCTGGCGATCGTCGTTGGAACAGGGATCGCCAAGTCGATCGGGCAGCGCATCGTGCCGTCGACGGTCGTCGGCAAGGCATATCCGGTCGCGGCGGCGCCCGGGCTTGCCCGGCTTCAGGCGGGCGATTCGATCATCGCGGTGAACGGCTCGCCCGTCGCGACGTGGAACGAGGCGCAGAAGAAGATTTTGGAATCGACCGGTCGCGTCGACATCAAGACCCAACGCGGCGACGTGACGGTTTCGCTGCAAGCCGGTGCCACGTCGGAAGACATCGTCAACAACCTCGTGGCATGGGTGCCGGCGGTGCTCGACTCGATCGTCCCAGGTGATCCGGCCGAGAAGGCGGGATTGCAACGCGGCGATTCGGTGGTGAGCATGAATGGGGCGCCGATCGCGCAATGGATGGATTTGACGGAGCGGGTCTCGTCGTCTCCCGGCAAGCCGTTGACGTTTGTCGTGTCGCGCCGCGGTGCGCCGATGACGTTTACCGTCGTCCCGAAATCGGTCGACGAGCCTGATTCGGCCGGGACGACAACGCACGCCGTCGGCAAGATCGGCGCGGCGGTGAAGCTGCCGGGCACGCACCAATCACTGCCGCTGTCGACCGCGTTCACGCTTGGCGTGGGCATGGCGAAGGACAACGCCGGCCAGGTGTTCCGGATTCTCCACGAAATCGGGTCCGGCAGTCGATCGGTCAAGGAGCTCGGCGGACCCATCGCGATCACGAGGGCCGCGGTCAGCGCGGGGAAAGCGGGCGCCGCGAACGTGTTTTATCTGATCCTCGTTCTCAGCATGAACGTCGCTGTGCTCAATCTCCTGCCGATCCCGATTCTGGACGGCGGTCAGATTCTCATTAACATTCTTGAAACGGTGAAGGGCAGCCCGTTTACGATGCGCACGCGGGAGTACATCCTCCGTGTCGGTCTGGCGGCGATTGCGCTGCTGTTCGTGGTCGTGATGTACAACGACACGCGCGCGTGGTTCGTGGAGCTCTTTGGCTGGGTCGGGAAGCTGTTCGGCGCGTAGAGCGGCTGGTCGTAACTCTGCCCTTTATTTCGTCTTACGGTCTGGTTAAGTTTGAAAGCTGACCGAGAAAAGCATAATTACGTCAACGCCACCGACTTGGTGGCGATCATCAGGAAATACCAGAACAATGGCTTTCGACAAAGCGCCGACCGTAGCGAAGTACAAGACCCACGAGACCGACAGTGGCTCGTCCCGCGTTCAGGTTGCCCTTCTCACCGAACGCATCAACTACCTGACCGATCATTTCCGGGCCCACAAGAAGGATCACCACGGACGCCGTGGCCTTCTCAAGATGGTGGGACGCCGTCGCCGGCTGCTGAAGTACATGAAGCGCATCGACGTCGACGGATATCGAAAGATCGTTCAGGATCTGGGTCTTCGTTACTAACTCAGTGATAGCAGCGCGCGGGGGCACTGGTTGCCGCCCGCGCGTTTTGTTTATCCCAACAGGCCGCTGAGCGGCCTCTCCAAGGCACAAAAGCAATGATGCATCGCGTTGAAAAGACGTTTGCCGGGCGAAAGCTAGTCATCGAGACCGGCCGCATGGCCAAGCAGGCCGCTGGTTCCGCACTCGTTACGTTCGGCGACACCATGGTGCTCGCCGCCGTTACCGTGAGCGACAAAGAGAGCAACCTCGACTTCTTCCCGCTCCTCGTTGAATACCGCGAGAAGACGTACGCTGCCGGCAAAATTCCGGGCGGCTACATCAAGCGCGAGGGCCGTCCGAGCGACGCCGAAATTCTCTCGGCCCGTATCATCGACCGCTCTATCCGCCCCCTGTTCCCAGAGGGCTTCAAGAACGAAGTCCAGGTCTTCATCTACGTGATCTCGGCCGACCAGGAGAACAACCCTGACGTGCTCGCGCTCGTCGCGGCATCCGCTGCGTTGAACTTGTCGAGGATTCCGTTCTCCAATCCGGTCGCCGCAACGCGCATCGGCCGCGTGCAGGAGAAGTGGGTGCTCAACCCCACGTTCGAGCAAATCAGCTACAGCGACATGGAGCTCGTCGTCGCCGGATCGGCGGACTCGATCAACATGGTCGAAGGCGGCGCATTAGAAGTCTCTGAAGAAGCGGTCGTCGAAGCACTCGGCCACGCGCAAAAGGGCATCAAGGAGCTCGTCGCCATTCAGGAAGAGCTCCTCAAGCAGATGGGCAGCGAGCGCCCGGCCAAGATGCCGTGGACCAAAGCCGCGATCGACGAAGCCATCACCACCAAGGTGCAGGGCGTCGCGAACAGCAAGATCAAGGACGCGCTCAACCAGAAGGATAAGCACGGCCGCATCGCCGCCGTCGAAGCCGCCAAGAAGGCGATCGCCGAGCAGCTCGCAGCCGAGCTTCCCGATAACGGCAAGGACATCAAGGCGATCCTCGGCGACGTCGAGTACGACCAACTGCGCGCCCAGGTGCTCGAGACCGGGCTCCGCGTCGACGGCCGCAAGCCCGACGAAGTTCGTCAGATCACAATCGACACCACGGTGCTTCCGCGCGCCCACGGCTCGGCTCTCTTCACGCGCGGCCAGACGCAGGCGCTCGTCGCCGCCACGCTCGGAACCGCCAATTCAGCGCAGCGCTATGAGTCGGTGAACGAGCCGAAGGAAGGCAACAAGTCCTTCATGCTCCACTACAATTTCCCACCGTTCTCCACCGGTGAAGTTCGCCCCATGCGCGGCACGTCCCGCCGCGAAATCGGCCACGGAAATCTCGCCGAGCGCGCGCTTCAGGGTGTGTTGCCGGCATTCGAAGAGTTCCCGTACACGATTCGCATCGTGTCGGACGTTCTCGAATCGAACGGTTCGTCGTCGATGGCGTCGGTGTGCGGCGGCTCGCTCGCCCTGTTCGACGCCGGCGTTCCGATCCGTAGCGCCGTTGCCGGTGTGGCGATGGGCTTGATCAAGGAAGGCAAGAAGTACGCGATCCTCACCGACATCCTCGGCACCGAAGACCACCTCGGCGACATGGACTTCAAGGTCGCGGGAACGCGCACCGGCATCACGTCAATCCAGATGGACATCAAGATCGAAGGCCT
>JBDTAE010000221.1:0-3836 GCA_039924785.1 Gemmatimonadaceae bacterium | reverse complement strand
ACCTCGAGCGTCGCGCCAATGCCGAGCGCGTTGTTCTTGCCGCTGCCTGTCGTGAGGCCGGTCAGCTTTACCTGGATGGCCAGGTTGCGGTTGCCGCCGTCATTCCGAAGCGCGTGGAATCCCGACGCGCCAACTACGAGAAGATCGATGTCACGGTCGCGATCGAGATCGGTTGCCGCGACGAGCGACGCGTCGCCGACCTGTGGAAGGATGCTCGAACGATCCGAGAATTTTCCGTTCCCGTCATTGTGCAACAGCCGCACGCCATTTCCAGTTGCAGGTGTGCCAACGATGACTAAATCCTGAAACCCGTCGTTATCGTAGTCGACAAACAGTGCGTCGTGAATCGTCAGCGTTGAAAGCGACGCAAGCGCGGCCGCGGCGCGTTCGTCACGCGAGAACTTTCCGTCGTGCATGTTCCGGTAGAACACACCGCCGGCAAACAGATCGAGGTATCCGTCGTTATCGTAGTCCGCGACGGCGACGACACTGCCACGAGCCGCAAGCCCGCTGGCTGCGGAGTGATCCTCAAAGCGGCGATCGTGCGTGTTGTGATAAAACGCAGTGCCATCGCCTCCGATCGCAACGAGATCAAGCATGCCATCGTCGTCGAGATCGGCGAACGCCACGCCCTCGCGACCACTTGGCGCGCCTAGTCCCGCGGCGGCCGTCACATCGAGGAACGTCCCGTCGGAGTTGTTGCGATAGAAACGGATTCCAGTCGGCGTCGCGAGCACGAGATCCATGTCGCCGTCATGATCCATGTCGGCGGCGATGATCTTTGACGTCCGACCAGGACTCGCGAGCCCGGCCTTCGCGGCAACGTCGTGAAAGTGGCCGTTGCCGTCGTTCATATAGAGGTAGCCTTTGCCGGCCGCATCCACGACGACCAGATCGAGGCGACCATCGTCGTCGACATCGGCAAACGCGGCGGCCGCCGCTCCAACAACATTCACGCCTGCCTTCTCCGATGCATCGATCCACTCGCCGCCTTGCCAGTGCATCAGCATCGCGCGGCCGGCGCCCGTCGACACCAGGAAGTCGTCGGACCCGTCGCCGTCGTAGTCACCAACCGCAAGCGCGAACGGCCCTTTGCCATTCACGCCCATCGCGGGGAAACGTGCGGTGGCATCCATGAACACGACGGGCGCATCGGTGTTCCCGCTCGCAAGACGCGAGCGCATCGCCTCAGTTGTCGGAAGCGTGAGTTGCGGCATGCCCGCGACGGCGATCTGCGGCGCGCGGAGCACTTCGAGGCCAGACTGAAACGGAATCGTGACTTCGAGAAAATGCTGAAACGTTGCAAGAGCGGCGGCGGCAGAGACCACATTCCCCTTGCGCAGGGCGTCCACGGACTGCTCGAATGACGGACGTGCTTCGCGCGGCAGCGACGGCGGAAGTTGCTCCAACGACTCGAGCTCACGGAGCGCGCCGTCGGCGTCGGACGTCGCGACGAGCGCACGGGCCAGCGCGAGACGAACCGGGACATTGTCAGGCACCAGCTTCGCGAGCGATTCGAGATCGGCACGCACATCCGCGCGACCCTTTGCCGAGTCCGGGTTCATTCGCGCCAGCTCGGCGAGCGCATAGTAGACCTTCGGATCCACTGGCGTGCGTTTCGTCAGCCCCTCGAGTGTTTGCCGCGCCGCGTCGCGATTGCCGTTTGCCGACATCAGACTCGCGAGCAGCAGCCGCGCGTCGACATTTGTCGTATCGAGCTTTGCCGATTCTTGAAACTGCCGCTCGGCGTCCTTGGGCCGGTTCATTCGAACGTAGACGATTCCCAGCTTCGTGCGCGCCGTCGCGTCGGTCGGCGCCAGAGCAATCAAGTGCTTGAACGCCTGCTCAGCCTTTGGCAGATCGTTTGCGTCGAGGTATGTGGCGCCGAGCGATTCCGCTTCGACGATTGCGCCAAAGCCGCCGGGCGTTTCGCGTTTGCACGCGGTGATCGCCAAGCACGCAACGAGCGTGCGCAGAATTCGAGATCGGACTGGTCGGGCCATTCGGCTCACGTGTGAGAACACCGCACAAATTAGAACCCCGCGAGCTACATTGTCGACGTGCTGAGCCAATCCGCCGTCCGGCGCGCCATCGTCGCGGTTCCCTTCTTTGCTGCGCTCGGTCTCGCCTTCCGTCTCAATCAAACACCCGTCGACAACTCTTCGGGAAACGCCGCCAATCCGGGCTTTCATTTGACCGACGGCACGGCCGCCGCCGGAATTCACTTCACTCATCAGCGCGCGACGTTCGACCCAAAGCTGGCGAACGTCGAGCCGCACGTGGCGGCGTTGGGCGCGTCGGTCTCGGTGGCGGATTTCGACGGCGACGGGTGGCCCGACCTCTACTTCACGAGCAGTCGCTTCGGCACTCCCAACGCGCTGTACCGCAATCGCGGCGACGGCACGTTCGAGAACGTCGCCGCTGAGGCTGGCGTCGCCGATCTGAATCGTCCCGGCGAGGGTGTGTCGATGGGCAGCGTCTGGGGCGACTATGACAACGACGGTCGTGAAGACCTGCTCGTCTATCGCTACGGCTATCTCGCCCTGTTCCACAACGTCGATGGCCATCACTTCAAGGACGTGACCGAAGCCGCCGGACTACGCCGTTGGGTCAACAGCAATGGCGCGATCTGGATCGACTACGACCGCGACGGCCTCCTCGATCTGTACGTCACTTCATACTTTCGTAATGACGTCGATCTGTGGCACTTGTCCACGACGCGTATCATGCACAACAGCTTCGAATTCGCGACGAACGGCGGCGCCAACATCCTGTATCACAACTTGGGCGGCGGCAAGTTCGAGGATGTGACGGCCAAGATGGGCGTCGGTGGCACACGCTGGACGCTGGCCGCGACCGCGGCTGACTTCAATGGCGACGGTTGGCCGGACATCTATCTGGCGAACGACTACGGGCCCGAAGAGCTGTACATCAATCAGCAAGGCAAAGGATTCAAGCTCGCAACCGCCGGCCTCGAGAGCGAATCAAAGAGCGGTATGTCCGTTGCGCTCGGCGACGCGTTCAACCGCGGTCAGCTGGACGCATTCGTCACCAACATCTCCGAACGCGGATACCTGTTTCAGAACAACAATCTCCGCTTGAACCTGATGGCGACCGCGGGACGTTTCCGAAATGTGGCGGACCCAGTTCTGGCCGATGCCGGGTGGGCGTGGGGCGCGCAGTTCGGCGACTTGAACAACGACGGCTTCGACGACCTCTTTGTCGCCAATGGGTTCATCTCGGCAAATCCCGCCAAGAATTATTGGTATGGAATGTCAAAGATCGCCGGTGCAAATGGTGCGCTCTTCGAGGATGCGAAGACGTGGCCGCCGATCGGCGACGCCAGTCTGTCGGGTTATGAAACATCGAAAGTCTTTCTGAATCGCGGCAGTGCCGGGTGGGTGGATGTCGCGGCGAAGGTCGGTGTCACGGACAAGTCCGATGGCCGCGCCGTCGCGCTCGCCGATCTCGAGAATACCGGTGCGCTCGACGTCATTGTCGCGAATCAGAACCAGCCCGCGATCGTCTATCGCAACCGCGTCGACCCGGGCAATCATTGGATCGAGTTTCATCTCATCGGGACAAAGAGCAATCGCAGCGCGATCGGCGCCGAAGTGGTGATCGAAGCGGCCGGCGTGACACGTCGTGGATTGGTGGACGGCGGAATGGGCTTCGCGAGTCAGAACGATCGACGCGTTCACTTTGGTCTTGGCGCCGCCACGCGCGTTGATCGGGTGACAATCCATTGGCCGTCGGGCGCCGTTCAAGAGTTGCGCGCGTTGGAAGCCGACAAGCTGCACACGGTAACGGAGCCGGCGCGTTGAGCGAAGCAACGA
>JBDTAE010000220.1:0-11445 GCA_039924785.1 Gemmatimonadaceae bacterium | reverse complement strand
CTCCGGCACCGTTCTTCCGAGGAATTGTTCGAGTGGTTGCTGGTCCCCGCCAATGCGCGTGTTGTCCATCAGGTTGATCATGCGCGCGCTCGCGAGCGCATCGTTGACCGGCACATGGCGTTCCTGGATGAGGTACGCAGCCCACAGGTGACTTGCGCGCCACGCGATGGTGCAGTGCAGAAGCACTTTGCCATCGGCTGACGACATTGCGTCGGCGAACGTCTTTACCGCGGCCGGCGAGTACGGGAACTCCGGCGTGCCGCGCACCGGGATGTACACATACTTCATCCCGAGTTGTTTCACGAGGGCGGCTTCGTCGAACGAGACGCTCTTTGTCATCTCTTCCGGCGACCGCAGGTTGACGACGGTGGTGACGCCGCGCGCCTTCATCTCGCGCAGTCCTCGTTCCGTCGGTTGGCCGGCGATGAACATGTCGTCGCCAACTTTAGAGAACTTCGCCAGGAACAGGCCCGTGGTATCGAGAGCGACCGGCGCGGGAATTGTGTTGCTCGGCGACGGGCCGGCGACGCGTTGGGCTTCTCCGCGAGCCGCCATGAACACCAGCACGGTCGCGGCAACCGCGTTTCCACGAATCGACATCGCACGCATGAGTCCTCCTTGGAGTGTCTTACGATTCTACATGGGCGACGCCGAACGTGCATGCCCGGCACAGTCTGAGCGCGAATGTCTCACACTTCGCATACATTCGCGCGGGGTCACGAGGCCGCGCCATAGCGTCTCGCTGACGTAACCCGAACCCTCCGGACTAGGCGCGACCCCGCGCATCGGCGATGTTTCAAGCGTGACCGACCGCCGATACGACGCCGACGAAGTCGCCGAGATCTTCAGGCGCGCGACAGAGGCGCAGCAGGGTGCCGCGCAAAACCTCCCGGTCGCGGGCGGAATGACGCTTGCCGAGTTGCGAGACATCGGCAAGGACGTGGGCCTGCCCGCCGACCTGGTGGCCGACGCCGCGCGCTCGCTGGATCGACACGAACCGCGCTTCCGCCGGCAATTTCTCGGCATGACGGTCGGCGTCGGCCGAACCGTGGCGCTCGAGCGACGGCTCACCGACGAAGAGTGGGAACGTCTCGTGCCCGTGTTGCGGGAAACGTTCGAGGCGCGCGGCAATTTCCGCGTCGACGGGTCGCTTCGGCAGTGGACCAATGGCAATCTACAAATACTCATCGAGCCCACCGAGACCGGCGATCGCGTGCGGATGCGAACGGTCCACCAGGGCGCGCGCGGGATGATGGTGCTCGGCGCCGGCGTGTTGGCCACCGTCGGGTTGGTTGCGGTGGCGACCGCGTCGATGGGATTGGGCGGCGTCGGTGAGCAACTCGCGTCCCTCGTGCCACTTGCTGCGGTGGGCGCGGGTGCGCTGGTTTTTGGCGCGCTACGCATCCGCGGTTGGGCGGCGACGCGGTTGAGGCAGATGGACGAGATCGCGCGGCGGCTCACGAGCAGCACGAGCGGCGACCGTCTCGACGAGTAGCGCCGCCCGAACGCTGACCGGCCGACTCTGCGCGCGCCTTGCTGCGGGACGAGGGGTTGGGCATCGTATACTGCGTCGAACGTTGGCCGGCACGCCCCGCTCGCCAGTCGAAACCACCGGACGCGGATGTCGTTTGCGTGGCGCTCACGGAATTGCCCAGCGAGGAGTCTTGAATGAGTAAGGTCACACGGATCGCAGGCGCAGGGCTGGTGACGGCGGCGGCATTCCTGGCTCCGCGTGCCGCAGACGCCCAAGGCCGATGCATTCGCGCCTACGGCACGCCGGCGTGCAACACCGATTCGATCCCTCCGGTGTTCGCCAAGACAGGCTGGCGAACGACCGGCCTCGATCACATCGCGTTCAAGGTCGCCGACCCGAAAAGCGAAGCCGCGTTCTACGTCGCGCTCATGGGCTGGAAGGTGCGCAGCGACGACGGAAAGAACGTCGTACTCGACATCGGCGACTGGGGCACCGCGGTGTTCCGACAGGTGTCCGCCGACTCGTTCCCGGCACCGCGAGCGGGCGGACGCGCGAATGCCGTTCCGGTGCACGCCGTCGTCGAAGGCTATGGCTGGGACATCGAGCCGTGGAACGCCAAGACGGTCGAAGCGGAATTGAAGAAGCGCGGCCTCAATCCAATCGCCGACAACGGGCCGAATGGGTATGAGAGTTTTCACGTGAAGGACCCCGACGGCTTCGACGTGCAGATCGGCAACGGCAAGCGATACAGCAAAGCACGCGCGGAATCGGCTGCGAACGCCAAGTTCACCACGCCATCGCCGTTCGAGTCGACCGGATGGCAAACAGTGTGGCTCGACCATCTTTCCTACGGCGCCGTGAACTACAAAACCGCCGTCTCGTTCTACGTCAACCTCCTCGGCTGGGGACCGACGTACGACGAGGGGAGCCAGAATGAACTGATGATCGGCGATGTTGGCGACATAATCATCCGAGGCGGAAACCCGCTCGACCCGGCCTTCGGCAAGGGCAACGCGCGAGCCGGCGGTCGCATCGACCACATCTCCTTCGGCATCTCGCCGTGGGACACCGACAAGGTGAAGGACGAGCTCGTAAAGCGCGGACTCCCGTGGACGATCGACACGTCCGACGGCGCGGAGATTCACGTCGCGCAATTCAAGAGCTATCACACAACGACGCCGAACGGCTACAACTTGCAGATGAGCTACAACACGCACGACACGCGGCTCAACCTCGCGGTCGCCGTTTACCCGCGGCGCGGAATCAAGTAAACCGTCCTCGCCTCTGTCCAACACCGACTCGAGCTCGCGCCGCAGCGTAGATTCCAGCGACCATAGCGGAGATTTCGAGGACAAGATGAGCGACAACATCGAACGAGCCGTACTCGCCGGTGGCTGCTTCTGGGGCATGCAGGATCTCATCCGCCGCTACCCCGGCGTGCTCACGACGCGCGTGGGGTACACCGGGGGCACCGTCGCGAACGCGACGTACCGCAAGCACGAGGGACACGCCGAGGCGATCGAGATCACCTTCGACCCGTCGAAGATCAGCTATCGCCAGCTGCTCGAATTCTTCTTTCAGATTCACGACCCGACGACGCGCAATCGTCAGGGCAACGACATCGGCACGAGCTACCGTTCGGCAATCTTCTACACGACCGACGAGCAGCGCGCTACGGCGGTCGACACCATCGCGGACGTAAACGACTCGGGGCTGTGGCCGGGCAAGGTCGTGACCGAGGTGACGCCGGCCGGCGCGTTTTGGGAAGCCGAGCCGGAGCATCAGGATTATCTAATGCAGTATCCGGACGGGTACACGTGCCATTTTCCGCGCCCGGGCTGGACCCTTCCCAAACGCGAAGCGGAACAGCGTCGGTAGGCCGACGCGCGACGCGAGCGTTCTGCCGGCATTCTGCTAGCGTCGCGCTTGCGCCCCGCGGTCGAGGAGCCACTGAAGCCAGTCGATGTCCATGTGGCCGAGCGCGGGCATTTTGCGAATGCTCAAGACGTTCGCGATTGGCGCGCCCAGCATTTGGCCGTCGACCAGCGCGGCAATCGTCTCGTAGCCGCCGCGCGCCACGAGATAGCGGCCGAACACGTACGACTGGGCCTCGAAGAGCGCGATGCCCTGCAACCCCTGATCTCCCTGCGCTGCACTTCCGCGGCCGCCCGTTCCGCCGCCCGTTCCACCGCCCATTCCACCGCGCGAGCCGCCGCGGCCTCCGCCGCGGCCGCCTCCGCCCATCCCTCCACCCATGCCGCCCATTCCGCCGCCGCGGCCGGTCTCTCCGCCACGGTCGCCGCCACCGTTTATTACGCCGCGTCCACCAGCCGCGGCCACGCGGCGTTGCGGAGCGTCCATTGAGAAGAACGTCGCGACGGGAATGAGATTGTCCGGACGCTCGAGTAGCGACTTCGTGTATCGGTCGAGCAAGGAGTCGGACGCGAGCGAAGGAATCGTTTCCATGGCCCACGCCGGAACGCGGGGATCTTCGAACTCGCCGTCCGCTTCATTCTCGCGCGCGAGCTTGTGCGTCACCGCGCTGGCGTGCGCGGACAGCCAAGCGCGCACGACCGGCAACGTCGGCGACCGGAACCCTGGAAGATCGCCACGTCCTTTCTCCGCATCTTGCTCCGTCTTGGGATCGGGGATGACGACGTCGACTATCGTACCGCGGACGCTGTTGGGCAACGGGGCCGTCGTCACGTATGGCTTGTTCGCCGCCACGACCTCCCGCACCGTGATCACCATCAAGGGGAGCGAGTCGGTCGGAAAGACGCGCCGCATTGCCGCCGCGTCGCCATCGAGCTGAGGCTGTAGCAAGGCGACTTGTCCGCGCGTGCGAGTCACGAGCTCGTACCCTTGACCGTGCGCAACCCAGGTCGTTTCGCCGCCGACCAGCCGGAGGTCCGCGCGAACCGCCGCGATCGCTTTCGGGTCGGTCTCGATATTGGTGCCGTGCGAGCATGCGGCGCCTGCGGCGAGGATGCCGACGGCACCGATGGAAAGGATACGTTTGAGAATTCTCATGTTCGTGAGCGCGAGTGGACGCTAAGAAAAATCAATGCGTGCGGCCCAATGACCGCTCGATGAGCGACCGCTTCAGTTCTAGACACCGCTGTGACGCCTCACCCCTGCGTGCCTTCGCAGATCGTGATCTTTGGAGCGGCGATGGTTCTTATACTCTTATACTACGGAAACGGTCGATGACCGCAGCGGCACCGCGTTTCGAACCCTACACCGGGTAATCAAGGGAATGAGCAACGGCAAAGGCACCATCGCGATTCTGACGGGAGGCGGCGACGTCCCGGGCCTCAATCCGGCGATTCGCGCCATCACCATCCGCGCGCTCCGCGAAGGGTATCGCGTCGTCGGCATCCGACGCGGCTGGGCGGGCCTCGCGGAGTATTCGCGCGAAGCGGGGGCCGACAACAGCGAGACCATTCAGGAGTTGAGCGAGGCGATCGTGAATCGCGCCGCACGCACGGGGGGCACGTTCCTGCACTCGTCGCGCACCAAACCGAGCCGCCTTCCGCTCGAACGTGTGCCGGCGCACCTCACCGGATACGACGCGCCGGTCAACGACATCACGAAGGACATTCTGCTCAACCTCGAGCATATCGGCGTCGATGCGCTGATACCCATCGGCGGCGACGACACGCTCAGCTACGCGAAGCGATTGCACGACGAGGGCGTCAACGTCGTCGCGATCCCGAAGACGATGGACAACGACGTGTACGGGACCGACTACTGCATCGGCTTCAGCACCTGCGTGACGCGCACCATCGAGCTCACCCATCGCCTGCGGACATCGGCGGGGTCGCACGAGCGGTTTCTCGTGATCGAGGTGTTCGGCCGATATGCGGGGTTTACCGCGCTCTTACCGGCAATGGCCGGCGCGGCGGACCGCTGTATCATTCCGGAATATCCGGCGGACATGCAGCACCTGACGGAGCTGATGACGTACGATCGCAATCGCAACCCAAGCCGGTACGCCGTGGTCCTCGTGTCGGAGGGGGCGCATCTGACGGGCGACACGGGCATGAGCTTCGAGGGCGAAGAGGCCGACATGTTCGGCCACCGGAAGCTTGGCGGTATCGGCGACAAGGTGGCGGACGCGCTCAAGGAATATTCACCGAAATACAACAACGGCCGCCGCATCGACGTCGTGAACCAGCGACTCGGCTACCTGGTTCGATCGGGCGATCCCGATGCGCTCGACTCGATCGTGCCCATGGCGTTCGGGAATCTCGCGTTGGACCTGATCTTGAGAAAGCAGTTCGGACGGCTCGTCAGCGTCCACCGAGGATTCTATGACAGCGTGCCGATCGGAAGCGTGACGTCGGAGAAGAAGATCGTGGATCTCAAGTATTACAACACCGATCGGCTTCGTCCAAACTACGACTTTGACGGCGCACCGCTGTTCATCATGACGAGCGACCGGGGTGACGGAGACAATTCGACGCCGCCACTCCGGCCGCGGACCGACGGCTAGCGGTCCCCGCACACGCTAGGGCGTCAGTTGCGGTTTCAAGTTCTGCTTGAAAAACGCGTCCACGCGGTGCCAGGCATCACGCACGACAAAGCTCCGATCGAAGTAGTGAAATTCGCCGGGATACACCATGAACGTGACGAGATCGCCCTTCCCGGCCTTGAGCACGTGATCCATTAGCAGCACTGAATGGATGAAGGGCACGTTCACGTCGGCCGTACCGTGCAGCACGAGCAACGGATTCTTGAGCTGATCGACGTGTGACATCGGCGCCGCCTTCGCGTAGACGTCTGGATGTTCTTCCGGCGTGCCGATGCGGCTCGTCGTCCATCCGCCGTGATACGGATCGTCATAATAGAGCGCGTAGTCGGCGACGCCGGCCACGTCCACCGCCGCGCGGAACCACGTCGGCTCCTGTGTGACCGCAAGCAGTGTGAAGAACCCACCGTAACTCAAACCCCACACGCCGACTCGCTCGCTGTCGACGTAGCCGAGTGTCTTGAGATAGGTCGCGGCCATGCGCGCGTCCTTCGCGTCGTTACCGCCGACGTCCATATACACATCGTTCCGCCAATCTCGGCCATATCCAATGCTGCCGCGATAATCGGGCGCAATGACGACGTACCCCTCCTGCAGCAAGTATTGATGAAACTCGTAATAGACCGCTTCGTTCCGGTCCGTGTGCCAGCCGTCATAGTTCTGGTTCACGCCGTCGGGATGAATCCACACAACCGCCGCGTGCTTCTTCGTGCGGTCGAGACCCCTCGGAACAAAGAGCCACGCCGGGACTGACTTCCCGTCGGGACCGGGATAGTGAATGAGCTCCGGCGCGACGAGCTTCGACTTGTCGATGCTCGCCGGCATCGATGACGTCAGACGCGTCACCGTTGCATTCGCGGTCGCGTCTGCGACGTAGAGATCGGCAGAGTTCTGATAATCGGTGTGCTGAAAGAGGACGCGCCTGTCGTCGGGCGACCATTGCGGCGAGGTATTCGTTCCGCTGCCCGAGGTGACCGTGACGATCGTCGCGCCGGCGGGATTATCGCCGATCGTCGCGATCTCGATCTGGCGCGTGCCCGGCTTCGCTGACGTGTTCGCGTCCCACGCAATGTGCTTGCTGTCGTGCGACCATACCGCGCGCCAATGCTCTGCAGGCGCCTTGGTGAGCTGCACCGGCGTACCGCCCGCGGTCGGCACGACGTAGATCTGGTCCCATCCCGTCACATCGCTCGTGTAAAGCAGCCAGCGCCGGTCGGGCGAAACGGCGTTGTTCGTGGTGTTTACAGAACTAAAAAACTTGGCCGCGGTATCGACGTGCAGAATCGTCGGCGCGCCGCCATTGATGTCGACCGCTTCGGTGGTGTGCGCGAGGCCGCCATTCGATGTGCGGGTCGCCATCGTGTGGGTCGCATCGAGCCACGCGTTTCCGCCGCGACCGCCGCCACCGCCACCACCTGCGATCTGTTTCGCCGCACCGCCGGTTGCCGGCACGATAAAGGTCGCGCCGCCGCCGCCAGCTCGGCCGCCTTCCGTCGCGACGAAGATCAGTTTCGCGCCGATCTCCGGCGGCGATGCGAAATGTTGAATAGGTCCGCCGCCTCCGCCACCGCCGATCGTATACACGAGATTGGCCCCATCGGGCGTCCACGACGGCGCGCCGAGCGCGCTATCGGCGTGCTGGACGATATTCTGCGTGTTCGCGCTCACGTTCGCGACGACGAGATCGGAACCGCCGCTCGCGGCCGTGGAGGTGAACGCGAGCTTCGCTCCGTCGGGAGACCAGCTCATTCCGGCGAAGTTGCCGTCGGAGTGCGCCATCTTCTGATCGGCGTTCGTCGCAATAGTATGCACGATCAGGTCGACGCCTGTCGTCGATGACGCCATGGTTGCATCGCTACCACGCGCGACACTTCCAGCCGAACCACCGCGCGCGCGTCCACCGCGACCGCCGCCGCCTGCGCCCCCTCGGCCCTGTCCGACGAGGAACGCGACGCGAGCGCCGTCGGGAGAAAGCGAGAAACCGCGCGCGCGCGCCGCCGACGGCCACGCAATCTGCGGCGCTCCGCCTTTCACCGACACCGCGAGCAGGCCGCCGTCTCGTTGAAAGAAGAAGGTCTGACCCTCCTTGCTCCAGAACGCGCCGTTCCCGTTCTGCCCGTCCGCATAGCTCGTCAGCGGGACGGGCGCTCCGCCGCCGTCCGCCGCGACCGCCCACACGTTGTTGACACCGCCGTCATCGTACGTGAACCAGACGTGACTTCCGTCGGGCGTCCATTGGTGACCCGACGGGTGCTTGATCTGGATGAGCTGATCGATGGTCAGCTTGGTCTTCGGCGCCTGCGCGGCGGCGGTACCGGCGATCAGGGCCAGCGCGGGGAGCACGAACGATCGGCGATTATACATATCTAAATGCTACTCCAGGGTTTATTCAGGCAGGCGCAGCCGTGCTCGCGTGGTCGGCGAGCTCGCGTGGATCTCACACCGCCCGGAAGTGCAATCCCGAACTGGCCTATGAACCAATCTCGCGAGCGCACGTCGACGGAGGATGTGACAATGTACAGTCCATCAATTTTCGCCGCGAATCAGTCTCGAGGCGTTCGCGATCGTCGCGCTCGTGTTGGCGGCGACGGGATTGTTTGGCGTGCTGTCTGGTTCGGTCACGGAGCGAACCCGCGAGATCGGAGTGCGCGCTGCGCTCGGCGCGTCTCGCGCGAGCATCCTCGGGCTCGTGGTGCGGCAGGGCATGACGATGACGACTGCCGGCATCGTGATCGGACTCTGCGGAGGTGCGCCCGCGTGGCGGGCGGCGGCGGTCGACCCGGCGAGCACACTCAGGTCCGATTAGGATTCCCGCGACGGGTCGCTGCCGCGAGCCGGTCGTCCAAGAGAATGGAGCGGCGTGCGGATCGCGCGTTGCCCCAGACGGTCGAGCGAGCAATCATTCAGCCATGGAATCCGCCGCGCCGCAGTCGATCGTACCTCGCGTCATTTCACTAAACGTCGGCGGCATACAAGATGTCGAATGGCGTGGAGAGACGATCGCCACCGCGATTTGGAAGCACCCTGTCGCCGGACGTGTCGCGCTTCACGGCGTGAACTTCGCGGGAGACGACCAGGCCGATCGCACAGTGCACGGCGGGCCGAACAAGGCGGTGTACGCGTACTCGCGCGAGGACTATGCATACTGGCGCGAGGTGGAGGATATGCAGACACCCGATGGATTCTTCGGCGAGAATCTGACCGTCGAGGGTGTAAATCTGTCGTTGGCCGTCGTTGGCGAGCAGTGGTCAGTTGGATCGACGATTCTCGAAATCGCGCAACCGCGCCTTCCCTGCCACAAGCTCGGCATTCGAGTTGGCGATCCACATTTTCTCAAACGGTTTCTCGCCGCGGGTCGCCCGGGCGCGTACTTCCGGATCGTGCGCGAAGGTGATGTCGGCGCTGGAGACGAAATCGGCCTCGTGTCGCGGCCCGCACACGGCGTGACGCTCAGAGGGATGGTCGAAGCTTTGAACGATTCGGACCGCGCGTTGGCGCTGCGAGACGTGCCCGGCCTTCCAGAGTTTTGGCAACGGGTCGCGGCGGGCCGTTAGCGAGTTGTTAGCTGGCCGTCACCGGTCCGGACATCGCGCCGCGCGATTCAGCACGCGTCGGGATACGACAGACAAAAATTGAATGCAGCGGACCGGTAGTGTCGTGTGCGCGGACTCGAACCGCGGAAACCTCGAGCCCCGCAGTTTGCAGCGCGCGCTCGAATTCATGATCGACGACTGCCGACCAATAGGCGACCAACCCGCCAGGCCGGAGCGCCGCGACCACTGAGTGAATTCCCGCCACGCGATAGAGTTCCGCATTCTCCGCGGTCGTCATCGCTTCGGCGCCGTTGTCGATGTCCAACATGATGCCGTCGAACTTCCCGCGGCTCGTCTGTATGACGTCCAGAACGTCGCCGTCGTAGACACTCACCCGCCCGTCCAGCAGCGCTTCATGTGAAAGTTTGTATTCGGCGTTCTGGTTCCAGCGAACTACCTCGGGCACGATCTCGGCGACTACGACAAGCGCGTCTGCCGGAAGACAACGCAGCGCGGCGCGCAGGGTAAATCCCAACCCCAACCCGCCGATCAAGACCGCCGGTGCGGCAGCATTTCTCTCGGCGAGCGGCACACACACGACCTCGGCGAGACGGTCTTCCGACGCGTGTCTGCGCGTCGTCATCAACTCGCCGCCGTTTGCCTTCAAATAGTACGCGCCGTCGTGCCGGTGCAGCGTAAGGCTGGTTCCGTCCGGAGCGGTCGCGGATTCGAGCAGTTCGGTTCGTTTCATGATGATGGACGGCGTCTGGCGTCGACCCAGCGCTTCGGCTGCATATTCGCGGCGCGAAGATCCTGGTAGACGTTGATATAACTCCAATTAGCAGGTTGGCGCTCGGTGCCGCGGGGTTCCGGGAGGTCATTAATACCAACTACGCCGGTCTGCGCGACAGGTCAACATCGGGTCTCGAACAAAGTACTTTCTTCCCGTGCCCTTCGACATCACGCTTCGACCGAGCGATTCGCTCACTCCCCGCGAGCTCGATGAAATCTGGGAGGTAACCGATCGGTACGTCGAGACCTCGCGGGCGCACTACGAGGCCCAGCTACGCGCGCTGCCGGAGGTCGGACTTTGGCGCGAGAAGGGCGGCAAGCTCGTTGGCCTCGAGAGCCTCGACGTCTATCGCGTGCAGCGCGAAGGGAGAACGTCGATCATCATCTTCACATCGAGCGTCGTCATCGACGACCGGTTTCGCGGACGCGATCTCGTGTTGCGAACGGGCCTGAAGCTGTTCGTTCGCGGGAAGATCCGCCGCCCGTGGGCGCAGGCGTACTGGTTCTTCGACACGTTCAGTTATAAGAGTTATATGATTTTGCCGCGCAGCCTCGATGAGTTCTGGCCCCGGCGAAATCATCCGACACCGACGGACATATCGAGCTTCATCGATTTTCTGGCGCGACAGCGCTACGACGACGCGTGGATGCCGAGCAGCGGCGTCGTGAAACGATCGGGACTGACGGAGCCTTCCCGGTGCGCTCCAGCGCGACTTTCGAGAGCGACCTCGGCGGCGCCAGAAAAACAATTTCGTTGACTTGTTCCGCGTTTGGCTTTATCGACGTGGAGTCTGTGCTGATTGACGTCACCTGTTGCCACGGGAGGCAGTTGCGATGCGTCACACGATTCTGCGAGATGGGGTGGTCGCTGGTTTGCTGGGCGCCGCGAGCGTTGCGCTCTGGTTCTTCTGCGTCGACCTTTTCGTCGGCCACCCGTTCCAAACGCCATTCGTGCTCGGCCGCGGACTTCTCGGCATCATCGGCGTCGCGCCGACGAACGTCCCTCTCGTCGTGGCGACGTATACCGTCTTCCACTTCGTCGCGTTTCTCGGCGTGGGCATGCTCACGGCCGCCATCGTCCATTGGGCGGAGCGTGTGCCGACGGTGCTCGCGGG
>JBDTAE010000219.1:0-6089 GCA_039924785.1 Gemmatimonadaceae bacterium | reverse complement strand
CCACCACCGGATGGCGGCCCGCCACGATGTCGAGCGCAAACTCGTCGGCCATCGTCGGACGCACATACCCTTCGCGCGCAGCGACGTCGGCAAGTGTGCTCAGGACATCGAGTTCCGCGATCGCGCGCGACATCGTCTGTAGTCGCCCAATCTCTGCGCCGGCCGCGGTGCGCACGGCGTCGAACAACTCTCGCTCTCGCGTTTCGATGCGCTCCGCGGCGCTCAACACACGCTCTTCATACTCCTTGAGCGCCGGAGTTACGAATCGCTCGCCCGACGTAATCGTCTGCCGCCGCTGATAGTCCGACGGCACGTTGGCGAGATGCGTGTTCGTGATTTCGATGTAGTACCCGAAGACTTTGTTGAAGCCAATCTTGAGCGACGGAATTCCCGTGCGCGTACGCTCCTCGGCTTGAATGCGCGCGATTGCATCCTTGCCGCCGTCACGAAGATCGCGCAACGAGTCCAACTCGGGGTCGACGCCCGGCGCGATCGTCGGTTCGTCGCCAATCGCGATTGGTCCGCGTTCGACGAGCGTCGTACAAATCTGTCGCGCTAATTCTGGAGCGTCGTCCCACGCATCCAGCACCTCGCCAAGCCGACCGCGATTGGCCGCGCCCGGCGACGCGACGCGGCGCAGTGCGTCCGCCACCGCGGGAAGTGCGCACAATGAGTCGCCGAGTGCACGAAGCTCACGCGGAGTGCTGCGATTGGCGGCGGCCTTTGCGGCAAGACGTTCGACGTCGCGGACATCATCCACCGCCTCACGCATCGCGTCACGCGCAACCGGCCCGGCCGCGAGTGTCGCGACGGCATCGAGGCGCGAGTCGATCGCGTCCTTCGTCGTAAGCGGTGCGAGCAACCATTGGCGCAGGAGTCGCGCGCCCATCGGCGTTCCGGTGCGATCGAGCACCGACAGCAGCGTGCCTTCCGTGCCGCCGCCGCGCAACGACTCGACCAGCTCGAGGTTGCGTCGCGTCATTTCGTCGAGCGGCATCACGCCGCCCGGCCGTTCGAGAATCGGCCGCGAGAGTTGAGGAAGTCCCGCCGGCTGCAACTCGCGCAGATATCGCAAGAGCGCGCCAGCGGCGGCAACCATCGCCACGTCGGTGGCATCGATGCCGAGTCCTTCGAGCGACAGCACGCCGTACTGGCGCGCGACGTCGTCGCGCGCGAGCGGCTCGTCGAATTCCCACGCGTCGCGTTCCGTGACGAGTGCGTCGGCGCGCGACGCGGGCAGGAGTACCTGCGAGCCAACCGGAATCAGGACTTCGCGCGGCGAGAGTCGCGCGAGCAACGCATCGAGTTCCGCGGGCATCGTGCTGTAGAGTCGCACTTCGCCGGTCGACACGTCTGCCGCCGCAACGCCAACGAGCGTGGGTGTGTCGTGCTTCGGCCCGCGCTCGTCCTTGTTGCGACCGGCGAACACCGCGCAAACAAAGTTGTTTCGCGCGCCGTCGAGCAGGTCGTCCGAGTACGCGACGCCTGGTGTGATCGTTTCGACCACTTCGCGACGAACGGGTCCCTTGGCCAGCTTCGGATCTTCCATCTGCTCACAGACGGCGACGCGAAACCCCTGCTGCACCAGACGACGGATGTAGTCGCCCGCGGCCTTCACCGGCACGCCGGCGAGCGGCACCTCGGCCGCGCCGCCGTTGTTGCGACACGTCAGCGTCAGGCCAAGTGCGCGCGACGCGGTTTCGGCGTCCTCATAAAACATCTCATAAAACTCGCCCATTCGAAAGAAGAGGATCGCGTTCTGGTGGCGACCTTTGATCTCTCGGTACTGCTGCATGAGCGGCGTCTGCGACACAGCCGTCACCGATCGTCGGCGCCGATGTCGGTCACGAATGCGTCGATCTTCTTCTTTTTCAATTCCTTGGCCGCCGCCGCCGCGGCCGCGCGCGTTTCGTATCGGCCGATTCTCACTCGGAACAGTTTCTTCGTTCCGACGACGCGAGCGGCGAGTCCTCGGCTCCTGAGCTTTTTCGCGACCCGATCCGCGTCGTCCTTCCCGGTGTAGGCGGCGACCTGCAGCGTATACTTTCCCGCTTTCGCCGTCGCTCGCGTCGTCGTGTCCTTTGTCGATGTGTCGCGCGCCCTCGCCGGCGGCGTTGCGGAGTCGGTGGGAGCCGCTCCACGCTCCACGCGTGTTGTATCGACGCCGTTGCAGCGCGATGAGTAATAGTCGAGCTGGTTGTGCAGCTCGACCGCAGTCGCCGGCACGCCGGCAAGCGCGCGATGGAGTGCAATGCATCCGTGCGGCAGATCGTTTTGCTCGAACGAAACCCGGACGAGCATCAATTGCGCGCGGCCGGCGTCGGCGCTTTTCGGATTTTCGAGCACGTATCGTTCGAGGTGGGTCGCGGCGGACGCACGATCGCCTCGCGCAATCTCGAGCTGCGCGAGCTGCAACAGCGCGTCGGATTCGCGCGGCGACAGCGGGTACTCGACGACGATGCGCTGATAGTCGCTCTCTGCGTCGGCACTGGTCGCAGCAAGTGTGGCGCGCCAATACAGCGCCTCCGCGTAGGCTGGCAGCGCGGGATCCGTTGCGGCAACGGCCGAATCGACGAGCACACGTCCGGCAGCACCGTTGCCATTGACGACGAGCTGGCGGGCGCGCGCGAAGATCGAGTCGGCAGCTGTCGGCTTCGCGGCCGCACTCTGCGCCTCGAGGCGATGGAAGGGCGCGACACTTACTGCGAACACGCCGGCTATTAGAATTCGTAAAACTTTCCAGACCATCGGCCTTCCTACGCTGCGCGCCGGCGCGAGCCGGCACCGCATAATGAGAGAACCAGCGACGACAGCAGCTGGTCGTCCGAAGAGATTCGCGTTCCTTTGAGCGCCACGTCCGCCTCGAGCAGCAAGTCGAGAGCGGCATCGATCGCCGGCGGCGACCAGCTCGCGGACGCCTGAACGCACGCCGCGACAAACTCGCTCCAGCCTCGGCCCGTGAAGACCGATCCCGATGTCTTGAGCAAACTGAAAAGATCGCCGTTGAGTTTGGCCGGGTGCGATCCGCGATCGCGCGCCGCTTGCGCCCAGCCGATCGCGAGGGTCTGCGCGGTGAGCGCCATGACGGTCGTGACGGCGCTGGCCTTCGGTTGTTGGAGGATGATCGGAAGCATCGTCAGCGCGGTCGGCGCATCGCGACGCGCGACGGCATCCATGAAATCGCCCATTGTTTCACCGGGACGAACGCCAACGACGGCCGAAACCGCCGCCTCGTTGATCGGCGCGTCGCCGGCAAAGCTCGACGCCTTATCGAGCTCGATCTTGAGTTGTGCCAGATCGGTGCCCGCCGCTCCCTGCAGCAGACGAATGGCGCCTTCGGTGATCGTGGTTCCCAGCGTGTGTTGCGCGTAGTACGCGATCCACTTCGGGATGCGCGCGCCGTTCAGCGGTTTGAACTCGATTGAACTCGCCGCCGCCAAGAGACCCTTGTCGGCCTTTGACGTCGACGGGGAAACCAGCAGCAACAGCAAGTCCGGCGCGGGACGCTTTAGATATTTATCAAGCATCGCTCGCGCGTCTTTCTTGAGCGCACCCGCGTCGCGAACTACCACCACGCGACGATCGGCCATCATGGGCGGCGTGCCGACCAGCGAGCCGAGCGTCTCGGCGTCGAGGTCGCCACCGCGGCGGCTTTCGAAATTGAAGTCGCGCGTCGCTGGATCGACCGCGGCGTCGATAACGCGGCGAAGAGCTTCGTCCTTCAGATAGTCATCGTCGCCGTGCAAGTAATACGCGGGCGCAAAACTGCCGCTCTTGACCGCGGCGTTCAGCGCTTTTTCGTCTGCGACGGGTGACATGCGAGCAATATACGATCTCGCGTGGCGCTGGAACAAAAAATGGCCGGGCGGCAAGCCCAGGCCATCTCGAGTCGCATGCTACGCTCGCATGCTACGCGCTCAACGACTGCCGTCGGACTCGCGGAAGTCCAGGCTCGCGAACCGCATAGGCGCTTCGCCGACCATCAGCATCGCCGGCCAGACTGGAATTCCCGTGGGTACCGAGGCAACGAACGCCGCATTCATCGACGGCCCCGGGGGCAGCGGAACGCTGCGAACCGGAGCGCTCGCAATGGCTGCCTGCGCGACCGGCTCGCCAAAGTAGCGCGTCGTTTCAACGGCCATGTACGTCACGATCGCGACGCCGGCGGCGAGGGCCGCAAAGCTCCCGACCGACGCAAATCGTGCGACGGGCATGATATAGTCATTGCGCGACACATGTCCGAGCTCGCCGATTCGCTCGTTCAACCGCAGCATGAAATCCGCGGACGGCTCAATTGGCCGAAGATTGTGAAAGAGCAGCAAACTCCGGCGAACGGCCGTGTTCTGTCGCGCGCAAGCGGAACAAGTCCCCATGTGCCGATCCATGGCGTCCATCTCGACCGCGGACAGCAGATCGTCTACAAACGCGACGTGCTTCTTTCGGAACTCACGACAATCCATCAGACAGCTCGACTCCAGAGATGACGACCGTTCGCAAGTCCGTACCCTGCCACTGACTGACGGTTCCCGCCAGGGGCAGCCGTCTGGGTAACTGTGGCACCGCGCCCATGATAACGAAAGCAGGCGGGCGCCATAACGGCTCCGCCTGCTCACGTTCGTCCCCGGTCCCCACCGGTCCCACACCCACCAGCCTCTACTCGCTAGTCGATCTTCGGTTCGATGATCGACGCAAACGCGTTGCGCGCTCTGTTCAGCCGCGACTTTACCGTTCCAAGATTGCAGTCCGTGATCTCGGCGATCTCTTCGTACGACTTGCCCTCGAGCTCGCGTAGCACGAATACCTGTCGGTGATGCTCCGGTAGCTTCGCGACGGTGTCTTCGACCAACTCGCGCAAGTGGCGCTTCCGATACATGTCATCCGGACGAGCCGTGGTGTCTTCGAACTGCAGGGGACGATCTTCGTCCTCCCAGTTGCTCGTCACCGTCTGGAACAGCACCAGCGGATTGCGCGACCGGTTGCGCAGTTCGTTCTTCGCCAGGTTCGAGGCGATCGTGTACACCCACGTCGAGAACTTCTTCGTGCGGTCGAATCGATGGATGTGGCGATAGACTCGAATGAAAACTTCTTGAACGAGGTCTTCCGCCTTTTCGCGATCGCCGATCGTGCGATAGATAAAATTCAACAGGCGCGTCTGGTAGCGCTCCACGAGCTCCTGGAACGCGCGCTCCTCGCCACCGAGGAACGCCGAAACGACGCCAGCGTCATCTTCTTTGCGGAGTGCTTCTCGAATCGCCGTTCCGGGCAACGGCGCCCGCTTCATCGCGATTTCAGCCATAATGGTCAATGCCCCCTTAGCACTACCTACAGGGTACGACTTGATTGACGGAACAGATTCGATCTCCAGAACTTCGGATCTCGCGTCTTGCACATGGGGTAAAAGCAGGTGCCATGCCCGCAGGTCGCATTGCGCCATCCTGGGCTAACACTTTATCTGTTCATGCTTTAGCCGAACCCGTGCCCATGGACTACTGTGGGCCACCGTCCTCAAAAGGATACGCCACGCCAGAAACCGGCCGCTAGGCTGTCTCTCTTTTGACACATGGTTAGGCTGTTTTGTACCCTGGCTGGTCGATGATTGCGGACGTCGTACCGCGACAATGCCGAGCCTGCCTTGGCGTGGCTCAGGCTGTTTCGTACCCTGCGACGTACAGGATCGCCAGCGCCGTCTTGCCGTCGTTTATCCGCCCTTCTTTGATCAACTGAAGGGCGTGCGACAGGGACATCGTCTCGGGCGTGATGAACTCGTCGGGCTCCAGAGCGGTTGCCCCGCGCTCGAGGCCGGTTGCCATGAATAGATGAATGCGCTCGTCGGTAAAGCCGGGCGTCGTGTACATCGTGGTGAGAAACCGCATTTCCTTCGCCGTGCATCCGGTCTCTTCGCGCAACTCGCGTTCGGCGCAGTGCTTGGGATCTTCGCCCGTCTCGAGACGACCGGCGGGAATTTCGTAGACGTACCCCTCCGTCGCGTAGCGATACTGCTTCAGGAGCAGTAATTGAGGATCGTCGCCCCGGGGGTCGGTCAAGAACGGAACGATCGCGCTCGCGCCGGGATGGCGAACCATCTCCAG
>JBDTAE010000218.1:0-10462 GCA_039924785.1 Gemmatimonadaceae bacterium | reverse complement strand
CCTTCGTCTCTATTGCGACATGTCGAACGTCATCCCACGGCACGCCAGGGCCCGGATCGAGATCGATGCGCAATTCATCCGGATGGTCGAGGTCGTTCGAGCGGACGGCGTGCGGATGCAACTCGATACAGCCAAGGTTGACGACCCACGCCAGACCGGCTTCGTCGCCAACAGTGATTTCCTCCGCCGTTCTCCCTGACGGAAACGACAGCGTCACGGACTCGAGCCAGTCCGGCCGTTTCTCCGGCGCGCGCTTTTGGTAGAACGGCTCTTCGTGCGCGCCATTCACAAATCTCTTAAGTACGAGCGGACGGTCGCGAATGCCGTTGATCGCGCCGGACGCGACCGACAGGTAGTAGCGAACAAGGTCCAGCTTCGTGAGTTGGACCCCGCGCGAGAAATACAGCTTGTCCGGATTGCTGACGCGAACCTCGCGTCCGTTGATCTCCAGCAATTCGGCGCCGTTGCTCATTTTACGATCATCGTCACCTTGGCGACATCGCTCTTTTCGCCGCCGCTCGCCACGGTATACGTGAACGTGTCGGTTCCAGTGAACGCAGCCGCCGGCGTATAGGTAAAACCACCGTCCGCATTCACCACGACCCTTCCGTGCGACGGTTGGCCGACGACCGACGCCGTCATTGCCGGCGAACCAGCCGGCGTCGTTCCGACCAATCCAGGCGCCTTCACAACCAGCGCCTTCGCCTTGCTCGCCGCGAACACGTGCTCGGCGGCGGTTACACCGGCGCCCGCCCCACGTCCGCCGCCGCGACCCGCTGGAACCGCCGGCATCTCACTCGGCGCAAAACGCGGCAGCATTTGTTCGCGGTTCGCGAGCCCAAGCATGACCGACGCGGTGACCACGGCGTTGTGCATCACGTCTTCGGGGACGATGCGCTCGTATGTGTCGAGGTTCGTGTGCCACGTCGTGCTGTTGTATTCGATGTTGTCCTGCTGCGTGCCGATGCCGGGCAGTCCCGCGACAGCGAACGCGCCGTTGTCGCTGCCGCCTTCGACGCGCGCGGTCGACGCCGACGCACCATAGATGCCCCAGTCGTCGAACGGCTTGAAGTACTGCGCGAGAATCGCCGCCGCCGCCGGTGGACCAAAGATCGACGCACCGCGGACTCGTCCGGTGCCGTCGTCGATGTTCCAGTACGCGTCGACGTTGTTGAAATCCTTCGTCGGCGCCTCGGCACTTCCAAAATGCTCTTTCACATATGCAAATGACCCGAGCAGGCCCTCTTCTTCCCCACTCCAGAGCGCGACGCGAATCGTGCGGTGCGGCTTGGCACCGGTCGCGAGGAGAATACGAGCGGCCTCCATCATGATGGCACACCCAATGGCGTTGTCCGTGGCGCCGGTCGCGCTCGTCCACGAATCAAGGTGTCCGCCAAGCATCACGAGCTCGTCCGCCTTGTCGGTGCCTGGGATGTCGGCAACCGTGACGTACGACGTCTTGCCTTCGGGATAGTACGTATTCGAGATATTGAATTCGACGGACACCGGCGTGCCGTCCTGAATGATTCGGAAGATGCGTCCGTAGTCGTCGTTGCGAAGAATCACCGCAGGAGACTGTGGCGTGACGTCGTCATAGATCTGACCTGGGCCGTTCTGGGCCACGATCACGCCGGGAATTCTGCCGCCACCCATTGGCATCAAACGAAGCGCCGGGGGATTGTCGCGCAAAAATGCGGTGATGCGCTGATTGACCTGCTGCGCCGAAAGATGCCCGTCGGGCGGCGGGGTGGCCGCACCGCCCCGACCGCCGCGGCCGCCTCCACGTCCACCGCGCCCGGCGGGTGCGTTCGGATCGGGCGGACCGTACCGCGCACGCGCCTGATCGTCGGGGGTGCGCTTCGGTCGTTCATTAAAGTCTACAGGAACGACGGGCGGCGCACCGACCATCACGATTCCACCTTTCACCTTGTGGGCAACCTCGGCGAGAAATGTGGAAAGCTCGTCGTCGGTCGGCGTTCCCGGTGGAACGATACTGACGACATCGCCGCGCACAATTCCTTTCGTCGACGGCGACCACGGCACCGCTTCGAATTTCAGATTGGCTTTCACCGGCGACGTGATGTAGCCGCTCGCTTTCCCGGGAAGCCAACCGACGCCTCGCCACGTGAACGGCTCGAGATGAGCGTTCTTCATACCGAAATCCGTCATCGTCTTCACCGCCCACTTTGCCGCGGCGACGTGATTCGGTGAGCCGATGGGACGGGGTCCGTAGACGTCGGCGAGATAGTGCTCGATCCACATCAACTTCGAGTGGTCGAGCCCTTCGATGCGAATTTTTGCATTCATCGCGGTATCGATCGGCTCAGCCTGTTGAGCGATTCCAACACCGGTGAATGTGAGAACGAAGAGCGGCGCGAGCCACCGAATGCGGGTCGTCATGGCGAAGTTCCTTTTGCGAAAACGTGTTGTGAACTCCACTAACAATGCCCGAACGCTCCGCCTAACGCTACCGGTTGACGGTGCTCATGTCGGGATAGCGCGTGCCGGTCGTCGCGCCCACCGGAAACACCGCCTCGAGTCGCTCGAGGTCCGTGGGCGATAGCTGCACGTCATCCGCCGCTGCGTTCTGCTCGAGATATTTCACCCGCTTCGTTCCCGGAATCGGCACGACGTCCTCCCCGCGCGACATCACCCACGCAAGCGCGAGCTGCGCCGGCGTGACTTTCCTATGCGACGCGATTCCTTCGACCTCAGCGAGGAGGTCCAGATTTTTCTTGAAATTTTCACCCTGAAACCGCGGATTCCGACGGCGGAAATCGTTCTCCGGCAAATCGTCGAACGACTTGTACTCACCGGTCAAGAATCCTCTGCCAAGCGGGCTGTAGGCAACGAAGCCGATGCCGAGGGCGCGCACCGTCTCGAGCACGCCATTCTCCTCGACGTCGCGCGTCCATAGCGAATACTCGGTCTGGAGCGCCGTGATCGGATGTACGGCATGCGCGCGCCGAATCGTTTCGGGCGCTGCTTCAGATAAGCCGAGATGTTTGACCTTTCCAGCTTTTACCAACTCCGCCATCGCGCCGACGGTCTCCTCGATGGGCACTTTCGTATCGACGCGGTGCTGGTAATACAGATCGATGTAGTCGACGCCGAGGCGCTGCAGCGATGCGTCACACGCTTGTTTGACGTATGCCGGGTCGCCGCGAATCCCGAGGTATTCCCCGTTTTCGCCACGACTGTTTGCGAACTTCGTC
This sequence comes from Gemmatimonadaceae bacterium, assembly GCA_039924785.1. GTDB lineage: Bacteria > Gemmatimonadota > Gemmatimonadetes > Gemmatimonadales > Gemmatimonadaceae > JAQBQB01. Next base: position 7,247 of record JBDTAE010000218.1, on the reverse strand, counting down.
GCCACCACGACCTCGTCGCGCCGATCACGAATCGCTCGGCCGACGAGAACTTCGTTCTTGAACGGCCCGTACATATCGGCCGTATCAAAAAAGTTGATGCCGAGATCGATCGCGCGGTGAATGGTCGCAATCGATTCGGAATCGTCGCCGGGGCCATAGAACTCACTCATGCCCATGCAGCCGAGGCCCATCGCCGAAACTTCGAGTCCTTTGCCGAGCTTTCTTCGTTTCATCGTCGTTGCCAGTTCGTGGATGGACGCAGTGTTGGTGTGTTGAAGGCTACGTCCATCTGCAAGACGACGATGCGGCTGGGGCCGCTCGAGATTATCGGGGAATCACCGGCAGTGTGAGGTGCGACGGATGCGCGGCGTCGTGAACGATTGTCTGGTGTGCGACGACGAACGTGGAATCACGCTCATTGTTGCCGCCGGTGTTGAGATTGCGATCGTATTTGGGAAATAGCGCGGACGAAATGCTCACGCGAATCTTGTGACCGGCTTCGAAGACTCGTGACGTGAACCAGACGTCGATGTCGTATTTCTCGACGCTGCCTGGCGTGAGCATGACTTCTTTGTCGTTACCCTGACGGAAGCGCGCCCGCGCGATTCCGTCCTGCACGCGTTGCGCTTTGCCGTCGGGGAACACGTCGAGAACCATGATGTCCCAGTCCGTGTCCTTGGCGTCGGTCGCGGCCCAGAGCGTCGCAAACATCTGTCCGGTGACTTCAATCGGCTTGGTCAGCGCCTTTGACGTGAACACCAGTGCATCGGCGCGAGTGGCATTTAGAGAAGTGAAATCCTCGTTCAGCGATGTCTCGAGCTCGCGCGAGTCAATCAAAAACGGGGTCGGCTTCGCGGGGTCGTATGTGAACGTGTCCGAGGGAGCGCCGGTCGGCGGAATCGTGTCCAACACGCCGTCGCCGGCGCTGGTATTCGCCTTGCCGCCCGACGACAGGTACCAGTTTGTTTGCACCGCGCGCGCGATCGGCCACGCGGCCTCCTTGCGCCACGTGTTGTCGCCGAACACGAAGTCGTCGAACGGCGGCTCCTTGTCGACGCCGTTGTCTTTGCCGAGTAGGTAGTGATCGAACCAGCGAAGTTGGAGTCGGCGTGTCTCCACGCGCGATTGTGGACCAAAGTCCCCCGCAACGTAGTCCACACCTTTGTGGGCGCCGGGGCCCATCACGAGACGGATGTACGGATGCCCCGGTATCTTGTTTAGAGCATTCGTATAGTCGATCGGGCCGCGCGAGTCGTCATACCACCCAGATATTTGCAGGACCGGAGCACGAACATTCGCGATGTTCGTCGTCACCGCGTGCGCGCGCCAGTAGGCGTCGAGCGTCGGGTGCGCGATCCATCGATCCCACAGCGGAACGTCGCCGCAGCCGAGTTGTTGCGGCAGGTCGCTGAGTGGGAGATGGGTGATGGCTTTGCCGATATCGAGATCGTTGATGTTTTGCAGCGTTCGCGCGCGCATGAGGCACGCCCACGCAACGTCGATGGGTGAAAACGCCATGTCTTCGTACGGCACGATGCGCCACGGGTCCCCGGTCGCGGCAGAGGGCGCAATCGCCGCAAGATGCGGCGGTGCGCTCACCGCGGCGTACCATGCGAGACGTCCTTCATCGGAATGGCCAATCAAACCGACCTTGCCATTTGCGTCCGGCAGCTTTGCGGCCCACTCGACTGCGTCGTAGCCGTCGTTGACGTCAGTGTCGTAGTCGCCGAAGTCCTTGCCGTCGGAGATGTCTCGCCCGCGGACGTGCTGCGCGACGAAGATGTAGCCGCGCGACGCCCAGTATTTTCCCGCCGGGTGCAGAATTCTCGTATACGGCGTCCGCTGGAGCACGACGCCGAATGGACCTTTCCCGACCGGTCGCGCAACGTAGCTGACGAGCCGCGCGCCGTCGCGCGTCTTCATAAAGACGGCGGTGTCTTCAGTGACAGCGTACTGCGAGTCGGACACCGCACCCGGCCACAAGAGATAGTTCTTTTCAACGACGAACGGCGTAGGCCGTGGAACGAGACGCATTCGGCGGCCCGACGGTTTCCCTTTTGCGAGCATCACGCCGGTGAGCGTGTCGCCGCTCCAGGTGCCTTTTAGAGATTGCTCGCTGCTGCCTGCAAGTTCGACCGAGTCGCCGACTGTCGTAATCTTGGAGACGTCGATCATCGGCTCGCCGGTTCGCCGACGAACAACGCCCGCGAACCCCGAGTCGGCGCCGGCGAAATGCGCGAAGCCCATGCGCCGCCAGCCTTCGAACCCGTCGCGCGCGGTCGAACCGTCAGCGATATATGCGTCCCATTCGCCGGCCAAAGAATGCGACGATTTTCCTGATGCGCATGCCGTCATCAGTGCAGCGACGAGCACTCCCGCGACGATGGGACCATGGCGCACAGCCCTACTATAGAAGGACACGTTCATTCGACGAACCAGTTCGAGATAGATGCACACCACCGAAGCCCGTCGACTATGCGACAATGCGAGGCTCGGCGCCAGCGCTCAGCGGTGGACAGCCCGGCAAATCGTTCGCTTGCCCGGCGGACGCATTGTTGCATCTAGGGTTGATCTGGGCCGTAGTAGTGTGCGACACATCTTCCGGTCCGTCCGGCGTCAAATCTACTGCCACGCTGAGTTCGTCATGAAAGTCGGAGGGGCATTCCCAAGAAATCGGGATTCGTGACCAAGCTACGCGCTGAGCGGAAAGCCGGGTCGCACGCCGTCGCCCCCGCCGGGTTCGATCAGAACAGCGTATCGCATCACCCTCACGTACAGCGACATGTCGATCGGACTTCTTGCAGCGCTGTTCATCACGGCGGGAATCGCGCACTGGGTGGCTCCGGGCCGCTTCGAGAGCATCGTTCCTCGGTTCCTCCCGAACCCGCGGATGATCGTACTCGTGAGCGGCCTCGCCGAATTCGCAGGCGGCGTTGGAGTTCTCCTGCCGGCAACACGTTGGCTCGCTGGCTGCGGACTCATTCTTCTGTTGCTCGCCGTTTTTCCCGCCAACATCGAGATGCTGCGCAAGGCGATCGCGGACCAATCGCCGTGGTGGTGGCAGACGGTGCTTTGGTTTCGACTGCCGCTTCAACCCGCAATGATTTACTGGGTCTGCAGGGCGGCCGTTCGCTGACGGCTACTTCGTTCGCGGCGCTCTCTGGCGCTTGTCGTCGTTCACCAGCACGAGAGCGGTCACGTCGCCCGCCGCATTCCTCTCGAATTCGACGAATCCCGCCTCGCCGCGAACTTTGAAGCGGTTCGCTGACTGCGCCACCAATTCCAGCGCGCCATCGGACGTGTGCAGTTGAAGTGCGGCGCCTATGCGCTCCACGCTGATCTGAACATCGGCGCCGAGCGAGTAGTGTCCCACGAAGCGTTGCAGTTCGCTCAATGACATTTGAATGCCCGGCTTGTCGCCGCCTCCGCTCATCCATTCATCGACGACCGCACCCACATCGGCCGATTCGGCGCGACGGGTCTCGCGAGTCGCGTCATGCAGTTGGACGAGACGACCATTCCCGTCGAGCTTCGCGACCAAATCCTTCGTCATTTGCACGGAATCTGGCCGCACGAACAGCACAGGCAGTTTGATCGCGTCGAACGACGGCCCGAGTGGACTATTCACGACGATTGTCGACGCGTCGACGCCGGCAGCGCGCACGCGCGAAATCGCGAGCTCGATCCCGACAACCGATGAGCCGAGTCGCGGGAATGCACCGCTCATGGCGATACGCTTCGTCATCGACGCGTCGCCTTCCATCGAGAACACCGCCGTATCGCGGCCGTACTGAATCGTCACCGACGGAAGCTTCGCGGCGGGAACGGTCGAGCCGGCCGGTCGCATCAGCACGGAATATCGTGTCGGCGCGCCATCGGCGCCCAATAGAATTTCATAATAGAACAACTGCGCACCGGACGAGCCGGTTTTCGTCGCCCAGACTCCGCGAATCGTGTTGCCTTCCCGCCCATACTGCTCGACCGCGACCGTATCGCTGCCGACCGTCGTGACGAACGCGGCGGTGCTCGACGTCTGGGCCACCGCCGCGGTCCGACCGGCCGTGATGCCGAGGACAACTCCAAACATCGCGGCGCGCGAGGAAATGAAAAACATGGATCAACCTGGTGGATGGCGGCGTGCTCAAGGCGATCACGCCGGGAGAAATTTCACCACGGCGCGGCTACTTCTTACGCGCGGTCATCACCACGCGATACTGATTTTCTGAATTGAGATTCACCAGTGCAACAAACGCGCGTCCCTGGTATACGCCGACCGTGGCTGACTGCGAAACGGAGGCAATGTCCCAGCCCGCGGGCAACAGGATCGTGTTGCGGAGTCCCTTGACCGTTCGATCGAACGTCAACGAGCCATTTACGATCTTGTAGCCCGGGTCGTCGAGCGTGCCATCGATCTTGAGATGGGCGCTCTGCTTGTCGTCAACGATCGGCACATCGAGTTTCACCGTCGTTACCGTCCCGGACTTCGACATCGGCAATGGTTTCGCCGTGTCGAGGTCGAGGACGACGACATCCCTCAGCGGCGCATAGCTCAGCAGATCCAGCGCGGGTTTGTCGCCCTTGCGGAAATCGCTGTAAATCTGCTCGACTTTCATGGAGTGCGCCTCGGGCTGGTCGAGGTCGTACAGCGTCTTCACATCGTCGAAGAACATGTCACTGAACGGCGTTGGCGTGAACGTTGTCGCCGATCTGCGCGCGTGCAGTGTGAGCGGATTGCTCAACCCGCTCGGGTTCGCGAAATGCAACTCGAGGCGACCGTCAGCGGTCGTACTGATCTGCGCCGCAACGTTCGACGACAGATACGAATAGCCCTTCGGAAGAATGACGCCGAGTCGATAGCCGCTGAGGCTTCGCGTCCACGATATGTCGCCGTCCTGGATTCCGAACTGTGCGTTTGGCTCGTGATAGACCTGATATGTTCGGGAATCCTTATACGTCTTGTAGATGAGCACGCGCCCAATTCCGCCAGGCGGCACGGGAGCGGTGAGCTTGGCGTGAATCGCGTGTCCGTCGCCCTGCTCTTCGTACGTGAACGGCAGCGCTTTGCCCGTTCGGGGATCATACACTTCGACGTCGGTCCCTTCGCTTCCGCCGCGCGTGGCGTTCACGAGCTCCGTGGCGCCGGCTCGAGTCTCTTCCGTGAGAAACCGAATTCGAAATTGATCGGTGCCGGGTTCGAGCAACGCATACTCCGTGTATGCATCCTGGCTGAACAGCCGCTGAAGCCGCGCCGTCGGCTTTAGAGATCCATCAGGATTCTCGCCGCCGGGAAACGGGCTGTTGGCTCCGCGCTGCGCCACCGCGCCTGGGGCCATCAGAACGACCGACAAAATCAGCATGCACGCGAGACGTCGCATTGGCGCTTCCTTGGGTCCGATGGTCGTGATGTGCGCGCGAAACGCAGCGGTTTTTACCGCAGGCTTCCGGCCGTTCGCTGCTACGATCTCACAACCGAAAGCTAGTTGCCAGTGGCTGATTGCTGCTGATTGCCAGTCGCAACACGCGGCGGCGATTGGCTATTGGCCATTTGCTACCGCGCCCCTCGGCGCGTCGTCGCTCGCAGCAACGGCGGGGCGCGCGCGCGCGGCAAGCACATCGCGAACCGCGTCGAAGCCAACACCAAGTGAGCGGAGCGCTACCATCGTATGATAGACCAGGTCCGCGGCCTCGTTCGTTGCCCGATCGGCATCGCCATCGGCGAGAGCCAGCACCAACTCCGCGCCCTCCTCTCCAATCTTCTTCATGCGAAGATTGCGATCGGCCAGCAGGCGACTCGTGTAACTGGCGCTCGTCGCGGAAGCGCCGGCGGCCGCGCGTTCGGCGATGAGCGCGCTCAACTCAGACAGCGCGTCGGTTTCGATCGCATCGGCGTCGAAGCACGACGTGGTCCCATTATGGCACGCCGGTCCCGCCGGAATCACGCGCGCCAGAACCGCATCGGCATCGCAGTCGGCGGTTAGCGACACCACGCGCTGCGTGTTGCCACTCGTCCCGCCCTTATGCCAGAGCCCGCGCGTCCGCGACCGATAGTGCATCTCGCCGGTTTCGAGCGTTTTCTCGAGCGCTTCCCGATCGGCGGCGGCCACCATCAGGACGGTACCGGTGCCCGCATCCTGCGCCACCACGGTCACGAGACCGTTACCCTTCGCGAAATCCAATTTGTCCAACTCGAGAACACTCGTCACGATTCAAGACCTCGAAAGAAGCGGAACACCCAATATGGACCGCGCCTCGCGATCGAGCACGGCATTCGTCGCAACGGCGCTCTTTCCAAACGGCGTCGACAGTCCATCATAACTCGTGAAGATCCCACCAGCTTCGACAATCGCGGGATACAGCGCCGCGGCGTCCCAGTCCGCCATGATCGGATCGACCATCACTTCAGCACGACCGGTGGCGACGAGCAGATAGCCATAGCAATCGCCCCAGTCGCGGGCAACCGCTGCCTTGCTCGCCAGTGCATCCCAGCCCTCACGGCGACTCGGCGTCGCGCCAAACCGATGATCGGTTGTCAGGACCACGGCTTCCTCCAGCGTTGCGACGTTGGAAACGTGGCACTGCGCACCGTTCCACCAACAACCGCCGCCGAGTGCCGCCACCAACATTTCGTTGAGCGCGGGAAAGTACGCCGCGCCGGCAATCACGCGGTCGCGTTCGCGAATTGCCACGAGCGTTCCCCACAACGGTACGCCGCGGATGAACGACTTCGTGCCGTCGATCGGATCGACGATCCACTGTCGTTCGGAATCCCAACCCTCGGTGCCGAACTCCTCGCCGAGAAACCCGTCGCCGGGAAAGTTCTTGTTCACCCAGTCGCGCGCGCACTGTTCGGCTTCGCGATCCGCGATCGTCACCGGCGAGCCGTCGCGCTTTTGCTCGACCGAAACGTTCTTCTGGAAGTGCTTCATTGCCGCGGTCCCCGCCAGCTTGGCAAGGTCGCTCACGTCTTGAAGCATTAGAGATCTATCGAAAGTCACGCTGCCCTCACCTGAATGTTCTCGCCCACGAGCGCGCGCTTGATCGCGCGAATGGTCGTCGTTCCATCGTGCACGATGCCCGCGACGAGCGCCGCATCCGCCCCACCGGTCTTGATCGCGGCAGCGACATCGTCTGCTGATCCCGCGCCGCCCGACGCGACCACCGGCACGTTCACCACACTCGCGATTGCTCGCGTGAGCTCGAGATCGTACCCTCCACGCGTTCCGTCGCGATCCACGCTGGTGAGAAGA
>JBDTAE010000217.1:0-15651 GCA_039924785.1 Gemmatimonadaceae bacterium | reverse complement strand
CCGACGGCGAACGCGCCGCCGCCGCGGCAATCGAGAAGAAAATCGCAACACCGTGAGCGCCGGACTATGGGTGGACGGCGACGGTTGAAATCGGGTTGGCCGACGATGTGCGCTTCCGTGATGCGGCTGGTCTTCATCAGTCCTCTCGGGCAGAGGACTAACACTATTACTGGATCAGAATTCGGGGGTCACGTCAGCCAACCATATCGACTTTGCCGATCTGGGACGCCAACATTACGACGGCAAGGACTTCCCTCGACGGGTACGCGCGGTCCGCGCGTTCTGAATCCAATGAATGCAATCACTCGCCTCTCGATAATCACCGCTGCCGCGTCGGTGGTCGGCGCATTCGCCGCGCGGTGCGACGCCCAGCAAGTGAATCCCGCTCTTTTTTCCGGTCTGCGTTGGCGCTCAATCGGGCCGCCGCGGTCGGGGTACATATCAGCTCCGGCAGGTGTGCCGGGCGACCCAACGACGTACTACGTCGGCACGCCGGCGGGTGGCGTGTGGAAGACGAGCAATGCCGGAACCACATGGACACCGATCTTCGACGAAATGCACGTCGCATCGATCGGCGCAGTCGCTGTCGCGCCCTCCGACGCGAACGTGGTGTATGTGGGCACAGGGAATCAGTCCGGCTGGTCATTTACGGCCGGCAACGGCATGTACAAGTCGACCGATGCCGGAAAGACGTGGTCGAACGTCGGACTGCGTTCGTCCCAGTACATCGGCGGCGTGATCGTCGCACCACGCGATCCAAACACCGTGCTGGTCGCGGCTCAGGGTGGCCGCGGTGGCGGCGGCGCCGGCGAGCGTGGCGTGTATCGCACGACGGACGGCGGTCGCGTGTGGACCCGAGTCCTGCCCGCGGACGGGTCGTCGGGAGCGTCAGATCTCTATTTCGACTTCTCTGATCCACAAATCGTCTACGCGCTGCTGGCAGCTGGCGGCGGTGGCGGTGGCGGTGGGGGTGGTGGTGGCGCCGCGAATCCGAGCGGTGCGTCCGGAACCGGCGCATACAAGTCGACGGATGGCGGCGCTACGTGGCGGCCCGTCATGGGGCATGGTCTACCCGACGGCGCGCGCATTTCGGCGTTCGCCGTCTCGTCCGGGACTCACGGCCGGCGACTCTATGCGGTCGCCGCCGTTGGCGGTGGTCGCGGCGCGGGTGCGGGCGGACGTGGACTCTATCGTTCCGAGGATGGCGGCGAGACGTGGACGTTCGGCACGCGACGACTCGCGAGTGCCGGCGGCAAGATCTACGCGGACCCGCAGAACCCGGATGTCATGTACCTGATGGGTACATCGATCTATCGCTCGACCGACGGGGGCCGGCATGTCACGTCGTTTTGGGGCGCGCCAAGCGGCGCTGATCCGCGCTTCATGTGGATCGATCCGACGAACGCCAAACGAATGCTCGCTGGCGTCGATCAGGGTGCGGCCATTTCGGTCGACGGCGGCGCCAGCTTCACGCCGTATTATGGAATCGTCAACGGCCAGTTCTATCGCGTCGCCACCGATTACGACTTTCCGTATCACGTGTGCGGGCCGCAACAGGATTCGGGGACGGCGTGCGTTGCGAGCCGGAGCGATTTCGGTGAGATCCGCCCAAACGATTGGTACCCCGGCGGCGGGTTCGAGAATGGATTCCTCATCGCTGATCCGGTCGACAAGCGGTATCTGTACACGCAGGGCTGGTACCACGTGTTGCGCCGCTTCGACCGGACGACGGGGCAGGTCGTCGTCCTGTATCAACCAACGAAGGACGATCGCTTTGCTGGTGCGCCACCGCTCGTGTTCTCGCCGCAGGACCGTCACACGTTGTACATGGCCGCGCAGTACGTGCTCGTGTCGAGTGACGACGGGCAGAATTGGCGCACGATCAGCCCCGATCTCGCGACATCGCCCGGAACCCCCGCGGCCGAAGCAATCGGAGGGAGCGGAAACGGCCAGCGCGCGGCACCGGCGGGCACTGGTTCAATCACGACGCTCGCGCTCTCTCCGGTCACACGCGGCGTGTTCTGGGCCGGCACAAGCACGCGGCTGATCCACATCACGCGCGACGGCGGCCACACATGGAAGAACGTGACTCCGCCGAATCTTCCCGGCACGGTCAACGTTATCGAGGCTTCGCACGCTGATGCAGCGACCGCGTTCGCGGCGATCCTCTCCGCCGACGGCCGCCCGCATCTCTACCGTACGACCAACTACGGCCAGGCGTGGACGGAGATCACGAGCGGAATTGCCGACGACGGAACCATGCGTGTCGTGCGCGAGGACCCGATCGATCCTCGCATCCTCTATGCGGGAAGCGTCACGAGTACGTACATCTCGTTCGACGAAGGCGACCGTTGGCAATCGCTGCAACTCAATTTGCCGAATACGATCATCAGCGACATGACGGTGCATGGCACCGACCTCGTCATCTCGACGTATGGTCGCGGCTTCTGGATCCTCGACGATATCACTCCGCTCCGGCACGTGCGCGCGTTGGCGGCGACGGGCGCCACCGGTGCAATCCTATTCAAACCGGACACGGTCGTCCGCGCCCGGTGGGACAACACGCAGGATACGCCGCTGCCTCCAGAAATGGTGGTCGGCGAAAACCCGCCCGAAGGCGCGATTTTCGACTACTATCTTCCCTCGTCGACACCGGGGCCGATCACGCTCACCATCAGCGATGCCACCGGCCGCGTGATTCGTGAGCTCTCGAGCGTCGCTCCGCCGCGGGACACCGTGATGCCGAACGTCCCCGAATATTGGCTCGCGTCGCCGACAGTTCTCCCCACGTCAGCGGGAATGCATCGGGTCAACTGGGACCTTCGCTATGCCGATCCTCCGACGTTGAACTACGGCTACAACGGTAACCTGCTCGACTATCGTGAGTATACTCTCAACTGGCACGCGACCCCCGGCCACACGTACCGCTCCACCATCGTGGGCATCATGGTGCTGCCGGGCGCGTACACCGCGAAGCTGACGGTCGCGGGCCGCAGCGATACGCAGCCGCTCACGATCCTGCCCGATCCGCGCGTCCGCGTCTCATCGGCGGCGCTGGCGTCGCAGTTTCACGTGGAACAGCGCATGGTGGCCGGACTGACCGCGAGTTTCGAGGGGTTCAACTACGTCCAGCTACTGCGCGATTCACTCGCGTCCATCATCACCGCGGGCCGAAATGCCGCGGAAGCTGACGCGCTCGTTGCCGCCGCGAAGACACTCGACGCATCGCTGGCGTCGCTCGCCACGACGGGGTCGGAATCGTCCATCGCGACCTTGGCCGGCGATACTCCGACCAATTCATCGCCGACGCCATGCCGACGCCGAGCGTGGTCGCCGGCGTGGATGTCCCGTGCCGGCAGCTCGATAGTGTGGTCGCCGACATGCGCAAACTCCAAACGACAAGCATTGCCGCGCTGAACGCGCTGCGAGCCCGCGGTGGCGGCGCCGCGCTGCCGTCGTGGACCCCGCCCGCTGCGCCAGCGTGTGGAGTTCGCTGATTAGAACACTGATGTAGTACACCGTCATGCAAAGGCGTCCGGCCCACGTGACAGGCTGGGATGACGAAAAAGACGCGCAGGCGTTTAAGGCCAACCCGGATTTGGCGAGCGCGTCAGTCCTGAACATGTGTCGAGGGCAGATGCTCGAACACTCCGGCATCGCGATTTTGCCGCGCATCGTTCCACAGAAAGCTCTTTCCGTTCATTCGGCGTAGCGATTCTGCCCGCGCACGGTCGGCGGCATGCGGACGGGTGCGGGATTTTTACCCCGCGCGCAATGCGAGGGTGACGGTCCGACCGCCGGTCGGGTACATGCTCCGCGCTCCCTGGTCGAGGAACGCGGATGGAGGTAGCCGACAAGTTCCTGGCGTGCGGCGTCCTTGAGCACGGGTTCGCCCGCATGATCGTTTCGCCAGAGGCACGCGCCGGCGCGCTTTCGGAATTCGAATGCGTCCCGGTGCTATGGCAAACAGCCCACGACGATCTCAACGCGGCCACGACGGGTTTCCTCGCCCGTCACGACGGATTGGGCGGATGCGAGACGAGTATCCTCGCCCGTCACGACGGCTTCCGTGGGTGCGAGACGAGTATCCTCGCCGTCGCGGGGGCTCCCTTGAGCCCGCAACGAGATCGATCCGCGCCGCGACCGCGTTCATTCGCGAGATTATCCAATTCGATCGTGCCACGACGGCTCCGTTGATTGCGCGAAGGAATCGATGAACGGGCCGGCGCCTTCGTTGAGGCCGATATCGATTCGTGGGACCGCGCGACGGCATTGCGCGACGTGACGCACGCTCGACGCGCGCCGACGACGCATTGCCGAAACGTCACGAACGCTTCGCGACGCATCATCGCGGCGTTCGTTCACCCGCGCACGGTGTTCGCGCGTTTTTTATCGATCGCCTCGCGAGGCGATCGGCCGTCGTCACGGTACCTCGGGTTCGCGATGACGAATCGGACGTCGAGAAACATTCTTCCGACCGCGCGCGCACAACGTCGACCGAGAGCCGCGACTCGGCGACTCCGCCCAATTACCTGACGATTAAGAACAGTCTCACGATGCCCGCGCGAAATCCCACGATCACCGCGCGACGTCCGATCGCGCCGCGCGAGGCCCTGCGACCCATTCGCGGAGCGGCACTCCGCCCCCGATTTCTTCCGTTGCCGCGCGCGTAATCGTGAGTACGGTGGGCGTTTCTCGACGATCGATGCGACGTTCCGGACGAGCGCTTCGAGTCTCTCCGCGAACGGTCCAACCGTCTCGCTCACCGATTGGATATTCCTCGCGGTCGAGGCGATCCTCGCGACCGCCCCGCGGATCTTCCCGACGATGACGCCGAGATCGGCAACCGCGCCTTCGCCGGTCTTGCCGAGAGCTCGATTTCGCCGACGGCAACGCCGCCGAGATTCGCGACGCGAGCGCGATTTTCCACGACCGATTCGACCGGTTCGGCCGCCGCACGATCCCCGTCACGGGTCATCGGCGAAAGAATCCCAAAACTTTTTTGGTACATCCGCCGACCTCGTGCCAACAACAGTGAGTACGCCGGCCGATGTGATGAATGCCCGCCTCGGCCGATTCACTTCCGGCATTCAACATCCTATATGGAGGAAGTCCCATGCGTAACGAACAAAATGCAGTCCTCACCAGTCTCCGTCGCACCCAGCAGTTCCTGGACGCGCACGCTGACACGCTCGCCGTGGTCAACACGTCGAGTCGCAAGCAGTTGGACGACGTCGTGACCCAGCTGGCCGACCTCTCGGTCGAGCAGGAGAGCGGCGATCGCGGTGGCCAAGGCGAAACCGCACGGCAGCACACCGCCCGTCTCGCGCTGCGCCGGAACTACATGGCGCCCGTCGCCGAACTGGCGAAGCTCAAGCTGCGGGACGTGCCGGAGTTCGCGGCGTTGAAGATGCCGCCGGCGAACGCATCGCCGCAACGCGTTGTCGCGGCCGGCCTGGCGATGGCCGATGCGGCCGCACCCTACGCCGCGACGTTGATCGAAAACGGATTGCCGGCCACCTTCGCGGACGACATCCGCACTGCGGCCGCGGCGGTGGTCGAATCGCTCGACGGCCGGAGCCGGTATTGGAATCGCCGCACCGGCGCGACCGCTGCCCTGGTGGCGGAAGAACGCCGCGGTCGCAGTACACTACCCCGGTCGCAACGCCGGTAACAACGTCGATGACCGCGCCGGTCGCAACGGCGATTCCCGCGGCGGCTGCTACGCCAACACCTGTCGCCCCGCCGGCCGCGGCGGCAGCATGATGCGTGAATCCAGATGATCGAGGCGGGTTTCCCGGCGGTCGCGTGGCAGCACAACACGCTTCCTTCACGATCTTGGGAACCGCCTCGTTCATTAGAGGTTTCTCAATAGGTTGATCAACAGGTTTATCAACGGGTCTATCGACAGGTTTATCGACAGGTTTATCATTCTCTCGTCCGACAATGAATAATGCTGAGAGATTCCCGCCGTTGTCCGACGATGAGCGCCTCGTCAGATCCTGGATCGGAGGCGCCGAGGTACGGCGCCTCGCCATCGATGTCGACCGGTTTGCGAGATACGTCCTGGAACTCGGATGGCGGACGATCCTCGCGATCCTCGAGGACCCGATCGGCCGGCTCGCCGCCCCGCGACTTGCCGTCCCCCTCGGCTACATCGCCGCGAAGTTCGGTCCGGCGTTCATCGATCGCATCGAGCTCGAAGCTGCCACGAATCCCCCATTCCGCGTGGCGTTGCGGCCTCCATAGCGTCGGGACGCTTCGAATTCCGGACGCATTGTGGCCGCGGCTGAGTGCTGCCGCAGGCATACCGATCTGGCAGCGGCCGTCATACGCCGACGAGGTGTTCGCGGACCTCCCGCGACTCGAGCGCGTGCTCCAGCTCGAGCCGAGGCCGATCGCGCTCGACGACGCGTCGGTCCTCACGGACGATCAGGTTCGCGAGCATGCGAACGCGTGGGTCGTCTATCGGCAGGTCGCTTGGGCCTGGGACTCGCTCGATCGCATGATCTACGCTCGTGAATACGACCTCGCGTGGCCGCTGGTGTTCGCCATCGTCGAGCAAGGGTCCAATCGAGCGCTTGCCTGCCTTGGAGAGAACGCGCTATCCGATCTGCTCAAGCTCGACGGACCGCAGATCATCGATCGCGCCGAAGCCGAGGCGGCGCGAAGCGTTCGGTTCCGGTATTGCTTGAGCGGTGTCAGCCCTTTCGGCGATCCGCCCGACGTCTGGACGCGGGTCGAGAAAGCGCGCGGCGCGTCAGCGAATAAGGAACATGTGTGCTCACGGTGGGCCGGAAACGATGACGCGTATAGCTGCCGTGACGGCGTTGGGAAAGTTTCGCGACGCTCGCGATCTTCCACTCATCGAACGACTTCGCTCGAGCGATGAGGCTGTTGTCGCCGCAGCCGCAGCCGCCAGCGCCACGCCAGAATCGTCCAGCGGACATCGCACCGCACACTCGGCGGCAATGGCGCTAGTGTAGTTCGGATAATCATCGCCGAACGCGTCTGCAATCGTAAGCGTGTTACTCGTACCGCGAAGAGCCGAGTCCGCGATGGCATTCTCCTTTTGCACCAATCGCGCGAGCGCAGCGGGTACCCCTGAGGAACCGAGCGCCCCTGGCGTGCTTCTCAACGACTGGAATGCCGCCATCCTCGTTGGCAGATCGCCGGAGTCGAGATCTGCAATGAGTTGTGCCGTGGTGCGATTTTGGCTGATGCCGATGGCCAGCTTCGACCTATAGGGCAGCGAGCAGTGCGAGCACCTCAGCGGGAGCGCGAGTCGCAACACCGCCGCCTTTGAAATCCTTCTGGTTCCGCGTCACGAGGAAATCCGCGCCGACCTTGAGACAGGCAGCGACCTGCACGGCGTCCTCATAGTCATTGAGATTCATAGCGAGGGCGCGTTGGAAATCGGCGGCATCCAGCGGTACGATAGTGAGAATCTGGAGCAGGTCGGCGATGGCGGTGGCCGCCGTTCTCGAATTCGTGGCTCGTTCCACGATGTAATGGACGGTGGTGACAGCGTGACCCGCCAAGAACCCGCGGAAGCGCTCGCGTGCAATTGCGTCGAACAGCAGGGCTGCGTCGTTTGCCCATTGAGCACGAGCCAAGACCAGGTCGAGTACGATGTTTGTATCAATGAGCAACCCGACCGCTGCGCCGCCTCTTGCAGGCAACGGCTAGCTCCGCGCGCCGTACTTCGCGCGCAGGTGTTCGTGATACGGCTTCCCCGTGGTCGCGGGGGCTTTTACAACGGCGTATAGTCGCTGAACTGCCGGGGTCAGGCCGGCGGTTATGCTCGCATCCTCAGCAGGCAGAGCGCGCAGAAATCGGCTCACGAGCTGAGACAGGCTCGTGTCGTGTCGTTTTCCGAACTGCTCCCCGCGGTCTATCGCATCCGGATCGAGCGAGAGATTTGTCGCTCTTTTTGGCGGAGAGCCGGTGTTTGCTCTCACCGAGCCCGTCGACCGTTTGGCCGTGTGTGAGCGCTTCGGGCCTTTCTTCATAGTGTCCTCTGTTGCGCACGAGTAATCAAGAAGTATGCGCATTGTTTTTGGCTTCGTCAAGCCATGCGTACTTTTGAAGACACGCGTCTCGTGCGCCGCCTCCGAATTCAGCAACCGTTTCACCCTGCAGTACGATCAGCTTCTGATGGATGCCCCCGCCGATGCTGAAATCGTTGGGATCGCCGACTCGCCAGGCCTGCCGCTGGCCTGGCAGACAAATCTCTGGGAGCGGAACGGTGCGGCACGTGGCGGCGCGCCAGGGAAACCTGTGCCTTGCACCACCGATCAGCCGTACTTCGCGCTGCTGGAGCAAAGGATTCATCCTAAGGGCGGCGAGCGCGAGGAGGACGTGCAGGCAGTCACGATACGTTTCCAGCACGAGCGGGTAGACTCCACTGCGCTCAGCAGACAGACTGATCGTGTCGTTCAATGCGGACTTCGGCGGCACGCCCGTGACGGAGCACGACGAGGACGGTGGCTCCGACGTTTGCATAGGGCATTCCCGCGTCGAAACACGATTCGCGATGTTCGGGCGTATTCCACACGTCGTATTCAGGAGTGTCGGGTCGCAAATACTCTTTCGCGTCGAAGTAGTATGTCAGCGAGTCCTCGCTGCGACGCCGGGGCCGGCCGAGGAGTGCTTCGACGTTCGCGAGACTAGGCCCAAGCGTAACCCGGCGGGCGTCGAGAGCTCACGCGATGCGGGCGGCGATGCGCAGCCGTCTCGCTCCGTAGACGATGCGTCAAGGACATTCCAAGTCAGCGAACTCGACAACTTTGACGGCTGCTCGGGGATTGCCGATCTCGATTCCGATATGGAGCGCGTCTTTCCACGTTGCGACAAACGCTGGCCGATCGAGAGAGGGTAACGCTCGTCTCGGAGCCGGCGCGAACTCGCGATGTACGACAGTGCTGGTGACGCCAACCGCGCAGACAACGAGGGCTATCGACACCACTCGGTCAAATTGTTCCTGCATTACAGTTCTCCGATTGGTTGAGACGAGTAGATGTTGCGACACGCGCTGCAAACGCACAGCCATCAGCCACGGTTCCCCATAGTGTTGGCAGCGTTCGCGGGGTGGATCGCGACGACCTAGACACAATGCAACGTGAATCCACCATCATCGCACCCCGTGTAGTCGCATGACAGTTCGATGCAGGGCCAACAGTCGATCGTGCGCCCGGGACAGCCGCTCTACGCGCTTCCAGCGGTCGGTGGGGGCTTCGAATCCGAAGCGTGGAGACTCGGGGCCGCCTCGAGGCGCGCCGCGATCGGCCGATAGAGTTCGCTGAACGACCGCCGCCAACCGAGACCGTTGCTCAAGCGTCAGCGCCAGTCCGTCGCGCAACGGTCGCACCCTGCTCACGACGAGGATGTGCATGCCGCTGGTCGCCTTATCGGCATGCCATGTGTCGGACTCGACTCCGCGCCTAGAACCCGTCCATGGCGGTCCGTCGTTGAAGCGCAGAAGCGGCCTCTGCGCGCCCGAGCCTCGCGTCGCGCACTCAAACGATAGCGTGCACGAGCGTCCAGATCGCGGGGCACGTCACATGCACGCCAAGGAACGTTGGTCAGGCGCGCAACCAAGAGTCTTTGTTAAATCATCAAGGCAACCATCAACTTCCTGAGGATGCACCATGACGCTCAATTATCAATCTGCCTGGACGCGTGCGAGCCTGCTCGCGACCGTCGTCGCTACGCTCGTCGCCGTGGCTCCGACCTTCGCCAGCGCGCAGTCGTCGACGAGCCTTGAAACCGCGGTCCAGCACCTCGGTTACGCCGCGAAGGCCGCGGACGTGGCAACTGCCAAGAAGCACATGCACCATGCGCTCAACTGCCTGGAAGGAAAGGCGGGCACGGACTACGATGCTTCCGCCGGTGACCCGTGCAAGGGTGTGGGTACCGACTATGCCGCCGGTTCCGCAAACGAGATGAAAGTCAAAAAGGCAATCGGTCTGCTGAACGACGGTGAAAAGCTCGATGACAAGGCCGCCGTGATGAAGGACGCGGCTGGTGCCGACAAGCTTCTCAAAGAAATCAAGGCCTGATCATCGCTCGAAAATTCCCGGCGCCACGAGGAGCCGGGAATTTTCGACCGTCGTCGCTCGGCGTTCGGTCGCGCCAGAATTCCGGGCCGCGCAACCGAGGTGTCGGCGGGCGCCACCTCGCCGATGGTAGCCTCCGCCTGACTATCGCCAGCCCAGCGCGGGCGCGACGTGCGTGAGGATGGCCTCGATCACGTGCGCATTGTACTCGACGCCGAGCGTGTTCGGCACGGTCAGAAGCAGCGTGTCAGCTTCGGCGATGGCCTCATCGCCCCTCAGTTCTTCGACCAATTCGTCAGGCTCAGCGGCGTAGGACCGACCAAACACAGCGCGCATGTTATCAATGATTCCTATCTGGTCACTGCTTGCATCGCGACCGAAATAGGCGCGATCGCGGTCGTCGATCAATGCGAAGATCGATCGCGACACCGAAACGCGCGGCTCCCTCGTATGTCCGGCATCAGTCCACGCCTGTCGGAACACGCGGATTTGGCGAGCCTGCTGGACGTGAAAGGGCTCGCCCGATTCGTCCGCCTTGAGGGTAGAGCTCTGCAGGTTCATCCCCATTTGTGCGGCCCAAATCGCGGTCGCATTGGACGCCGAGCCCCACCAGATGCGGTCGCGTAGTCCTTGCGAGTGCGGCTCGAGCCGAAGCAGTCCCGGTGGATTCGGAAACATTGGCCTTGGATTGGGTCGGGCGAACCCGTCTCCTTTCAAAAGCCCGAGAAAAACCTCAGCATGACGCCGGCCCAAGTCCGCGTCGGTCCCGCCTTCCCGCGGCGTATAGCCGAAATGACGCCAACCTTCGATCACCTGCTCTGGCGATCCGCGGCTGATTCCGAGCTGAAGCCGGCCGTCGCTGATCAGGTCGGCCGCGCCCGCGTCCTCGACCATGTAGAACGGGTTCTCGTACCGCATGTCGATAACGGCAGTTCCGATTTCGATTCGGCTCGTCCTGGCACCGACCGCCGCGAGAAGCGGGAAGGGGGACCCGAGCTGCTGGGCAAAGTGGTGAACACGGAAGTACGCCCCGTCCGCGCCGAGCTCCTCGGCTGCAACAGACAGTTCAATCGACTGCTGTAAGACATCGCGCGCAGACCGCGCGGCTGACTGGGGCGATGGGTTCCAATGACCGAATGATAGGAAGCCAAGTTTTTTCATAGCCTTGGGCGTGGGTCGGAATTCGACGTAATAAGCGAGAGATGTTCGCCTCCCTGCGTGTCTTCGCATGAACGCGAGAGATGCGCCCCGCGATGCCACGTGTGCGAGGTTCTCGCCTAAAAGAGCTTTTTGAGCGCGTGGTACACGTGGCTGTAATCCGTCGAATTCGTCGCGCTTTGGTGGCAGCTGAAGCAGTTGTTCGACATCTTGTCGAAGTTCGACTTCGTGGTTTGAAACGTTTCCATCGTCATGTTGGAGAGTTGGCTCGTGCCCACGGCTTGCCCGGGTTGGTTGCCGCCGTTTGCCGGATTGCCGTAGTTGTCGTGAAAGGCCGCGCCGCCGTTGGTCCACGTGGCGCCATTCATGACGTAGTTCCGCCGAATGTCGCCGGCGACGAGCCCCGCATGCACGCTGGTGTTGATCGAGAGTAGTTCAGCGTTCGAATACTCAATGCCGAACACAATCGGGTTTGGAATGTTGTCGCTGCTGGCCCCCCATGGCATGTATCGCAGCGCATTGTTTGGCCCAATGTTCGTCGCGCCAGTCGAGATGATGTCCATGCCGCTCATGACTTGAGTGGTCGTGTTGAAGCCGCCTGTCGCGCCGTACGCGCAGAAGAGCCACTGTCCCCGCGTGTCCATCGCTACCACACCGGTTGCGGTGACAGGCACGTAGGTGGCGGGCGCGTAGACGTATGCGGCATTCGGGGCGTTGTACTGGTGCTCGAACGTCGACCAGATCATCTCGGGATGACCTTTGACGCTCCCCACGACGTGCATACCGACGAGCGCCAGCGTCGTGGTCTTTTGGCCGTTCTGAACCCAGTGCGTCGGGTTGCTTTTGTCGTAGGCCGGGATGGTCGCGGTTGTCGTGATGTAGCTGCTCGGGTCCGGCAGTCCGGTCGTTTCCACCCACGCCGTCTTGATCTCGATTGCCAGCGCGTTCGGATCGGGAATGGTTCTGCCATGCGCATGCGCGTACGCAACGATCCCGTCCAACTCGGCTTGCGTGGTGGGGAACTGCTGCTGCCCGTTCGCGGCACCGTTCTCGAGCGATTGCGTGCGGAAGTAGGCGTACACGTCGTTGACGGTCGTTTCGTAATAGACGAGAGAACCATTCTGCGCGATGAGAACGCCACCGGTCGCTTGGTTCTCCTCGGTGTCGATGGGATTGCCAAGAATGTCGAGGTAGAAGAGGCGGCGGCCGACCTGCAGCTCCTGAATCAGGCGAGATGAATTCTTGGCTGTTTGCACTAGCGCCCTGGCGTTCGCGATTTCGTTTCCTTTTGTGTCGTACAGAATGGGTTTCCCGTTCACCAGGCCGATTCGCGAGACTTCGACTCGCTGCCCGGCTGCGTTCGCGACGATCTGGTTCCCGTTCGCCGCGGTGGGAGACTTCTCGACCTCATACATCTTCCCGTCTCTGCTCATCACCACGGGCAGGTCGTTAACGCCCGCTTGAGCCGCCCGAACGCTGAACGAGCGAGGCTGGGCGCTGTCATGCGGGATGAACGTCCGTGCGCCCGCGGCATTCGCCGGCGAGACATCATAGAAAGTGGGCGACTCGAACACCGCCGCGTACAGCACATCTCCGAATTTCGCCGTGACCGGAGACGTCAACCACAAGAACATCTGATAGGCCCATGAATAGAAGATGGAATTCTGGGGAGCGCTCGAGTAGTAGGGCTGTGAAAAGGTCAGACTGTTGGCCGGTTGGACGAACCCGTTCAACGTTGCGGTACCACCCGAGAACCAGGTGTTGAACGTGAAAGGGGTCAACGCGCCGGCCGCGAGCGCATCCGTTGGAAACGGTGCCTCGCGGCGTACCGGTTGTTTTCCCTGGGCCAATGCGCTGCCGGAAATGCCGGCGAGGACGAGCAGTGCTCGCGCCGCGAGCCGGAGTGCCGACCAACGACCGCGTCGCAGATTCTGACTGGATGTGCACATCGGTTGATCCTCGCGGATGGGGACGCGAATACAGCGCGAAAATGCAAAAGCGAAGTCGTAGCTAATTGTCGGTGTGGCACGACCGCCCTCGCCACCTCCGCTGCTTGGAGCTTCGACCGACCCGATGAAGTCAACGAACCGATTGCCATAGACCTGCGCGCGCGCGTATGCGCGAACGTACGAGCGCAACTTACTCCCAGCGAAACAATCGTGTCGACAACGCGACGCACACGGCCGCGATTGCGATGAGCGCCGCGACATCTCCGAGATGCGCAGTCCATCCTGAGCCATCCCACACACCTTGCAAGAGCGCGACGGCATGCGTCGTCGGCAGCACCGCCGCGATGGCCCGCACCGCGAAGGGCATTCGATTCAGCGGATAGAACAGCCCGGAGACAGCGAGCATTGGATACATCACGCTCGCGCCGATGGGCTGCGCGAAGCGCGCCGTCGGAACGATGCTCGCGATGAGGAACCCGAGCGAAAGAATACTCATCGTGCTGAGGAGGACCGCGGCGCCGAAGCTGATGACGTTCACGTGCATCGCGCCGGGAAACACTCTGCGGCCCGCCAGGACCAACAGCGCAAGGCTGAACGCGCTGAACACGAGCTTCAGAAAAACGTGAGAGCCCAGGATTGTGACGGGCGACAATGGCGTCGCGCGAAGCCGTTTGAGAATCCCGCCTTCACGATAGATCGAAATGATCGCGACGAGTGACAGCACCGCGCCGATGGCGATGACGATCGCTGAGAGAATCGCCACGTTGAACGGCGGCAGCATGTCGGCAACCACAGGTCGCCCGAATCCCGTTCCGCGCCCGAGGATCACGAAGAGAATGACAGGCACGACCATCGACCCGATGACGCCCATCGGTTCGCGGACGAACACTTTCGTCTCCACCCACGTGAGCTTCCAGAAGCCTTTGAGCATTGTCTAATCCCGGATTCCGCGGCCAGTGAGCTTGAGGAAGACGTCTTCGAGCGTCGCCGCTTCGGTGCGAAACCCGCGGACATGAATTCCTTCGCGCGCAACGAATGCAATCACGCCGGTGACGAAATCGTCGCCCTCGCCCGTCAGCGTGTGCGTGGACCCGACGCTCTTTGCTGAACGTATGCCGGGGACGTTCGCGAGCCCCGCCGCGACGCCGTCGTCGTCGCTCGTAAAGACCACCGTCCGCTCAGGACAATGCCGCTGCACCAGCTCGTACGGGGTGCCGAGCTCGATCAGGCGTCCGTGCTCGATGATCGCGACCCGATCGCAGAGGCGCTCCGCCTCCTCCATCAAGTGAGTCGTGAGGAACACCGTTGTTCCGCGCGCACGGATGCTGGTCACGAGCTCCCATATGGTGCGCCTGGCCTGCGGATCGAGCCCGGTCGTCAACTCATCGAGAAACACGAGCTCGGGCTCGTTGATCAGCGCGAGCGCGATGAACAGTCGCTGCTTCTGTCCGCCGGACAGCGTCATGAACCAGGCATCCCGCTTCGCTTCGAGGCCGAGCTGCGTAAGAAGCGCGTCGCCGTCGACCTTGCTCGCGTACAGCGAGGACCAGAGGTCCACTGCTTCCCACACCTTGATGCGCTTTTGAAGATGAGCTTCCTGGTGTTGAACGCCGATGCGCTGCCGGACCTCCGCGGCGTCGCGATGCGGATCGAGGCCGAGCACGGAAATGGTGCCGCGATCTTGGCGACGTAGACCTTGAAGGCATTCCATCGTCGTGGTCTTGCCGGCGCCGTTCGGGCCAATGAGGCCGAAGATTTCGCCCTCATACACTTCGAGCGACACGTCGTCCACGGCGAGCGTGGACTTGTATCGCTTGCGGAGATGTTCAACCGAAAGCACGACGCGGCTCATGGCGCGGAAGGTAATGCGCCCGGGGATTCTTGCCCGGGAAAACCTCACGACCTCCTCTCCGGGCGGTCGGATTCCGTATATCGCCGCGAAACTGTACCAGTGCCGCGCGCAGCGCAGCCTTGACTGGTCTTGAGGCGATGGAGTATCCTCTAAAGGACAACGAAGTCGGGCGATGGAGTTCGCCTCAACCGCGATGCGTCCGAACGAGACGAGCGCTAATGACTCCTACGTGCAGATGGTTTTCGCGCGTGGGAGTCTTTTGTTTTTGCCGGCATCAGCAATGGAGTCGCACCATGCACGGATTCAAGGGTGAACGCACCTTGATGCGAATTCACGTGGAGGAGCAGGAGAAGGTCGACGGCACCCCCGTTTACGAGGCAATCGTTCAGTTGCTGCGGAGCCGCCACTTCGCGGGCGCCACGGTATTCCGCGCGGTTGAGGGGTTCGGGGCCTCGGGCGAAATGCATCATCAGCGTACGTGGTCGGTAAAGCTCGACGTGCCGGTGATCATCGAGTGCATTGACACCGACGAGAAAATCCAGGGCATTCTGCCGGAGCTCGACCGAATGCTCGGGGGTGGCCTCATCACGCTGGAACGTGTCCGCGTGATCCTGTACCGAAACGCGATCCCCGA
>JBDTAE010000216.1:0-22465 GCA_039924785.1 Gemmatimonadaceae bacterium | reverse complement strand
TAAGAAGTTACTCACGGGCGAACCGACCCCTCTCCACCGCGTCAGTTACTTCTTACTTCCACTGCTTCCGACTCATTGGTTTGCTCGCTGCTCCGGATTCTTCGTCCCGGTTTTTGGACTTTCGAGGCGCGCAACTGAAAACTCTGCTCGGCCCCTCCCGGACCGAGTAAGGTCGGAACTCGCGTACTGTCCACTCCTCGACTCTCGAAGTCCCCGACGAGAGCTCCGACCGGCGAGTGCGAAACTACGAGCTCGCTGCCGCGCTACAACGCCATCAGCGGCCTCTTACATGGGGCCAGCGGCCCAAACCTTAAGTCATCAGTATTGAGCTTAGCAAGCTTAGCCCAGCCATCAGCTATTGGCTATCTGCACAGCTAACAGCTATCGGCAAATTCGGAAGGGCGCTGCGCGCCTTCGATTTGGAACAACAGCGCGTTCGGCGTGATGAGTTCCGCGGTCATCTAACAAAACGCGGGCGCCTCGCAACGCGAGGCGCCCGCTTCCGTTTCTGCCGATAGCCGTTGGCCGTGCTGATAGCAGATGGCCGATGCCTCGGCTAAGCCAAGCTGGCTCAGCTGGCGGCTTGGCTTAGCTGGCTTTGCTTAGCCCAGCTATCGGCCATCGGCTATCTGCACAGCTAACTGCTAACAGCTTTTTTGGGAAAGGGAAAAAAGCCCCGACGGCATCCGCCGTCGGGGCTTTTGATTATAGTGGAAATGCGGGACTACTCCGCTGCTTCAGCGGGGTCGCCATCCGCAATCGGAGCGGCGACGGGCGCCGTAGCCGGCGTTACGCTTGGGCGGGGAGCGGCGACGGCCCTGTTGGCGCCGCCCATCACCAGCCCGCCGGTCGCACGGCCCGCATTCCCCTTCGTGGGCTCGGCCCTGGCAGGTTTCGGCGCTCGGAGAGCGGCGAGACCGAACATGATCAGCGTTACGATGCCGAGGACGGATTTGCACAGCGCCTGGAGACTCGCGACGCGATAGCCCGTTTGCATGTTCGGAGCGACTTGCTGGCGGACCTGAAGGACGTCGAGCGTGAACAGTCCGAAGCCGAGGATCAGTACGACCGCGAGAACGATCGCGACGATGCCCAAGGTTCGCTGCGTGCGGCGATGCTCGAAGATCGCGGCGGTCATCATCACAATGAGAAAGCCAGCGAGCGCAAGCATCATCGAGTTGCTGATCAGCCCGAAGAATCCGAACCGCCAACGTGCATCGGAGATTCGAATGGGCAGAACCCCCACGAGCGTATCGATCGGTGGAATGAGGAACAACGCAGCGCCAACGAGATACGCCGGGGTCGCCATCTGTCGTTGCTGAACCATGATTGGGGCGGATTGAGTGAGAGGCAGGAAAGGCAACAGTCGCTCGATGCGAACTACGCATAGGACGGCGCGGCTTCGATTATAGTCACGGCGCGCGCCAGTGGAAAGGCCAGAACGAGGCATATTCTGGTGCTCGCGCACCGGCGGCTACCACACTATTGTTGTGGCGCCGGATTATCGGCAGCTCCCGCCGCGGACTCCACCCGGATTTTCTCACTGCATCGTGTCATTCCACCCCCTCACAATCGTCAGGGCCACGCATGCGTTTTGTCTACCGGGCAATGTGCGCCGTCGCACTTGCCGGTTGTGCCGACGTCAAAACTCCCGTCGAAACTAAATCTCCCACCCTTTCCCCGGCCGACCCCAGCGGCCGAACACCCCCTAATCCGCGGCAGCCGATCGACTCGCGGACGATTGGCGACCGCATCGAGGGGTTGTACAACGGTCACCTGAGCAAGGTCAGCATCCCCGCCGACGGCTTTTCAAAGTTTGGGGATGCAGTGCATCCCGACATCGCGTGCCCGCCAGGGAACTGGAACAACGCGCCGTGCTGGGTGATGTACACGCCGTACAAGAACTCTGATCCGTCGAACGAGAATCCAGCGTTTCTGATGGTGTCGTCGGACACAGAATGGACTACGCCGCCGGCGGTGGCCAATCCGCTCATCGCTTACCCCGGCATCACCGGATACAACTCGGACCCGGACCACGCGTTCGATCCGGCGACACGTCGCATGGTGCAGGTCTATCGCGTCGTTGCGGACAGCTTCAATAAGATCATGGTGATGTCGACGGCCGACGCGCGGCATTGGACCACGCCGGTGGTCGCGTTCACAGAGCACAATCACAACGCCGTGTCGCCCGCGCTCGTGATCGAGCCCGACCGGCAGGCGAAGCTCTGGTACGTGCGCGCCGGGGCCGACGGGTGCAACGCGACGTCGACGAGCGTCGAGATGCGAACGGCCCTGCCCGAAGGCAATTCCGGGTTCGAGGCCGCGAAGTGGTCGGCGGGGACGCCGGTGAATTTGAGCATTCCTGGATATGTGGTCTGGCATCTCGATGTCATCGAGCTTCCGGCAGGTCGCGGCTATCTCGCGATGATCGCGGCGTATCAGAAGTTCTCGAATTGTGCGAACAGCGACGTATGGCTCGCGACGAGCCGCGACGGGGTCAATTGGCAGTCGTATGCCGTACCGATCTTCTGGCGCACGATGCGCGCGGCGAAAACGCTGGGTCTCTCGACGTGGTACCGGGGAACGATGCGGTACGACGCGGCCACGGATTCGCTTGACCTGTGGCCGTCGGGTATGTCAAAACTCTCATGGGGCGTGTTCCACGCGACGGCGCGTCTTTCGGATCTGCTTGACCTTCTCAACGCCGCGCAGCCGAGCGATTATCGGCCGCCCGCTTTCAATCGTCTCGAGACGGCGATTCCGATCCAGATGCCGTAGCACGGTATATTCAAGAGTCGTTCGGAGCGCACGTGGCGCTCCGCCACCCCATGCGAACTCTCGAACTGCTCCTGGCGATGCTGCTCCGGTCAACCTTCCTTGTTGGTGTACTGTCTGCGACCGCCCTTGGCGCTCAGCAGCAGTATACCACGCAAGTGATGGTCGTTCCGGCGTTTCGCGCGGCGGATCGCGGCACCGGCGGAAAAGCGAGCGACATCGTTCGCGGCCGCGTGGCGAGCGCATTCAGAAAGAATGAATTGCGCGTCATCTCGGGCGGCGACGTTGACGAGTGGCTGCGCCGCTCCGGCTTCGAAGAAAACATCGTGCTGAGCGAGGGCGAGCTTCGCGAGCTCGCGCGCGAGTTCCGTGCCGACGAGCGAATCACCGGTGTGGTGACGCGTGCCGGCGCCGGTGTTCGGATCGATGCATCGCTCTCCCTCGTTCGCGATCTGCGATTGTCGCAGCCGCTGGTGGGGGAAGGCGCGTCGGTAACCGACGCCGCGGAAGCCGTCGCGAAAGAAGCTATCGCCGCACGGGCCCAGCTCATTCCACTTCGCCAATGTGAGAATTTCGTACGCGCCGGAAAGGCGGACGACGCCGTCAAGGCCGCGGCGGCAGCGATCGCCGCGTACCAGCGGGCCGTGCCCGCACGCGTCTGTCTGCTCAATGCGCTCGGGAGACTCAGCGCCAAGCCGGAGAGTCTGGTGTCGGTCGCAAAGGCCATCCTCGCGGTGGCGCCGAACAACCCGCACGCGCTCGGGAGTCTTGCGCAGGCCTACGACGCGTTGGGGCAGGCCGCCCTTGCCGCGCCGGTGTGGGTGCGTTTTCTCGCGACGGATTCCACCAACGAGGATCTGACTGAGCGCGTCGTGAACGCGCTCGCGCGTGAGCGCAACACCAAGCTCGCGCAGCCGGTGATCGACCGCGGCACTGATGAGCATCCCGATAACCTCGTGCTGCTGAAGCTTCGCTGGCTCGTGCACCTGGCGAACAACGATTGGAAGGGCGCGATCGCCGCGGGCGAAAAGCTCCTGTCCCGCGATGCGGCGACGGAGGTCGACCCCGACTTCTACTCGCGCCTGGCGAACGCGTATCGTGCCGACTCCCAGCCGGCGCGCGCCTTGAGCACGGCGGCGGCCGGCGTTTCAAAGTTCTCGAACAACGCGCCGCTGTACGTCGTCTACCTCCAGTTGATTCGCGCCGAGTCGGAGGCGGCGCTCCCGCGAGCGCTGGCGGCGTTTCCGGACAATCCCGAGATTCACGTCCTTGCCGCGCAGTCAATGAAGCAATCGGGAAACAGCGCGGGCGCGCTCCAGGAAACGAAGCGCGCGCTCGCCGCCAATCCCAAGCTGCCGCACGGATTTCTGCAGCTTGCGCAGCTCGAGATGGAACAGGGCCAGACAGACAGCGCGTTCGCGGCGATTCAGACCGCGCCGAAGTACGGCGAGGATTCGTCGACGGTGGCGCAGTTCGCGCTGGCTCGCGGCAATGCGCTGTACAAAGCGGCGACGGGCACGCAAAAGCGCGAAGACTTTCAGCGCGCCGTAAAGTTCCTCACGCTCGCCGCGCAGATCCGTCCGTCGCCCGAGGCGAAATTCCTTCTCGGCGCCTCCGCGCTCTCCATTGGCCAGTCCGCGGCGACGGAAGCACCGACGGCCAAGAGTTGCGATCTGTCGCGGCTCGCGGATGCGTCGCTGACCGAGGCGGAGATCAATCTCGTGGGCGGGGGTTCCGTTGCACCGGATGCGGCGAAGACCTATCTCGAATACGTCGCGAAGCTTCGTCCATACGTCGCGGACCAGGTGAAGAGCTTCTGCTTCCATTGAGCGAGCGAGCCGCGGTCCTCGACGCCGGACGAGTTCCGAGCGCTCTGCTTGAACACTCACGGTCCGCCCCGCATATTCCCGGCACGAACCCGGCCGTCCGCCCACCTTCTCATCGCCGAACATTCTGATGAACCCGATCAGCATTCTGCTCATCCTGCTCGGCGTGTTCGCCGTCGGGTACCTGTACGTGTTCATCAACGGTCTGATGCGGGACGCCCGCGATGGATTTCATATCGCGCCCAAGCCGCTGATGTCGCTCGTCAGCTTCATCGCCAATTTCTTTGACACGCTGGGCGTTGGATCGTACGCCACGACGACGTCGATGGTGCGCTTCTTCAAGCTCATGCCGGATGAAAAGATTCCCGGCTCGCTTAACGTGGGCTACGTGCTCCCGACGATCATCCAGGCCTACGTGACCATTCACGGCGTGAGCGGCCTAGGCGTCACCGTTCCTCCGGTCGAAGTCGACCCGCGCACGCTGATCTCGTTGATCCTGGCCGCGATTCTGGGCGCCTGGCTTGGCGCGGGTGTCGTGTCCTCGTGGCCGCGCCGGAAAATTCAGCTCGGGATGGGATTCTGTCTGGCGGCCGCGGCGGTCATCATGGTCGTGCGCTTGACCGTGTTCCACTCGCTGGATGTGGGCGCGATCGGTCTCACGGGCGCGCGATGGGTCATCGGAATGGGCGGAATGTTAGTCCTCGGCGCGCTGATGACGCTCGGCATCGGGCTGTACGCGCCGTGTCTGATTCTCGTGACGCTGCTCGGGATGAACGACAAGTCCGGCTATCCGATCATGATGGGCGCGTGCGCGTTCCTGATGCCGGTGGCGGTCGTGCGTTTCGTTCGCGCGCGGGCTTACGAACCGAAGACGATGCTGTCGATGGCGTTGCCTGGGATCATCGCGGTTCCGTTGGCGTTCAAGTGGTTCCAGAACCTCGATATGAAATGGGTGAAGATCGTGGTGATCTTCGTGGTGTTGTACGCGTCGATCTCGATGCTGCTGACCGCGTATCGAGAGCGCGATACGGCGGCTGCCGCGCGGCCGGCGTCGTTGGAGGAGGCAAACGCGTAGGACATAGCATTGATCGAGACCCAAAGCCCGATGCCGCACGAGTGGTATCGGGTTTTTTGTGGGTCTTACACTCCATTTGCTGGTTGCGACGCTTGCCGAGCCAGGATAGAGTATCCCCCCGCGGTCGAACGTCAGACGGTTCAGTTCAATCGGAGAGCGAATGTCACCACGCTTGCCCCTAGTCGCGAACGCCAATCCGGCCGGTTCGGCAACCGGATCGCCGCGCCTTGTTCCTATTCAACGCCAGACTGTCGCGGGAATGACGGTCGAAGCCCTCCGCGAGCGGATCCTTCGAGGCGACTACCACGAGGGCGAACCGCTGCGCCAGGACGCTCTGGCCGACGAGCTGGGGGTCAGCAGAATTCCCGTCCGTGAAGCGTTGCGCCAACTCGAGGCTGAGGGGCTCGTGACGTTCAATCCGCATCGCGGTGCGGTGGTGTCGAGCCTCTCGCTGGAAGAGATTCGCGAGCTGTTCGAGCTTCGCGCGGATATCGAAGGCGACCTCCTCCGCCGTGCGATGCCGCTGATGACCCTCGAGCATCTCGACCGCGCCGTAGAGGTGCTCGACGAGTTTCAGGAAGCACTCGAGGCGGGGGAGGCGTCGCGGTGGGGTCCCCTCAACTGGCATTTCCATTCGGCGCTGTACGCGCCGGCCAATCGCCATTTCACGATGGGCGTGCTTCAGAAGCTCCACCACCACAGTGACCGGTATTTTCGAATGCAGGTGTTGCTCGCGCATGGCGGCGCGCGGGCGAACGAAGAACATCGCGCGATCGTCGCGGCCGTTCGAAAGAAGGACATCACGGCCGCCTGCCAGTTGCTTCGCTCGCACATTCTCGGGGCGGGAAGCTCGCTCGTGGCGCTATTGGAGGAGCAGCGCGGACAGTCCCCAGTCGCGGCGGCGCGGTGATTCCAGCCAGCATGCGCGTCGTCGACTCGCACACCGAAGGTGAGCCGACGCGCGTCGTGGTCGAGGGGTGGCCGCAGCCGCGCGGTGAGACGATGGAGGAACGGCGCGACGATCTTCGGGAGCGATTCGACAACCTCCGTCGCGCTGTCGTTTGCGAACCGCGCGGTCATTCAGCGATCGTCGGTGCGCTGCTGACGCCCCCAGTGCGTTCCGACTCACTCTCTGGAATCATTTTCTTCAACAACGGAACGTACCTCGGCATGTGCGGCCACGGCCTCATCGGCGTGGTGCGAACGCTCGCCCACCTCGGCAAAATGTCGCCAGGTGAGGCACGCTTCGACACGCCGGCGGGTCAGGTCTCGGCGGAACTCAACGCCGATGGCTCGGTGACGATCCAGAACGTTCCGTCGCGCTGCCATGCGCTCGACGTCGCCGTCGATGTTCCCGGCCTTGGCAGAGTCGTCGGCGACGTGGCGTACGGCGGGAACTGGTTTTTCATCACGCACATCCCGACCGCCGGCGCGGAGTTAGAGATCTCGAATGTCGGCGCGCTGACGCGAATGACGCAGCTGATTCAGGACGCGATCGTCGATCAGAAAATCGCCGGCGGCGTTCCGATCGACCACATCGAAATTTCCGGCGCGCCGGCGCGCCCTGACGCGGACGCGCGAAACTTTGTGCTCTGTTCCGGCGGCGACTACGACCGTTCACCGTGCGGCACGGGCACGTCGGCTGTCATGGCCGCACTCCACCAGCGCGGACGTCTGCCGTTCGGACATGTGTGGCAGCAGGAGAGCATCACGGGCAGTCGTTTCAGTGGATGGCTCAGCGAAGGGCCCGAGGATGAATTGATTCCGCACATTCGCGGGACGGCGTTCATCACCGGCGACGCCACCCTGTATTTCGACCCTGCCGACCCGTTCAAGCTCGGCATCGGCACGGCGTGAACCGCACGCTCGCGGCGGAATGAGCGCGCGGCGGACTTCGAACGCGATCGTCGTGGGCGCGGGAATCGTTGGCGCCGCGTGCGCGGAAGCGCTCTCGCGCGATGGGTGGGGCGTCACCGTCGTCGACAAACAGTTTGCGTCTGCGGGAACGACGTCGGTCGGCATGGGCCACATCGTCGCGATGGACGATTCGCCGGAGCAACTGGCACTGACGGAGTTGAGCATCCGTTTGTGGCGCGAGTTGGCGCCAGAGCTTGACGCGCGGTCGGAGCTCGATCGGTGCGGAACGCTCTGGCTCGCCGAGGACGCCGAGCAGTTCGGAGCGGTGGGAGAAAAGCAGCGCGTATATGCTGCCGCCGGTATCGCGAGCGAAGTGCTGAGTGGCGACGACGTCGCGCGCGTCGAACCGAATCTCCGGCCTGGGTTGGCGGGTGCGTTGCTGGTTCCGGGCGATTCCGTCGTCTATCCTCCCGGAGCCACGCTGCGGCTGCTCGAGCTTGCACGCGCGCGTGGGGCGGTGTTGCGGGAGGGCGTGGAGGCGATCGAGCTCATTGATCGCGGAGTGCGATGCGCCACCGACACGCTGCACGCCGACGTCGTCGTCAACGCGGCGGGTGCTGCGGCACCGAGCTTGACGCCGGAGTTGCCGATCGTTCCTCGAAAGGGACATCTGGCAATTACAGATCGCTATCCGAAGTTCTGTCATCACCAGCTCGTCGAGCTCGGCTATCTGGCGAGCGCGCACAAGATGACGACCGAGTCGGTCGCGTTCAACGTGCAGCCACGGTCGACCGGCCAGGTATTGATTGGTTCGTCGCGCGAGCTTGTGGGTTGGGACGCGTCGTTGAACGAACGGTTGCTGGGTGAGATGCTCGATCGGGCAGTGGAGCTCATGCCGGCCCTGCGCGACCTGTCGATCATTCGATGCTGGACGGGCTTTCGCCCAGCGACGCCGGACAAGTTGCCGCTGATCGGCGCGTGGACGCCAATCGACGGGTTGTACGTCGCCGCCGGACATGAAGGACTCGGCATTACGACGTCTCTCGGTACCGCGCGGCTCATCGCGGATGCCGTCGCGGGCCGAGCGTCGCCGATCGAAGCGGCGCCGTTCTCGCCAATGAGAGTGGTCTCATCGGCCGCGGAGCCGGGCCACGCATGAGCGACGCACGCCTGGAAGTCCTCGTGAATGGAAAGCGCGTCGAGGTCGAGCCCGGGACGACCGTCGCCGCTGCATTGCTCAACGTGCGAGTGCCGTCGTTTCGAACATCGGTGCGGGGCGACCCGCGCGCTCCGGTGTGCGGCATGGGCGTGTGCTACGAGTGTCGCGCGACGATCGATGGCGTCGCTCACCAGCGAGCTTGTCTTCGCGTTGTCGAACCAGGAATGCGCATCGACACCGGCAGCGGTCGGTGAACGCCATTCGCTACGAGTGCGACGTGGCCGTTGTAGGTGCCGGCCCTGCAGGCATCGCAGCGGCTGTGACTGCCGCCGGTGCGGGCGCGCGCACGATCGTCCTCGACGAAGGCACTGGGCCGGGGGGACAGATATGGCGGCCGAGTGTGAAGGTGGGGCAACCGTCGCGCGCGTCGGCGTGGATCGAGCGGCTCGGCCGTTCGAGCGCAACGGTGCTTCGTTCGACGAGCGTGGTTACCGCGCACGCCGCGGACGACCGGTTCGTGTTGCGCGGTGAATCGACCGAGGGCGCAGTGGAGATCGTCTGCCGTCGCGTCGTGTTGGCCACCGGTGCGCACGAACTGTTCTTGCCGTTCCCCGGTTGGACGCTCCCGAACGTGTTCGGCATCGGCGGCGCGCAGGCGTTGCTCAAGTCGGGCCTGAATGTTCGCGGCCGTCGAGTGGTCATCTCCGGCTCGGGGCCGTTGTTGTTCCCCGTTGCCGCGTCGCTCGCCAAGGCTGGGGCGGAGTTGGTGCTTGTCGCCGAACAGGCGACTCGTGCGGCGGTGGTGTCATACGTCGCGAGCCTGTGGCGACGGCCGTCGACGCTCGTTCAAGCCGCGTCATTGCGAGCGTCGTTCATCGGCGCGCGATATCAAACCGGGACGTGGGTATCGCACGCGCACGGCGATGATGTATTGCGCGGAGTGGTAGTTGCCGACGGGAAGCGAACGCGGATGGTTGACTGTGACATGCTCTGCACGGGCTTCGGCCTCGTTCCGAACAATGAGCTTGCGCGACTGCTGGGGTGCGCGATGCATGGCCGGTTTGCCATCGTCGACGACACGCAGGCGACGAGCACGTCCGGCGTCTACACGGCGGGGGAAACGACGGGCATTGGCGGCGTGGATGCTGCCCTTGTCGAAGGCGAGATTGCGGGTGCGGCGGCCGCGGGCGCAAGACCCAGCGCCGCATTGCTCGCGCGCCGCAATCGACTGGCACGTGACGCCGAATTACTCGCGCGAACATTTGCGCCGCGCGCCGAGATCAAGTGCCTCGCAAAGCCGGAGACGATCGTCTGCCGCTGCGAAGACACGACGCTCGGCGAGCTGGATGGGCGGTGGACGGCGCGGCAGGCTAAACTGTACACGCGCGCCGGCATGGGACCGTGCCAAGGCCGCGTGTGTGGTGCGGCATTAGAATGTGTGATGGGGTGGCCGAGCGACACCGTTCGGTCGCCGGTTCAACCCGCGCGACTTTCCACGCTGACCGCGGACTTCAGCGCAGCATCGAAACCTTCGTCGACCGAATAGGGAGCGCAGCACTCATGGAACAGCGCGATTGGCAAGGCGTATTTCCCGCCATCACCACACCGTTTCTCGATTCGTTCGACGTCGATCACGCGCGAATCGCCACGAGCGTGTCTTGGCTCGCCGACAATGGGTGCCGCGCGATCGTGGCGCTCGGATCGCTCGGCGAAGGGAACACGCTGACGGGCGACGAGAAGATCAGCATTCTCGAAACATGCAAGCGCGCGCTCGGCGGACGAATTCCGGTCGTTGCCGGCATTGCCGGATTGAGCACGGCTGAATGCGTGGCGCTCGCCAAGCGAGCGATGAATGCCGGCGCGGATGGACTCATGGTTCTGCCGCCGTATGTCTACAAGGGCGATTGGCGCGAGAACAAGGCGCACTTCGAGGCGGTGATCACCGCGACGCCGCTCTCGTGCATGCTGTACAACAATCCGATCGCGTATGGCACCGACGTGAATCCCGAGCAGATGAAGGAGCTCTCGGTCCACGCGAATCTGCATGCGGTGAAGGAGTCGAGCGGGGACGTGCGTCGGGTGACGGCGATTCGCGAAACGAACGGCGATCGTCTCACGATCTTCGCGGGCATGGACGACATGATCATCGAGTCCATTCCCATGGGCGCCAAGGGCTGGGTCGCCGGCCTGGTCGACGCGCTGCCGCTGGAGTCGGTCCGTTTGTTCGAAGCTGGTCGCGACGGTCGCACGGACGAGGCGCGTGCCCTGTACGATTGGTTCCTTCCGCTGCTCCGGCTCGACACCGTTCCCAAGTTCGTGCAATTGATCAAGCTCGTACAGGCCGAGGTTGGGCAGGGGAACGCCGTGGTGCGTCCGCCGCGCCTCGAGCTCGTCGGCGCTGAGCGTGCGGATGCGCTGGCGATCATTCGAGAGCGTCTCGCGTGCCGGCCCGCGATGGCGCCAGCGTAATACGAGGACTGTGAGGCCGCCGGGTCGCACGAAAAGATTTTCGCGGTCGTTCGAAAGATTCCCGCCGGGCGCGTCACGACGTATGGAACCGTGGCGCGTCTGGCCGGCCTCGGAGCGCATGCGAGGCTCGTCGGCTACGCACTGAGTGCGCTGCCGAACGGAACGTCGGTGCCGTGGCACCGCGTGATCAACGCGCAGGGAAGGTTGAGCCTCGAGCGAAACGCGTCGGGCGCCGGACTCACGCAGCGCATGCGTCTCATTCGCGAGGGTGTCGTGGTTGACGCCGGGGGCCGCGTATCGCTCCAGCGCTTCGGTTGGCGCATTGCGAGGACGGCCAAGCGTCCTGCGCGCGGGACGGACTGAGCTACGCTACCTGGCGCGCGTGGATCGTAACTAGAGGAGTCGCAACGACTTTTGTGGCGCCGCGGCGCGGCGAGCCGAATGGTCCCGCCTATGCTTTTGGTCCGGGGGAGTTGAAGCGTGGCTCAACATTCACTCCTCGGTCATATGCGCAACATTCGTCGTCTCGTTCTCGCTGCCGCTGCTGCTGCCGCCACCTCCGTCGCGGGCGCGTCGAGTGCATTTGCTCAATCGTCGCCAACGCCGACCGTGTTTCAAATCACCCCGTACGTCGGGTACATGGTGTTCGGCGACTATCTCAAGGGTCCGGTCGGCACGAGCCTCACCAACGCGCCCGGCGTGATCTACGGCGCGCAGGCCGGGATCGCCATCGCACCGCAGCTGTCGTTGATTGGCAACCTCGGATACACAAACTCTGATCTCAAGGTCGGCATTCCGCTTTTGGGGGGCGTGTCTGTTGGCCACAGCTCGATGCTGATCTACGATGCTGGCCTCGAGTACAGCTTTGGTGGGCCCAAGCAGGGTGGGACGCCAATCAATCCGTTCGTGCAGGCCGGCATTGGCGCGATCAGCTACAACATCGACGAAGACGTGATTCAGACCAACGCGACGAATCTGGCGGGGAACGTCGGCGTGGGCGCTGATTTCGCTGTCGGGAACGGACTGTCGCTTCGGGTGATGGCCAAGGACTACATCGGCAAGTTCAATTTTCAGGACGCGACGGGTCTCGGAATCTCGGGAGAGACGGCGCACAACTTTGCCTTCAGTGCGGGGCTGCGCCTCAATTTTTGAACGGCATCGCGGTCGGGCGCAAAGCGCCGGCGCTCGATCGCGGCAGAAGTCGCGTGCAGGGGGAGGGATAGTGTAGTTTTCGCCGCACATTCATTCTCCCCCTGAGATGGCGATCAAGAAATCCAAGCCGAAGGCTGCGAAGAAGAAGCCCGCAAAGCCCGCGAAGCCCGCAAAGCGCGTGAGTCGTCCGCGTCCGTCCAAGCCCGGCAAACCGGGCCCCGTAAACGAATGGCTCGAGCTTCGCGGGTCCGTCATCCACGGACTCGGCGGATTTGCGCGTAAAGAGATTCCGAAAGGCACGCGCATCATCGAGTATCGCGGCGAAAAGATCAGCAATGCCGAATCGGACCGACGGTACGACGACTCCAAGATGAAGGAGCACCACACGGTGCTGTTCATCCTTAACAAGAAGCAGTGCATCGACGCCGCCTACGGTGGGAACGAAGCGCGATTCATCAACCACTCGTGCGCCCCGAACTGCGAAGTGATCATCTCCCGCGGACGCATCTGGATGGAGGCGGGGCAGACGATTCCCGCGGGCACGGAGATTCTGTACGACTACGACTACGACGATGATCCGAAGTATACCGACGACGATTATCGCTTCTACGTCTGTCAATGCGGCGCGGCGAAGTGCCGCGGCACCATCGTGAACACCAAGAAGAAGTTCAAGCGGTGACCGCCCCGCGGGCGTTGCTTGCGGAGATCGTCGACTACGCCGGCGTGTTTCCGCCGGCGGCGCTCGACGTTGGAGCGGCGGTTCGCAACTACCACGAATACTCGACCAGCCCCGAGGCATGGATGCTCGGGCGTTTCGTCGTGCCCGTCGCGCGACTCGGCGACGCGCTCGAAGCAGGGAACTCGGTGAGCAATGGCGGACAGACGCTGCGTATCGCCGCGGTGCTCGGCGCCGATCCGGTCGCGGACATCGGGCATGCACATCGATTCAACGACGCAAATTCGAATCGCGCGATCGTCGATTGCGTCGAAAGCAGACTGTCAACGGTCGCAGCGATTCGGGACGCGGCCGCTGCGGCCGGTTCGATCGAGCTGTTCGCTGAAGTTCCGGCGGCGGATGATCCAGAAACGCTCATCGACGCGCTTGCCGAAGCGGGTGCAAGCGGCAAGATCCGGACGGGTGGCGTGACGCCCGACGCATTTCCAACCGCGGCAACCATCGTGCGCTTCATTCGCCGCTCGCTCGAGGCCGGGATTCGGTTCAAGGCAACCGCGGGGCTGCATCATCCGCTGCGCGCCGAATATCGGCTGACGTACGACGAAGGCGCCGCGTGCGGCTCGATGTTCGGATTCCTGAACGTATTTCTGGCCGCTGCGGCAGTCACAGCGGGAGCGATCGACGAGGATGCCGTGAGACTTCTCAACGAAGGGCGTCCGTCGGAGTTCGTCTGGTCCCCGGCGGCGGCCGCGTGGAACGGCTCTGTGTTCACGGAGAGCGATTTGGCGCTGCTGCGTGAACATGGTGCCGTGTCGTTTGGCTCCTGTTCGTTCCGTGAACCCGTCGACGAATCACGCGCACTCGGATTGATCGAATGACCGCACTCGATGCAACGCACGACCAGACGCTTCGATCGTGGGTCGAATCGGCGAACGAGCCAACGACGGATTTCCCGATTCAGAATCTTCCGTTCGGTGTGTTCGCGCGGGATGGGCGCGCGACGGTCGGCGTCGCCATCGGCGATCAGATCCTCGATGTCTCAGCCTGCCTGGATGCGGGTCTTCTTCCCGCGAGCGTTCGCGCGACGGCGGAGGCTTGCCGGGATACGTTGCTCAATCGGTTGATGGCACTGGGACGCGAGCCGGCGCGCGCGTTGCGAGCTGCAATCAGCGTTCTACTAAGCCATGGCAGCCCGGCGGCGGGGAGCGCATCGAGCATCCTCGTGCCGATGAAGGACGTCGCGATGGAAATGCCAGCGCATGTTGGAGATTACTCCGACTTCTACGCGTCGTTGTATCACGCGACGAACGTGGGAAGCATGTTCCGACCGGACAATCCACTGCTGCCGAACTACAAGTGGATTCCGATTGGGTATCACGGTCGCGCATCATCGATCGTCGTGAGCGGCACCGAGGTTCATCGTCCGATCGGTCAAACGCGTGACGGGAATGATGGCGCGCCGGTCGTCGGCCAAACCAAACGACTCGACTACGAGCTGGAGTTGGGCGTATTCGTCGGCCGTGGCAACGCGCGCGGTTCAACAATCGCGATCGGCGAAGCTGAGGACCATATGTTTGGCGTGTGTCTCCTCAACGACTGGTCGGCGCGCGACATCCAAGCGTGGGAGTATCAGCCGCTCGGGCCGTTCCTCGCGAAGAGCTTCGTCACGACGATCTCGCCGTGGGTCGTCACATTCGACGCACTCGCGCCGTTTCGTGCGCCCGCGTTTCAGCGCGCGCCAGAGGAACCCGCGCCGCTGCCGTATCTCGAGTCATTAGAGAACGCGAATGCCGGCGGCTTGAACGTCACACTCGAAGTGCTGCTGACGTCGGAGAAAATGCGCGCCGCTGGGGAGACGCCGGTTCAAGTGAGCAAGGGATCGTTCACCGACATGTACTGGACGCTCGCGCAGCTCGTCACCCACCATGCAAGCAACGGGTGCGATTTGCGGGCGGGCGATTTGCTGGGAAGCGGAACTGTTTCCGGATCGACGAAGGAATCCCGCGGATGCCTTCTGGAGCGAACCTGGCGCGGGTCGGAACCAATTGAGTTGCCCGGTGGCGAAACGCGCGCGTTCCTCGCCGACGGCGATGAAGTGACGTTGCGCGGCTATTGCGAACGCGACGGCTATCGTCGCATTGGACTCGGGCAATGCGTCGGACGAGTTGTGGCGCGCTAGCCGCGGAAGCTCGCCAGCCCGTCGCTGCAGGCGAGGGTTTAGTCCGGGCTCAGCCCAGCCATCGGCCATCGGCTATCAGCACAGCCAACAGCTATCGGCAGAAACGGAATGTGGGCGTCTCGCCTTGCGAGGCGCCCCTGTTTTATGAAAAACTGAAAACCAGGCACCTCAATACTAGCGTGCTTCTGGCGGTGATCCGTCGGTATCAAATGCAGTTGAGGAGCGCAGCGACCTTCCGCATTTGCAGATAGCCGATCGCTGCGCAGATAGCAGATGGCTAATGGCTGGGCTAAGCTGGGCCAAGCTAGGCTAGCTGAGCACAAGGCGTTATACGGCCGGTTTCACCATCAGGCGTTGGCCTGCGCGAATGTTATTGCCGGAAATCGAGTTCCAATCGCGAAGCTTTTCCGGCGTCGTATTCCAGATTGTCGCGATGCCGCCGAGGGCGTCGCCGCGCCGCACGACATAGTACTTTGCTAATCGGCGCGCCTTCTCCACCTCTCCGCGCTGCGCCTCGGCGGCGGCGAGCAACTGACTCTGCTGGGCGGCGTGCGCGATGGCGGTGGATCGGCGCGCGTCCATCGCGAGCACCATGAGGTCAGCGCCGGGTCTCGCCGTCGACGGAACGCCGAGCTTGATCGTTTCGTTCGGAGTCGCGATGACGATCGCGTGCGCGATTCCGAAAAACGTTCGGCCGCTCGACACATGGACGGACGTGTCGAGCGGAAAGTCGCGTTCTTCGAACGTCGGTGGAAGGTCGGGTGCCGCGAGGAGATCGCGTGGTTCGAGCCCGAGGTAAATCAGGCGCTTGTCGGTGAGCGTGAGCAGCCCGCGCGTCGCGCGGAAGTATTCGATCGCCGGTCGTTTGAAGATCGATACGGATCGAATCACCCGCTCGCCCGGCTGCAGCGTGTTCAGTCGCAGCTCGCGTTCCGCGATCGCGCGTTCGTCGCGCGGATCGGAGCGCGCGATATGCACGGCGAATTCGCCGACGATTATGAGAACTAGAATGAGCGCGGCGGCGAGCGCGTATCGCGAGGCGGGCTGAATACGCCGCTTTCTCCTGCGAGAGCGCGGTCTTCCGATCGGTCGAGATGGCCGAAACGCGTCGTTCGATGACGGGGAACTGCTCATAGACAGAAGTGTGACAACAACAGTGCCGGATTGCAAAGAATTGAATTGCCGCAAGAGCTTGCTTCACGCGACTTTTCGCACTAAGCTCCTAGTATCATCGTACGTCGGCAGTCTCCTCTGAGATCCGATTGCCCGACTTGGCGCGCGGCGTGGCCACCACGCTTGCTGTGCCGGAAGAATCCGTACGTCGGAAGCGCGTAGGACATTGTGTCCCGTGCGTTCGGCCCGCCTCTCGACTTTCAGGAGGAGTGTATTCAGTCCACGCCGTCCGTTCGTTCACAGTTGACCATTGCGATCGTCGCGCTTGCGGCGATCGTCGGTGCGGTGAACCTATCGCGTCCTTATTACGTCGGCGAAGCTCCGATTGTAAAACAGCTGGTGGCCCACACGTATGCGGATTCAGCCGAGCTTCGCGCGCCGTGGCTGCGCATTCCGGCGGAGCTTGCGTTGCAGTCACCGCAATTTCTGGTGGATCGCGAGCGTTTCGCCATGGATTTGCTTCGCACGGGTCACGTGAATCAGTCGCGCGCGAGATCGCTCGCCGATGTCGCGGTGCGCGAGGCGTACACGCGCCGCGTGCCGCCGGCGCTGGTGCTTGGCGTGATGCTCACGGAGAATGAGTTGTTGAATTCCGCGGCGCAATCGAGCGTCGGCGCGGTTGGGCTGATGCAAGTCTACCCGAAGCATTGGCGGACGGCGCTCGGGCCGAAGTTCGGCACGAATCTGCACACGGATTCAACGAACTTGAAATATGGAATATTCATTCTCGGTTGGGTCGCGGGCAAAGCCGCGTTGATCGCCAACGACAAGGATGAAGCGTGGCGGAAGGCGTTGCTTCGCTATAACGGATGCGTGCGGGGCACAACGACGAAGGGCTGCTCGGGGTATCCGGAAACGGTGCGCCGCCAGGTTGAACAGTCCGGGAAGTCGACGTGCCCTGGAGCCGACTTCGACCGGTGCGTCGTGCAACCCATGTCGCTCGCGCGCGGCGAACTAAGCCATGCGGATGGCACGGGCGGCCAAGTTCGGATGACCGAGCGGTAGAGAGACGTTTCGTGTTGCGGTTGCCGCTGGACGCGCTACTTAGCGCCCATCGAGCGACCAACCCGCCGCACGAGGGGAGTGGATCGCTCTTCCCTGCGCGGGCGGCACGATGAATCTTCCGCCCATGACGTCATCGACGAACCAACGCGGCGCGCTTGCCGTGCACCGCGTGTCCAAACGATTCGGCGATGTCGTCGCGCTCGACGACGTTTCGCTCGACGTGCCGGCGGGTGCCTGCGTTGCGCTCGTCGGCGAAAGCGGTTCCGGAAAAACCACGCTTCTTCGCTGCTTCAACCGTCTCGTCGATCCGGATTCCGGCGACGTGCGCGTGGACGGCGAATCCGTGTCGTCCGTCGATCCCGTGCTGCTCCGTCGCCGCGTTGGCTATGTGCCGCAGGATGGCGGCTTGTTGCCGCACTGGCGTGTCGGCAAAAACGTGGAGCTCGTGCTTCGTCTTAACGAATCGCCGAACGCGTCGCAACGCGCCGCCGACGCGTTGGCACTCGTCGGCCTCGAGCCAAGTCGGTTTGCCGATCGTTGGCCGCGACAACTGTCGGGCGGGCAACGCCAACGTGTCGCAATCGCCCGGGCACTCGCCGCCGAGCCGTCGGTGCTGTTGCTCGATGAGCCCTTCGGAGCGCTCGACGCGATCACTCGCGCGGATTTGCAGGATGCGTTCGTCGCTCTGCAACGGCGCATTGGGATGACGAGCGTGCTCGTAACGCACGATCTGCACGAAGCGGTGGCGCTCGCGACCACGATTGCGGTGCTTCGGAACGGACGACTCGAGCAAGTCGCCGCGCCCCGCGAACTGATCGACGCTCCTGCGACCGACTACGTGCGCACACTGTTGCAGCGGTCGCGAGTGACGCAGGCGGTCGCGTGAGAGCCGCCGCCGCCGCATTGCTGTTGTTCGTCTCGTGCGTCGCTTGGGGGCAAGAGAACCGCGCAGTGGTTGTCGCATCCAAACCGTTCGGTGAATCGTATCTTCTGGCGGAAATGTTCGCGCAGACGCTCGAAGCCAGCGGACGCACCGTCGATCGCCGGCCCGGGCTCGGTGCGACCGAGATCGCGTTCAAGGCGCTTCGGACTGGCGCGATTGATGTGTATCCCGAATACACGGGCACCGGGCTGCTCGCCATTCTCGGCGAGCCTCCGCTCGGGGATGCGGCGACGGTGTACCAGCGAGTGTCGCGCGAGTTTCGAAGGCGCTACGATGTGCGCTGGCTCTCGCCATTAGGATTCCAGAATAGCTACGCGATAGCAGTTCGTCGCGGCACTGCTGATTCTCTTCATCTCCGGACGTTGAGTGATCTCGCAAAGGCGTCCGGCCGATTGCGAGCGGGTTTGACGGCGGACTTTATTGGCCGCGCGGATGGGTTGCCGGGCCTTCAACGCGCGTATGGCATGCGCTTTCGCTCGGTGCAGCCGCTTTCGCCGGCGGTGAAATACCAGGCGCTTGCCGCGGGCCAGACGGACGTGATCGACGGATATTCCACCGACGGGTTGATCGCGCGGTACGATCTCGTCGTGCTGACGGATGACAAAAAGTTCTTTCCGCCGTACGAGGCCGCGGCGCTCGTGAACGGAAAGTTCGCCGCCGCGAATCCCGCCGCCATCGACGCGCTGAACGAGCTCAGTGGTCGTCTCGACGAGACGCTCATGCGCGCGCTCAACAAGCGCATCGAGGTCGACGGTGTGCCCGCGGCCGTCGTCGCGCACGACGCGCTCGCGAGCCTCGGGCTGATCAACACCGCGGGAGCGCCGCCGCCCGTTGCGACGAAAGAGCGCCAAGGGTTCATCGCGTATGTGGTGGATCAGCGAGGAACGCTCGGCCGACTGGCGTTGCGCCACATCGAGCTGGTTGTGATCTCACTCGTCGTGGCGATTCTGTTCGCGGTGCCGGTCGGCGTCCTCCTCGAGCGGGCGGAAGGTCGCGCGGAAGCGGTCATTCGCGTGTTCGGCGTGTTGCAGACGATTCCCGGGATTGCGCTCCTCGCATTCATGATTCCCCTGCTCGGCATCGGAGTGATCCCGGCGCTGGCTGCGCTCGTGCTATACTCGCTGTATCCGATCGTGCGGAACACGTACACCGGCGTGCGAGACGCCGATCCGGCCGCGGTCTCGGCGGCGCATGCGCTGGGAATGACGGACGGGCAAATTCTTAGACAAGTTCGTCTGCCGCTCGCCGCCCCGTTCATCATGGCGGGCATTCGAACCGCCGCGGTGATCGACGTTGGTACGGCGACGCTCGCAGCATTCATCGGCGCTGGAGGACTCGGCGAGCCCATCGTTGCTGGCCTGGCCTTGTCCGACACCCGTATGATTCTGTCAGGGGCAATTCCTGCTGCGTTGCTTGCGGTGGCCGTCGATGCGGCATTGGCGGGCGTCGAGCGAGAGGTCAGACCTGGTCATCTGTGATGCCGATCGATACACACACTCTTCAACAAACTCTCATAGATCGTCTGGACGAAGCGCGCCGCCGAACCTGGGAGCTCATGGCGCCGCTGTCGGACGAAGACGCGCGGCTTCAACACGATGTGCTGATGAGCCCAATCGTGTGGGACCTCGGCCACATCGCAGGGTTCGAGGAGCTGTGGCTGCTGCGCAACCTCGACGGGCCCGTGGAGTTCGGCGAAATGCCGGGCATGTTCAATCCATTCGAGAATCCTCGCAGGAGCCGCGGGTCGCTCGACCTTCCGTCGCTTGCCGAGTGTCGCGCGCTGATGGATGAGGTTCGGGCGCGGGTGGTGGACCGCACCGCTTCGCTCACACTCGATCTGAGCAACCCGCTACTCCGCGACGGATACGTGTATTCGATGGTGCTGCAGCACGAAGTGCAACACAACGAAACGATTCTGCAAACGTTACAGCTCAAGCAGGGCGCTCCGTACGCCGCGCCGCGCCGCTACGTGGTCCCGGCTCGCGGCGAGCATATCGAAGTCGGATCGATGGTGCGATTTGCCGGCGGCTGCGTCCGGCTCGGCACC
Organism: Gemmatimonadaceae bacterium; assembly: GCA_039924785.1. Classification (GTDB taxonomy): domain Bacteria; phylum Gemmatimonadota; class Gemmatimonadetes; order Gemmatimonadales; family Gemmatimonadaceae; genus JAQBQB01. The sequence continues at coordinate 2,129 of JBDTAE010000216.1, read as the reverse complement.
GACGACCGGTCGGCCGCGTACGACAATGAGCGTCCGTCGCATCTGGTGCAGATCCAGCCATTCTCCATCGACGTCTATCCGGTCACGAACGGGGAGTATCTCGAATTCATGCGCGACGGTGGCTACGCGCGCCGCGAGCTCTGGTCCGATGCGGGTTGGGCGTGGGTGCAGGAGTCAAACGCCAATTCGCCGAAGTACTGGACGCGCGACGGCGCCGGGTGGTGCGTGCGCGTGATGGAGCGCACGTCGGCGGTCGACGCGATGCATCCCGTTTGCCATGTGTGCTTTCATGAAGCGGAGGCGTTCGCGCGCTTTGCCGGAAAGCGTTTGCCGACCGAAGCGGAATGGGAAACTGCGGCGAGTTGGGATTCCGCCGAGGGTCGCGCTCGTGTTTTCCCTTGGGGCAACGAACCCGCAACGCCGGCGCACGCGAACGTGGACCAGCTGTCGTTCGGGACCGCGCCGGTCGGCAGCTACGAGAAGAATTGGTCGCCGCTCGGCTGCTACGGCATGATCGGCGACGTGTGGGAATGGACGTCGAGCGACTTCGCCGCGTATCCCGGTTACCAGACGTTCCCGTACCCGGAATATTCCGAAGTGTTTTTTGGACCTGATTACAAAGTACTCAAGGGCGGTTCGTGGGCGACGCGCCCATCGGCCATTCGAAACAGCTTCCGCAATTGGGACTACCCGATTCGCCGGCAGATCTTCAGCGGATTCCGCCTCGCGCGTGACGGCTAGCCGACGCGCGTCGCTCCGCGACGGAATTTTCAAGACCAGTTTTGCCCCCGGGCCGGAGCGGACGCGTGTCGGCGTCGAGGTCGAGCTGCTCGCGCAGGACGCGGCGACGGGGTTTCCACGACCGTTGTTAGGAAACGTTCACGCGCTCGTTCCGCTGATTCGCGCCTATGCCGTAAGCGCCGGCTGGTCCGAGCGGGCGGGGTACGGCGACGTTCCGTACTTCGACATTCCCGGTCGCGCGACGATCAGCTTCGAGCCGGGCGGCCAAATCGAAATCAGCACCCTTCCGTGCGATAGCGTGAGCGATCTCGTATGCTCGACGCAATCCGTTGTGGCGGAGCTCGCGTCATTGCTCGGCGACGCCGGCGTGAGGCTCGAATCGCTGGGCATCGATCCACTCAACGACGCTCGCGCGATTCCGTTGCAGCTCGCGGCCGATCGCTACGAGACCATGACCCGATACGTCGAGCGCATTGGGCCGTACGGCATTCGCATGATGCGTCAGACGGCGGCCATTCAAGTATCGTTGGATCGAGGTCCTCGTCCCGCGGATCGGTGGCGGTTGTTGAACGACCTGGCACCGTACGTCGTGGCGGTTTTCGCGAACTCGCGGTATTACTGCGGTGCAGACACCGGACACCGGAGCTTCCGCGCGCATTGCTGGCGACAGCTCGATCCATCGCGAACGGGTGTGGCGCTCCCGAGCGACGATCCCGCCGGCGCGTACACCGACTTTGCGTTGTCAGCGAACGACATGTTCCAGAGCGCCGATCGTGAGCATGCGGTCTCGTTCGCCGATCGTGAGGATGACGGCGACTTCGAGTCCGCATGGCAAACGCATCTCACCACGTTGTTCCCCGAGGTACGTCCGCGGGGTCACTACGAGGTACGGTCGTGCGACGCGATCGATCCAAAGTGGTACGCCGCGCCCGTCGTGTTTCTCTACGGCTTGGCGTACGACGGCGAATCGTCTCGTGAGGCGGCGCAGATTGCCGCGGGGAGCGCGGGGCTTCTCGAGGCTGCCGGCGAGCGGGGTCTTGAGAACGAAGCGCTCGCCGCTAACGCACGCGACCTGTTTCAACTCGCGCTCGACGGCGCGCGCCGACTTGGCGCGGCGCGTGTCGGGCCGGCGGAGGTCGACGTGGCAGTAGAGTTTTATCGAACGTATACAGCCCGCGGCCGAAGTCCCGCCGACGACCAGCCGCCGCCTCCGCCTCGCTTGCTCAACGAATCGAAGGCGAACATCCGCTAGGACGATAGCTTTCCCGCGGCGAACTTGGCGCGAATGCGAACCGTTCGCTCGAGATCGTCGCGCGTCTGAAGAATCTTCTGGCGAAGGTCCGCCGGAAGCTTCGGCCGCTTGGCGAGAAACGCGTCGATCTCCGTCA
>JBDTAE010000215.1:0-47051 GCA_039924785.1 Gemmatimonadaceae bacterium | reverse complement strand
CCGCCGGCGCCGGCGTCGATGATTCTGATCGGAACCTGCGTGCCCGCCGTGAGGTTCGCCTGATAGTTGTTCAAGACCGTCACGCTCGGTTCGGCTTGAACGTCGAGCAGCGTGTTCGATTGCAGCGCTTCGAGGAACGTCGTGAAATCGAAGTTTCCCATCGCGGTGGAGTAGATGAGCTGCAACGCCGCGCTCGGAATGCGCTGCTGCGCGTTCGCGATTGCCGATACCGTATTGCCGCCGAGCACGACCTGGCCAGGCGTCGTGAGCGGCTTTCCAGTCGAGTCGTTGCGCGGAATGATATCATTGAAGAACTGTGATGCCGTTCCAAGATCGTACCGCAAGCCGAGCCCTTCGAGCTGCGTTCGGTCAACGGAGATGATGCGCGCTTTGATGTTGACCTGCGGTTGGCGAAGATCGAGGCTGCGCGTGTAGGCCTCGAGATCCGGCAGCGCCGCGGGGACGTCGGTGATGCTGATGCTGTTCGTGATCGAATCCGCGGTGACCGCACCGCGCACGGGGCATGAGAGGCTCTGCGTCGCCCCTGTGCCCGGTCCAATTGGCCCGTTCACTGCCGCCGCCTGCACCGCCGCGGCCTGCGCCACGCTCGTCGCCGTGCAACTGCGCGACAAACGCGCGGTGACCATCGGCGCCGCGGCGATCGCGCGGGCGTAGTTCAGTCGAACGGTATGCGTCACGAGCGGAATCGTCGCCTGGCGCGCCGCGATCGCTTCGAACGTGTCGACGACGATGATGCCGTCGGAATTGATCGTGACGTCGTACCCGTTCGCGTTCATCACAGACTTCAGCACCACGTCCCACGGCTGATTGATGATGTTCGCGGTGACGTTTCCGACGACGTTTTTCGAGGGAAGGATCGTACGGCCGGAGTACGCCGACAGCAGACCGAGCACATCGGCGATCGACGTGTTCTCCCAGTTCACCGTGACGCGCGGTTCCTGCGACTGCACTCCGGTGGGCAGCACCGCGATTGCGTGCTCGTCGAACACCGGCTTCGCCGCTGCCTTCGTCGTCGCGCCCTTCGTGGCGCGGACGTTCGTTCTCGTTGGGGCGGCGTCCGGCTGCACGACAGCGAGCGCCGGCTCGACCTTGGCGAGCGACGTGCCGACCTGCCATGCATCGAACTGCTCGGTCGCGCCGTCAACGGTCACGTGCACTTCGCCGTCCTTCTGCGTCACGTCGTACGGATGCGCGGCGTCGAGCGTCAGCACGACGCGCACGACCGTTTTCGTGAACTGTGAATAGCGAATGCGCGTAATTCCGCCGCGCGATACGCCGTCGTAGGCGTCGCCTTGCGGCAGGCCAAGCGTCGCGCCGTTCAGATCGACGACGATCTTGTCGGGACCCGTCAGCGTGAAGTGCTGCAGGCTGATGTTTCCATCGACCCGGATCACCACGTCAGCGCGTCCCGTGGCGGGAACGACACTCAGTGAGACGACGGTGGCGTCGTTGCGTGGCGGCAGCTCGGTGTGCTTGACGGTGCCGCCGATCGCGCCGAACGCAGCGAGCATCGTTGATGCAAGCGTCCGGATTGGAATCATTTTGCCCTCGCTTTGGTGGTGTCGCCAAAGACCAGCGAGTCTTGGCGAGTCGTGCCGAATTCATCGATCGTGAACACGACGAGCTTGGTGCGAATGCCGGTGACGCGCATTCGGCCGAGCGTCGAACCATTCGTGACACGGTATTGCGCGTTGGTAACGAGATCGCGAAGCGTCGCAAACGAGCGACGGCCCGACGGGTCGAACAGGATGCCCGTGATCTTGAGATCACTGAGCGTCGGTCGCAGCTCATTGGTCGTGAGCAGCGAGTTGAACGGGTCGCGACGGCGATCCGCGGAGTACTGAAAAGACTCGCGCCAAATCGTTGGCGGCGGACCGGCGGTGTCCGATGCCGGAGTGGTCGGCGCAACTCCCTTTTTTCCCGCCTCGGTCTTTTGGGCGGCTGACTTCTTCGGCGCCGGCTTCGTCGGTGGGGCCTGAGTCTTGGTCGGCGCAGCCTGTGTCGTTGCGGGAGCCGGAGCCGCGTTTGCCGGAGCGAACTGCTCCGTCGTGGGCGCCTGTTCGGCTCCGATCTGTGCGCTCGTCGCCGCAGCCGCCTTTTGCGCGGCGGCTTTCGCGGCGGAGCCAGGCATCTGTGCGGGCGCGGCGACGGCGGCGAGCAACAGGACGGCCGACGTTACGAGAATTCTCATCATGGCGCACCCGCCCTGGCTGGGGCCGGTTTGACCGACGCATGCGTGACATACGTCTGAATCTGGAATTTCGCGTCGAGCATCTGTTCGCCCTTCTTCGGCTTCAACTCGCCCACCCGACTGCTCGGCGTGAGGGTGAGGTTGATCGGTTCGACGATCCGGCCCATGCTGGCGACGTTCGACAGGAATTCGCCGATCTGATGGTACGGACCAGTGACGCCGAGCTTGTAGCGATAGGTGTCGAATTGGTCGCCGTTGACGACGCCGTCGGGGGCGACATCGGACAACTCGAGACCCGCGTGACGCGCGGCGCTCGAGATGGATTCGACGAGTGCGGGCACTTCATTGCTCGTCGGCACGAGGTGCTCGAGGACTTCGAGCTCGCGTGAATACGACGCGGCCTCGCGCTTCATCTGCGCCGTGTTGCCCTTGGCAACCTCGATCTTGGTCGCCCGATTGAGCGAATCAAGCGTGTCGAGATGGGCCTGGAGCGCGACCTGCGTCGTGTGCTTTGGCGACCACACGAAATTCCAATACGCGCCGGCCAAGGCCAGAAACACGATGACGGCCAACGCCAATTTCTGCTCGCGCTGCGTCTGAGGAAGAAGGGCCATGGCTATTTCACCGAGATGGCCATGGGCACGCGATGCAAGATCGACGTGTCCGGTCGCGAATAATTGAAGGTGAGCTGGAACTGAGTCACTTCCTTCCCCTGGTCGGAGGCAAGTTCCGACTTGTCGATGTTCACGCCGGCGAAGAACGGCGACGCCTCGAGGTCCTTCCAGAAGCGTGTCATCGCCTGAATGTCGACGGTGCGGCCCATCAGCCGAATGGCGATCACGTCTTTCGGGATGTTCGTGTCCATCCGCTTGGGCGGCTTGTTCGCTTTTTTCCCCGCCGCGGACGTGTCGGCCGCAGCTTTCGGATTGACGACGATGTTGTTTCCGCCCTGCGGCGTTCCCGTGAATGAGAGGCTCGTGAGCCACGTGTACTGCGGCAACGCCCGGCTCACTTCATCGAGCACGTGCGGCCACACGTAGCGATCCTCATCGAGACTCTTGATGATGTTCACCTGGCGCAGCAAGGCATCGCGCGCCGACTCGGCCTGATAGCGGTCCTTCAGGAAATTCGCATACTGCGTCGAGTCGCGCGTCGCTGCGGCTTGATGCTCGACGAGCTCCTTGTCCTTCGCGTCCTGGAGGTAGTACATGACGCCGACGCCGACGATCGAGGCGATGGCGACGATGACAGCGGCAATCATCCAGCCGTCGCGCAGCTTGCTCGTGACGCCCGCGCCGATCGCGCTGAAGTCGATCGCTTGGCGTTTCGTCGCCTTTTTCTTGCCCGCTCCGGGCAAAAGATTGATTTCAATCATGCGACTTGACGCAGGGCCAATCCAATTGGCAGCATGAGCAACGGCGCAATGTCGTCTGTGACGAGCGACTCGAGAGCACCGTCACGGACCCGTAGGTTCGCGAGCGGGTTCGCCTGCTTCACTGTGAGCTTGAGACGCTTCGCGAGCATCTCGTTGAGTCCCGGGATGCGCGAGCCGCCGCCACACGTGTAGATGACGCGCATCTGTCCGCTGCGTCCCTGCGCGAGGAAGGCGGCCGCGCGTTCCACCCCAACGGCGATTTCTTCGCCACGCGTCTCAGTCACCGCGTCGAGATGCGGCGAACGATCGTAGCCTTGAATGAGCGTTTGCGCCTGGTCGGCCGGCAACCCTCGCTCACGCTGCAAGTCTTCGCGGAAACGGCGCGTTCCCACGCTCAGATCGCGCGTGAGCAGCGGAACGCCGTCGTCGAGAATGTTGATGTTGGTGACGTCGTGGCCGATGTTGAGCAGGCCGACGACACCGTTCATTGCGTCGGGATGATTGACTTCGAAGGCGTTGTGCAGCGCGAACGCCTCGACGTCGACGATCAGCGCCTCGAGACCGGCGTCCGTGAGCACGCGCGTCTTCGACTCGATGAGCTCACGCTTGGCTGCGACGAGCAGCACGCTCATCTCGAGACCGTCGCCGTCTGGATCGAGGATCTGGAAATCCAGCTCTACCGACTCCATGTCGAACGGCACGTGCTGCTCGGCTTCCCAACGCATCAACTCACGAGCCTGCGCTTCCTTCACGCGCTCGATCTGAATCTTCTTGATGATGACGTCGCGTCCGCCAACGGCAGTGACAACGCCGGTCGACGTCACGCCAGCGCTCGCGAGCGCCGCCTGAATCGCTTCGGCAACGATACCGGGGTCCATCACCTCGCCTTCGACGATGGCGTCGGCGAGCAATGGAGTCACCGTGACTCGGACCAGTTCCGGCTCGCGCTTGGAGTGGTCGATGACCGCCACCTTGATCAAGCCAGAGCCTATGTCGAGTCCAACGGTTGTCTTATTCCGACCAAACAGGGCCATAGGAGCGGCGGGTGGACGGGTGAAGGGCGCGCGTTTTCGGTATTGGTGCCGGAAACCGGCGGAGCGATGCGACCAACACTCGGTCACAGCCGTCCCGTCATCCCCGAACACGACCGACTCAGCAACAGGTAACACCTAGGGTAACAGCAGGTGGCCCAAGTGCCCTATTCGGTAGGGCTTAGAACATTTCCGCCCAACTGCGTTTCGGAACGGGTCGCGGCGGCGCCGCCAAGCGAAAGGCCCGAGAAACGGCACACGGTGAGAACACTACGGTTGCGGCTGCCAAGTCAATTGCGGGGCTTGCGGCGTTCGGCGCAAAGGAAACAAGCGCTCCGTTCAGTTCGAACCCTCCCGCAACTGCGCTGACTCCGCCGCGCACGACGATGAATCCAGTCGCATGAAAAGGTCCTGCGATCGTTAGCGATCCATCTACCACTAGAATTCCCATAAATGTCCCGCCGACAACTGTAGTATCGGCGCGTGCATGCACAATTCGACCTCCCGAATCCAGCAACGCGATCTGCCGGCGCAACAGATAGTATGAGGCCGAATCGGCGGCCGCCGGTGTCGTCAAAACGCGCAGCGTGTCTGGCGACGCCACGACACGCGTCACCACCGACCCGGGCGCCACCGCGAAGTCGACCGCGGCACCGGGCCGACAGTCCGCAGCCGACGCCGTATCGCGCGACAGAACAACATCGGACCCCAGACGCACATTTCCGCGCGCCATGATTCCCGCCGACGGTATCGGCCCTGGAAACGGGAACCGCGCAATCGTATTGAAGCGACGCACCCCGGAATCCGGCTCCGCCGATCTCGCAACGGATACGAGCCAGAGCAAATTGCCGGCGAGCCGCGTCGCGCTGACGATCACGCTGTCGCCAACGTCGGACGCCACGGCGATGCGTCGCGAGACGCCAAGCGGCAGATCAGCGAGACCATAGTCATCCGCGTCCGACAGCACGGTACTCATTCCATAGTTGGCGCCCGCGGTCAGCGTTGCGTCGATGCGCGCCATTCGCAGCGAGCGTTGCGACAGCGCCGAGGCGGCTACGGCGCCCCCGGCGAGGAGGCCGATCACGACCATCAGCATCAGCGCCGCGAAGAGCGCCACTCCGCGTCGCGCACTCATCGGCGGTTGCGTAGCAAGACCGATACAACCACCGAGTCGACCCTGCCGCCGATCGACGCGGCCGATCCCAGCGCGCGAACCGGAGCCCTCGTCACTCCGCGCAATGCCACCCGCACGAGCGCGATGCCACGCGTGTCCGAAACGGGAGTCGGTAGCACGGCACCCACAGAGTCGAGATAGCTGAACGAAACGCCCCTCGAGGCCGGCGAGAGATACGGACCACTGACCGGCTGAATCGTGTTGAACTTCTTTGTCGAGGGATTCCAATCGCGTTCGCCGAGATACCAAGCGCCGTCGCTCGACTTGTACAGACTGTATCGCAACGGACGCGTGACGCGAATCGGCTGGCCGATGGCCGATGAGAGAATTGGTATTCCATCCAGCACCAGCGCCGCGCGCGCGGCGAACAACGCCGATCCAGAGAGGCGCGGCCCCAAAGCGGCGCACGCCGCCCCGGGCACGGTCGATACCGCGGTAATGGCGTGCGGCACCCAGTCCGCCGACGAATCCGAGGCCGAGAACACCCACGCCGTGTCTCCGGCCTGAATCGCCGACAGGGTGCTTCCGAACGACGCCCCGACCGAATCTGCCATGGTCGGCGAAAGCACAAGCGCCGACGTCGTCGTGTCGCAAACGACTGCGGTCGAAATGGTCGCGCGAAGCTCGATCGACGTATCGCGCGCTTCGCCGCTTCGAATGTCTCCGCCACCTGGCGATGCGCCGCGCAGGTCGATGGGAAGAACGGCCGCCGCATCGCGAAGTTGGCCGGAGAGCGCCTCGCCGTCGGCGATGTCGGAATAGATACGCTGCTGCCGCACGCTGACCGACGCGACGAGACCGAGCACCATTCCACCGATCAGCATCGAGACGACGAGTTCGATCAGCGTGACTCCGCGGCGCGCCGTCAACATGGAAGACGAGTTCGAAGCACGAGCGATCGTGTCGTGGCGCCGAATGGAAAGGTGACGCTGTCACGAAGCTCGCGAACGGCATTCGGTTCGAGTGCGGCCGACCAGGACTCCTGGGTTCCGTCCGCGAGCGTCGAGTCGCCGCTCGCAGCCTCGCACCTGGCAACGCCGAGCACCTCGAGTCGGTTCGCCGCGGTGCGGAGCGCCACGGTCCGGGCGCGAAGTCGCGTTGTCTCGCGAACCAATACGGCGCTCCCGGCGACCAGCGCGAGAAGGCCAACGTCGATGAGAATGATCGCCGCGATAACCTCCAACAACGTGAAGCCCGATCGACGACCTGAGCGCGCGCCGCGCGCGTCCTTCCTTTTGACAAGTCTCATGCGCCGAAGCTACGACATCCTCCGGCGCGTGCGTCATCATTTCATCGCAGCCATCACCATCCCGACGCCGCTGCCCGCCCCCGCGCACATGCACATCGGGCTCAACGCCACTACTTCTTCGCGATGTCGAGCTCGAGATTCGTGAATCCTGATCCGTTGAGCATTCCCTCGATCTTCGCGGCCGTTTGCGACAGCGTGCCGATATAGGTGAGCGACTCGTATCCGGGCATGTCGAATGCAAGAATCACGTTGGGAAACGCGCACGTGCCGGTAAGTGTGCCGTCGGGCGAGCCCGAGCGCACATCGAGCGCACACCGCACATGAGTTGTCACATGGTTGAAAGCAAACACGTCGCATGAAAAACCCGGTGGCGCCAAGAGCGCCACCGGGTAGAGCAACCCTCCGAACCGTCAAATGTTACTTACAGATCGGCTGGCCTTCGGCCGCGGCGATAGTGACCGGGTTCGTCGTGTTGATGCTGACGCCGCAGGTCACGCCCGGAAGCTGCGTGTGCGTGGTCGTGGCGGTCCAGAAGCCGGCGCCGGTGACGATCGTCGGGCTGTTCACGCCGTTGGTGCTCTGGTACTTCAGCATGCTGACCGTGGACGTGTAATTCGAGCTGTCGGCGAAGTACGCTTCTTCGGCGGTCACGAGGTTACGAAGGTCGGAGATCGCGGCCGTGACATAGGCCTTGGACTTCGTGTTGGCGAACTTCGGAATTGCGATGGCGGCGAGAATACCGATGATCACGACGACGATCAACAACTCGATGAGGGTAAAACCTGCGCGACGCGTACGCATAGGTGGTTCCGTGGTAAAGGAGAGGAGGTTCACTCGAACGAACTGACGGCTTCGCGCTGCCAGAGTAAGCAACGACCGGACCAGTACGGTTGAGTCCGCGTAAGACGATTGTTCGCAATAGCTTGCGCAATCTGGCTGCACTCAGCCAAACGTTTACGGCGTCTCGTTTTGCATCGACCGTCGCAACTTGCAGCGGTCGCCGGTTGAACCGGTTGCGACCTGCATCACTACCCGTGACGACCGCCGCCGCGAACCGAATCCACGACGAACATGATTCGAAGCAGCGCCTTTGCATCGCCGCCAAACCGAAATGCCTCGAGCGCCTTCGCTCGCGCCTCGTCGAAATCGCCTTGATCGAGCAGGCACATCGCGTACGACGTGTGCCCAAGAGGGAACTTCGGATCCAAACTCATGGTCCACCGATACAGCGGCAACGCCGCGCCGCACAACCCAAAGTTGCGGTATTGCTCCGCCATGTTGTACGAGACAAACGGGTCGTAGGGGAACAGGTGAAGCGCTTTCCGGTACTCTGCCTCGCCTTCACGTTTTCGCTTGTTCTCGAAGTGCCACGCTCCCAGCATGTAGTGCGCTCGGTACGAAAGCGGAGCGTCGATCACCGCACGGCGAAACAGCGTGTCGTTGTCGCGCCACACCGTCGACCGCGTCGCACTCCGCGCGACGCCGGCGGCGAGCACAACGCCGAGCGCTATCCACGAGACGCGAATGATAGAACGCTTATTGCCGTACCGCGCGCGCACGCGATCCAGCATCACAACCGCCAGTCCGCCGACCGCCAGCATCGCCCCGGCACTCGGCAAGAAGAGCGTTCGTTCCGCCAGCACGATACCGGCCGGCACGATGAAGTTGCTCGACGGCAGCAGCGCAATACACGCCAACGCGATGCCAAAGCTGATCGTTCGCTCACGACGACGCAGCAACACCGCGAGCGCAAGGATACCGAGTAGCAGCAGAAATCCAGGTATTTGAGAGACGCTGAATCCCTGCGCGATCTCGATGTCGGGCGGTCCGTATTCCGACGACAAGTGGACGGGCCAGAACACGAGCCGCACCCATTCCGGCACGACGCCGAGCGCCGTCAATATTCGGTCGCCGCTGCTGATGTGCAGCGTGGCAAACGGGACGAACGGCTGAAAGCCGCCGATGCCATGGTCCGCCAGCACCATCGAGCGAACGCCGACAAAGGCCAAGGCGATCGCGGTCAGCAGCAGGTAGGTTGGTCGCGCCTTGCGGAAACGCTCGCCAAACGGACGCGGATCGTGGATGACGGTCAGCTCGGCAATGCCGAGCACCGCGGGCAGCACGATGGCGTGCTCCTTTGCGAAGCAGCCCAAGGCGTAGAGGATCGAGATCGCCGCGATGGTCCGCGGTTGGAGGTCGCCGTTCGCTCGATCGCGAAGATAGAGAATCGTCGATGAGAGAATTACGATCGCGACGAGAAGCTCCGATTGCCCCACGACGTTCGCAACGGCTTCGACGTGCACGGGATGAACGGCAAACAAGGCCGCGCTGATCCAGGCCGCCCACACCGGGAGCACGCGTCGCGCAAGGGCGAACACAAGCAGCGACGCGATCGTGTAGAGCAAAATGTTCGCCGCGTGAAACGCGATCGGGCTGCCCCCGCCAATGACGCTTTCGATCTTGAACGCCAGAATGGTCAGCGGACGATAGCCGTCGCCGCCCCAGTCCTTGGGCCAGTACGACTGCGCGAACGCGCGCCACCATTGGTGGAGGTCGTGCGCGGCGGGGTTCAACAGAATCACGTACTTGTCGTCGTACGTGAACTGATTGACGATGCCGACCGCGGACGACATCAGCGCAAGGAGCGCGATCGCGGGACTCGCGAACGATCGCCAACGAATACTCATGAAAACAGGTTGAACTTCGTGATATGCCAGAAAGCGGCAATGCCGTCCTTCCATCCGATCTTCTTGCCTTCCGCGTAGGTGCGGCCGGCGTAGCTGATCGGCACCTCATAGATGCGCGCGCCGGAATGCGCGAGGCGCGCCGTGATCTCCGGTTCAAACCCAAAACGCTCCGCCGTCAACTTCGGCAACAGCGCGCGAGCGAGCTCGCCGCGGATCGCCTTATAGCACGTTTCCATGTCCGTGAGGTTGAGATTCGTCAGCATGTTGCTATACGTCGTGAGCAGCGAGTTGCCGACAGAGTGCCAGTAGTAGAGCACACGATGTGGCCCGCCCAGGAATCGAGACCCGAAGCACGCGTCGGCCCGGCCATCGAGAATCGGTTCGAGCAACACCGGCCAATCGGACGGATCGTACTCGAGGTCCGCGTCTTGAACGATGACGACGTCTCCGGTGCTGAGCGATAGCGCCTGGCGGATCGCCGCGCCTTTCCCTCGATTCTGCGGCTGGCGATAGAGCCGGTCAATGCGTTGCTCCGCGAGCAAGCGCTCGAGAATTTGCTGCGTGCCGTCCGTGGAATAGTCGTCGACGCAGATGATCTCGAGCGGCAACGGCGTCGCGCGGATCTGTTCGACGATCAGCTCGATCGTTTCGCGCTCGTTGTACACCGGCACGAGTACGGATAGACGAACGCCGTCGCGGTCGAGCGGCGTCCGCGCGCGCAGTGTGCTAGGGCCATGTCCCGGACCCGTCATGCTTCGACTCCGTACCGGGACAGTTTGCGATACAACGTCGACGGATCAATTCCGAGAACTTCGGCGGTGCGCGTCTTGTTTCCGCCTTCGCTTTGCAGCACCCACATGATATAGGCGCGTTCGATCGCCTCGAGCGTCGGATTCGGCGGCGTCCTGGTCGACACGAGGGGCTCGGACTTGCGCTGCGTCACTCGCTCGGGGAGCGACTCGGGACCGATCTCGTCGCCCGGCGTGAGAATGACGGCGCGCTCGAGCGCGTTCTCCAATTCGCGCACGTTGCCCGGCCATTGGTACTCGCGCAGGATTTCCGCGGCCTGATCGTTGATGCGCTTTGGCGTCTCGCCGCGAAGGCCCGCGGTTCGCTGCAGAAAATGCTCGGCGAGCAATGGGATGTCATCGCGGCGGTGGCGCAGCGGCGGGAGATGAATCGCGATGACGTTCAGACGGTAGTACAGGTCGCTGCGGAAGTGTCCGCCGCGAATCTGCTCGTCGAGGTCGCGATTCGTCGCGGCGATGACGCGTGTGTCGACCGCCACCGACTCGGTCGCGCCGACTGGAATGACTTCGCGGTGCTGCAGGGCGCGCAACAGCTTGACCTGTGTCGCCGGCGTCGTCTCACCGATTTCGTCGAGGAAGAACGTGCCCTTGGACGCGGCGCTGAACAGGCCCATTTTGTCGCGCACCGCGCCGGTGAACGAACCCTTCACGTGGCCAAACAACTCGCTCTCGAGCAACCCCTCGGGCAACGCGCCGCAGTTGATCGACAGAAACGACCCTTCGGAGCGCGATGAGAGTTCGTGCAAGTACCGCGCGATGACTTCCTTTCCGGTTCCGGACTCGCCCTGCAACAGCACCGTCGAGTCGGTGGGCGCCACGGTTTCGACGAGGCGCAGGATGTCCATCCACGATTTGCTATTGCCGATCGGCCGCGAGCCGTCCTGTCGCTCGTGCCGTTTGATGGCCTGCTTGAGCGACTTGTTCTCGACGCGCAGCTTGCGGTGCTCGGCGGCGCGGCGGAGGATCGCGATGAGCTCGTCGTTGCCGAACGGCTTTTGGATGTAGTAGAACGCTCCCTCGTTCACTGCCTGCATCGCCGACTGCAACGTTGCTTGCGCCGTCATCAGGATGACTGGGACGTCCGGATCGCTCAGACGTGCGGCGGCCAGGATCTCCACTCCGGTGACGTTGGGCATTCGGACATCCGTCAGCACGATGTCGGGAGAGCTGTCCGCGATGCGCTCCAGCCCCGCCTTGCCGCCATGGGCGAGATGAGGGGTAAACCCTTCATTTCGGAGCAGGATGTTCAAAGAATCCAGAATGCCGGTCTCATCGTCCACGATGAGCACACTCGGCTTGTATGCCGGTTCGATCACGCGAGAAACTCCGGAACGTACGACGCCGGATGCTGCGGGTTCACGCCCACGGCGTCGGCTTCATGGGTACGAGGAAGGATGATGGTGAACTTCGTGCCGCGCGGACCACTGTCGACCAACACGAGGCCCCGATGCGCTTCGATCGCGCGGTGAACCACGGCAAGTCCTAACCCGCTGCCGTGCGTTTTCGTAGTGAAGAACGGATCGAACATCCGATCGCGAATTTCCGCCGCGATGCCCTCGCCTGCGTCCGAAACGCGCAGCGACACCGCGTCGCCATCGAACGGCAACCCAACCGGCACCGAGTCGAAATTCCCCGCGGCGACTTCGATGCGCACCTCGGAATTCTCGGGCGCGGCCTGCACGGCGTTCAGCGCGAGATTGAAGACGGCGCGGTGCAATAAATCCTCATCGCCTTCGACGACGACGGGGCTTCCCAGCGGCACGACGCACACGATGGTCACGGACGCTTTGTGATCGGGATGCTCGGCGACCAGATTGGCCGCGCCGCGCGCGACCGCGGCGAGGTCGACGGACCCCGTGCGCGTCACGCGCACGCGCGCGAAGTCGAGAAATTCGGACAGCAGGCGCGACAGGCGGTCCGATTCCCGCATTACGAGAACGCTCAAGGTCGTCTGATCGGCGGACGCCGTCGGCATCCGCGAGATCTGCTCGACCGAGCTCCGGATCGACGCGAGTGGGTTCTTGATTTCATGCGCGAGCGACGCGCTCAACTCGGCGATCCCCTCGAGCCGTTCTGCCCGGAGGCGAAGCGCTTCCATGCGCTTCTGATCGGAGATGTCCTGAAAGATCGCCGTGGCCGTTCGGCCGGCGCTTGTTTCGTCCTGTTCCGTGAAAGTCGTCGTGACGCCAACGGGAAACCGCTTTGCGACCGTAGAAACGAACCCCTCGCCACGCGTCGTACGGACTTTGGACTCGGCCGCGGCGCGAATCGCGTCGGCCATGTCGGGGGCGACCGCGCCAATCAGCTCCAGCACCGGCTCGCCGAGTCGCTCGACCAGATCGATGCCGAGGAGGTGTTCGGCCATCGGGTTGGCGTAGAGGAGCTCGCCGTTGCCATTCACGGTGACCACGCCGCTTCGGATGTTGTGCAGGATGTCCTCGGCGTGGAGTCGCTTCTGCTCGAGCACGGCGACGCGCAGGTCTTTGCCTTCGCCGCTCTCACGAAGCTGGGCGGTGAGGTAGCGAATGCCGAGGGCGACGAGAGCGATGACGCTGAGCTGAAGCCAGACCCCAGGCTCGAAGAGCTGCGCGCGGAGGAAAACGAAGACGTCGGCGAAGTAGAGAACGATGCCGAGGGCGGCGATGAGGAGTCCGCCGCCGGCTGGGACGAGGAGCGAGGTGGTGGCGATGACCAGGATGTAGAGCGCGGAGAAGGGTGAATTCGCGCCATTGGTGACGTGGACGATCGCGGTGAGAAGGACGAGGTCGAACGAGGCCTGGAGGTAGAGGAAGGTTTCGCCGGGCCGTTTTCCGTATATCTCGATGTAGCTTGCGGAGACCACGGTTGCGGCCGTGGAGAGTGCAAAGGCGAGCGAAGCGATGAGGGTTTTGCTCGAGTCCGCATCGGTCCAGCTTGAGACGGCTGCGATAAAGATGGCGCTCGCGAGACAGAGTCGGCCGATGAAGACCCATCTGAGGAGTCTTCGTGGGTCGAGGATGGCCTTGAGTGCGGCAGAGTCGGACGGGCGGTGCGAGAGGATCAACAGGGGTTGCGTAGGAGCGAACGGGCTGGATTTGCAAACTGCGAGAAGGATGGGGTGCGTCGGATTGTTGCAATCTGCTATACCAGGGTGACGATTTCGCGAAGTCTGGGTTACTCGCGGTAATTTTGGACTGTTTATCCGCAAGGGACAGGATCTGATCGTTTGGTGATCTATGGAAGCGATTATAGGCTACCCATCCGCCACCCACCCCATCCGCTGCCACCCACCATCCTGGCCCACCCTCAGCCACCGAGACTAGCCACCCACTCAGATCATCGTCCGGCACGTCGCATCCCATGACCGAATCTGCTTACCTGAACGTGACGTCCGAGCTTTCGATTTCCCGGACTGAGCTCGAGTATCGAGCGACTCGCTCCGGAGGTCCTGGCGGTCAGCATGTGAATACGTCGTCCACGCGCATCGAGCTCCTATGGGACCTCACAGGATCGCGCGCAATAAGTGACGAGCAGCGCGAGCGGATTCGCGCGCGGCTCGCGGCGCGACTTGATTCTGAAGGAAGGATCCGGGTGGTGGCGAGCGACCGGCGCAGTCAGGGCCAGAACAAACAGGCGGCTGACGAGCGTTTGGCGGCACTGATCGTTCATGCGTTGCACGTGCCCAAAAAGCGAAAGGCGACCAAGCCGACGCGTGCGGCAAAGGAGCGCCGCCTGCTTTCCAAGAAGCGGCAGTCGGACAAGAAGCGTAACCGGCGGGCGGATTCCGAGTAGTTCGGGCGGAGCCGCGGCTTTTGTCGTGCCGCCGTAAGCGTCTTGTAATTCACAATTACTAACATCACCGATGCGCGTTCGACGTGACCAAATCACGCCCGCGAAGGTTCATCGAGTGACGACGGACCTTCCTCCTATCGTCGGCTGCCATGGTCGCTCCACCATGCAGCACACCCACACCGCGGCGTCATGCTCATACCCCATAGCGCTGTCGCTTCGCCCCACCCCGTTGAGGAGACTGTCTAATGCGATCGTTTAGGACTCGAACGATCATCAGCAGCGCGCTGTCTACCGCGTTGCTGACGATCACCGCCGCCGTCGCCACGGCGCAAGGAACGCTCACCGGTGCGATCACCGCGCAAGCAGGCGGCAACCCGCTCCAAGAAGCACGCGTCATCGTCGTCGGCACGAGCCTATTCACCAGTTCCGGCCCAGACGGCAAGTACACGGTCCGCGGCATCTCCGCCGGCACCGCCGAAATCCGTGTGATTCGCGTCGGATACGCCGAGCAGAAAAAATCGGTCATGATCGTGAACGGCCAAACGGCGACGCTCGATTTCGTCATGGCCACATCGGTCGTCCAACTCCAAGAAGTCGTGACGACCGCCACCGGTGAGCAGCGCCGAGTGGAAGTCGGGAACGCCGTGGAGAATCTCTCGGTCTCGCAGCTCACCGCGACCGCCCCGGTCCGCTCCGTGTCCGACGTCCTCGAGGCTCGAGTTCCCGGCGTCATGGTGCAGCAGGGCACGCAGACCGGCTCCGGCCAACGAATCCGCGTGCGCGGGATCAGCAGCGTGAGTCTCTCGAATGAGCCGATCTTCATCATCGACGGCATTCGCATGAGCAGCGACAACGGCTCGACGTCATTCGGCAATGGCGGCGCGAACTTCAGCCGCCTGGGCGACATCAGCCCCGAAGACATCGAAAACATTGAAATCGTGAAGGGCCCGTCGGCGGCAACGCTCTACGGCACGGACGCCGCGAACGGCGTGGTCGTCATCACGACGAAGAGAGGCCGCACCGGCTCGTCGCACTGGACCGCATACGCCGAGGGCGGCCTGCTCGATGATCGCAACTGGTACGCGGATAACTACACGCTCGCCGGCCACAGCAAAACGGGAGCGCTGCTGATTCTGCAGAATCAGTGCTCCCTCGTCGCCGTTTCGCTCGGCACGTGCGTCAAGGCCGATGGCACCAAGGGATACGATAGCGTTCGCGTATATAGCCCGATCAAGGATCCGACGGTCACGCCGCTCGGTATCGGCAATCGCAATGCGTTCGGTCTTCAGGTCTCCGGCGGCAACGACGCGATTCGCTACTTCCTGTCCGGCGGCCGCGATGACGAAATCGGCGTCTTCCAGCTCGATCCGTACGAGCGCAACCGATTCGACTCATTGAACGTGACAATTCACCCGTGGCAGATGCGTCCCAATTCGCGTTTGCTCAACAACTTCCGCGGCAACATCAGCGCGCAGGTGAATCCTCAGTTCGACGCCACGGTGAGCTTCGGCTACAACACCGTGGAAGCGTTGACCAGCAACGAAAGCAACAACACGGTCGGTATCGGCTCGCAGGCGTTCGGCGGACCGGGCTATCGCAACAACGGTTTGATCAGCGGTTTGCCAGATTCGCTCGTCGGTTACCGCGCGGGAACGCCGGGCAACATCTGGGCGGAGAAGCTTCAGCAGAACGTCAACCGAATGTTGCTGAGCTCCAACCTTAACTGGCGCCCGACCAGTTGGTTGCAGACGCGCGCGAACTTCGGAACCGATTTGACCGACCGCGTCGACAACAACTTGCACGAGAACGGCGAAGGGTGGCCGCTCTCGTCGACGTATCGTGACGGAGCCGCCTTCAACGCGCGCACGAACGTCACCAATCTGTCGGCGGACGTTGGCGCGACGGCGAACTACAACCCGTCTCGCTTCGCGTGGCTGAACTTGAAGACCACGGTCGGCTCGCAGTATAACAACTATCGCTTGGACCAGAACACGGCGGGCGGAACGACGCTTCCGCCCGGCGCCATCACGGCATCGGCCGGCGCCACCAAGTCCGCGAGCGAAGGCTACTCGCTGCAGAAGACTTTCGGCGTGTTCGTGGAGGAAGGCATCGCGGTACGCGATCGGCTGTTCCTCACAGCCGCGGTTCGCAGCGATCAGAACAGCGCGTTCGGCACCAATTTCCAGCGCGTCTATTACCCGAAGGGAAGCTTGTCGTGGGTACTGTCGGACGAAGATTTCTTCCCGCGCAGCGGTCTCTTCAAGGAAGTCAGCAGCCTACGCCTACGTCTTGCGAACGGTGCTTCCGGTGTTCAGCCCGGTCCGACTGACGCGTTGCGCACCTTTTCTGCAGCATCCGCAAACGTCAAGGGCACCGACCAGTCGTATGAAGCCTTCCAGGCAATCGGCAATAACGAGTTGAGGCCGGAGCGGTCCACGGAGTGGGAAACCGGATTCGATTCCAAGCTATTCGGTAACCGCATTCAGTTCGACATGACGTACTACTCGCGCTTGACGCACGACGCGTTGATTAGCGCGATCATCGCTCCGTCGCTCGGCGCGGGTTCCACGAGCCAGCGCGCGAATCTTGGCGCCATCAAGAACGCGGGCATGGAAGCGACGCTCGGCGGTCAGCTCATCGATCGCAAGCAGCTCGGCCTCGACTTCCACTTCAACACGTCGATCAACGCCAACAAGGTCGTGAGCCTCGGCTCGACGCCGCCGCAAATCGGCGTCAGCAACTGGATCGTTCCAGGGTATCCGATCAACGGACTGTGGGCGAAGGCGATCACCGGTTGGAACGACAAGAACGGCGATGGCATTCTCACCGTCGACGAAGTGACGATCGTGTCGGACACGATGTTCGACAACTCGATCGATCCGGCAACCGGCAAGGCCAAGCACTCGGTCATCGGCATCGGCACGTTCCGCGGGTACGCCGAACCGCGGTATCTCACGACGTTCACGTCGGGCATCGATCTCTTCAACCATAAGCTCCGCATCCAGAACTTGTTCGACTGGCGCGGCGGCAACCGGTACTACAACAACACCGAGCGTATCCGCTGCACCCGTCCGAACTGCAACGGTCTCTTCAATCCGGCCGCGTCGTTCCAGGAACAGGCGATGGTCGTCGCCGCGATCTACGCGCCGGAAAAAACGCTCGACGGCTACTATCAGCCCGGCGCGTTCGTGAAATGGCGTGAAGCCACGGCGACGCTGGAACTGCCGCGGTTCATGGTGTCCCGCCTGCATGCGAGCACGGGCAGCCTCGTCCTCTCCGCCCGCAATCTGCATCTTTGGACAAACTATCGCGGGAGCGATCCGGAGAGCGATTACACGGCGACGAGCGGCGGCGATGCGCCAAACGAGTTCCAGACGTTCGCGGCGCCGACGTTGTTCCAGCTTCGTTTGAACCTTGGCTTCTAACCCAACCGACAACCACTAATATGAGATATCTAAAGAAGAGTGGACGAGCGGTCGGGATGACGCTTGCTGTCGTCGGCGCGGCGGGACTCGCTGCCTGCGACACCATCAAGAGCGACCTTCTCGATGCCGTGAACCCGAGCATTATCGACCCGTCGTCGGTGCAGTCCGCCGCCGGCGCGACCGCAGTTCGCCTCGGCGCGCTGGCGCGACTTCGCGTCGCTACCGCCGACGGGGAGAGCACATGGCTCTTCGGCGGTTTGCTCGTCGACGAGTGGGCCAGCGGCTCAACGTTCGTTCAGAACGACGAGACCGACCAGCGTTCGATTCAGTTGAACAACGCAACGGTGAACGGCGACCTGCGCGCGCTCTACCGCGTTCGCACCGACGCCAACCAGGCCATCGGCTTGCTCACCAAGTTCAAGCCGTCGCCGGCGTCGGACATCGCCGAGATGTACTTTGCCCGCGGGTACGCCGAGTTGCAGTTGGCGTCGGATTTCTGCAACGGCATTCCACTCAGCGACGGCTCGGGTAGCACGCCGGTGTTCGGCACGCCGCTTCCCGTCAGTGGCGTCTTCACTGCCGCATCGGCGTCGTTCGATACCGCGATGACGCTAAGTTCGGCGACGGACGCCGCCACCGTTACGATCAATCGTGCGGCGCGCATCGCGAAGGCGCGCGCGCTGCTCGGTCTCGGCATCTCCAATGCGGCGGCGGCCGCTGCGCTCGTGAACGGAATTCCTACGACGTTCCGCTACGACGTCACCGCATCGTTGACGAGCACGAACACACTCTGGGATCAGCCGGCGAGCCAGAATCGCTATATCGTTGGCGACAGTATCCAGGGTAACGGACGCAACATCCTCGTGCAGAACGCGATCCCGTTCTTCTCGTCGGCCGATCGCCGCATCCCGGCGCATTACAAGATCGGCAGCAACGGCAAAGACACCGTCAAGGCGCAGGACGGCGGCACGTTCGTGATCGAGGCGGACAGTCTGTGGGGTGCAAGTACTGCGGTCGCAGTGACCGCCGGCCTCGACGCACGACTGATCGAAGCCGAAGCGGCGCTGAAAGCGGGCGACGTCGCGGGGATGTTGTCAATTCTTAATGCTCTACGGGCAACACCGCAGGTGATCACGGTTCCCAGCCCGTCCTCGACGGGCACCCATCCGGGGTGGACGACGCCAGTCTTGCCGGCGCTCACCGACCCGGGTACGGCCGACGCCCGCGTCAACCTCCTGTTCCGTGAAAAGGCGTTCTGGACGTTCAGTCGCGGACAGCGACTGGGCGACCTCCGCCGGCTCATTCGCGATTACGGGCGTGCGGCGGACGGTTCGAACGCCGGCGGCTATCCGATCGGGAATCACTATAAGGGAGGCGTGTTCGGTGGCGATCTCAATCTGCCGGTCACAACGGACGAACAGATTGGTAACCCGAACTTTACAGCTTGCCTCGATCGCAAGGCGTAGATCCGGAAGTTGGGTACGCAGCGTACGTTAGAGGGAGGCGGAAATCCGCCTCCCTTTTCGTTTCATCCCATCTCCATGGAATTTTTGCTTGTTTGGCAACTTCTTGGGGTAAGTTGGAGTTGATCGTCTCAGGGAGCGGCGAGGCTGGTGTGTCACTATAGTGGTAAGAACCGGTGAAGTTGCTGGACCCGGGCGGCGTCCGCGCGACGCGGAGGTCTCTCGGCGAACTCGATTGGTTGGACCGAGCGGGCACATGCCGTGAGGCACGTGCCTTGCCGCGACGTGTTTCAACCGAATTGCGGGCAGCGAGCCCCGTCAAGTTCGGAAAGACTCTTTGCTTGCGGATTAAGTCCGCGGGGCTTTCGATGACCCGACTTCGTATGGGCTGGACGGTCGCTCTGGCGCCGCTCCTCGCTCTCGCTGCGTCCACGCCCGCGCACGCCCAGGACTACTTCGGGCGGAACAAGGTCCAATACGAGACCTTCGATTGGAAGATCCTCAAGTCGGAGCACTTCGACAATTTCTTCTATCCGTCGGAATCGCTCATGGTCCGCGACGCCGGCCGCATGGCCGAGCGTTGGTACACGCGACATTCGGACACGTTTCGGCATGCCTTCGACCGTAAATCGCTGGTCTTCTACGCCGACCATCCCGACTTCGAGCAGACGAACGTCATCGGCGAACAGCTCACGGAAGAAACGGGCGGCGTCACCGAATCGAACCGGACGCGCGTGATCATGCCGTTCACCGGGATCTATGCCGACGAAGAACACGTACTCGGCCACGAGCTCGTGCACGTGTTTCAATACAACATCGCTGAAGGCACGCCGGGCGGCGGGCTTATCCGACTCGACGCCCTTCCCCTTTGGCTGATCGAAGGCATGGCCGAGTACTTCTCGCTCGGCCGCAGTGATCCGTTGACGGCCATGTGGATGCGCGACGCGGTCATGCGAAACAAGTTCCCGACGATCAAACAGCTCACGACCGATCCGCGGTACTTCCCATACCGTTACGGCCAAGCACTATGGGCGTACGTTGGCGGACGGTGGGGCGATCGGCAAATCGTGGATGTCTACCGCCAGGCGCTGCGAACTGGATGGGAGCCGTCGCTGATTCGCGTGCTTGGCGAGAATCAGGATTCGCTTTCGAAGGATTGGGCTGCGGCGAACCGCGCGATGTATCTGCCGCAGATCGCCGGTCGCACACATCCCGACAGCACGGGCACCAAACTCGTGGGCGTCGCGCGGACGCAGGATCTGTCGGTCGCGCCGACGATCAGCCCGGACGGGAAATACTTTGCATACTTCTCGAGCCGCAGCCTGTTCAGCATCGACCTGTACCTCGGCGACGCTTCGACCGGCAAGATCATCAAGAGACTCGCAAGCCCATCGAGCGACCCGCACTTCGATGCGCTCAGCTTCGTGAACTCGGCCGGCGATTGGTCGCCGGACGCGAGCAAGTTCGCCTTCATCGTGTATGCCGAGGGCGCGAACGAAATCGCCATTCTCGATACGAAGACGGCGAACGTCGATCGCCGCATCAAGCTGCCCGGCATCGGCGCCGTGAGCAGCGTGTCGTGGTCGCCCGATGGGAAGTCGCTGGCACTCTCGGGTCAGGCGGGCGGCATAAGTGATCTCTACTTGCTCGATCTCGGCGCGGGGACGATTCGGCAGCTCACCAAAGACAAGTACGGCGACATTCAGCCGACGTGGTCGCCCGACGGCAAGCAGATCGCCTTCGCGACGGATCGCGGCCCGCAGACTGACTTCGACAAGCTGACGTACTCGCCGCTGCAGCTCGCGACGTATGACCTCGCCACTGGCCGCATTAGCGTTTTCTCACCGTTCGCGAAGGGCAAGAACATCAATCCGCAGTATTCGCCGGACGGAAAGGATCTGTATTTCATCTCCGATCAGGACGGGTTTCCCGACATCTATCGTCTGAACCTCGCATCGGGTCAGGCGTTCCGTGTAACGAAGGTCGCGACGGGCGTAAGCGGAATCACGTCGTTGTCCCCCGCCCTGTCGATTTCGCGGCAGACGGGTCGCATGTTGTTTTCGACGTTCTACAATCAGGGCTACGAAGTGCGTTCGCTCGAACCGGCGCAAACCATCGGCACGCCGGTAACGGGGGCCGTCGCTCAGGATGGCGCCATGCTGCCGCCGCCCGACGTCACACGCGGTCTCGTCACCGGGTATCTGGCAGACGCGGCCACCGGGCTCGTGAGCGGCAAGGATTTCACAGTGGAGCCGTACCACTCGTCGTTCTCGCTCGATCAGATTGGCCAGCCGCAGGTTGGTGCGACGGTCGGTGGCCCATTCGGCGCGGGTGTCGTCGGCGGCGTGTCGATGCTGTTCGGCGATCAGTTGAGCGACCGTCAGATCTTCGCCGCAATTCAGGCGAATGGAACGGTGAAGGACATCGGCGGCGCGGTGCAGTACTACAATATGAGGAGCCGATGGAATTGGGGAACGGGCATCGAGCACATTCCATATCTCACGGAACAGATCTACGTGAGCGACTCGTCGCAGCTTGCACCGGGCGCGTACAGTGTCAATCAAATCCTTGAGCGCGTGTACATCGATCAGGCAATGATGTTCACGCAGTATCCTTTCTCGACGACGAGACGGCTCGAGATGTCGGGCAACGTGACGCACTATGGCTTCGATACCGAGAACTTCAAGACGGTGTTTCTCGCCGACGGCGAGGTGGTCGATCAGGTCGACGAGAAGCAGGCGAACTTCTACCGTCCGGTGTGGCTGCTGCAGCCGTCGATTGCGCTGGTTGGAGACAACTCCAACGCGGCGTTCACCTCGCCGGTCGAGGGAGAGAGATATCGACTTCAAGTCACGCCGACATTTGGGACGGACATCTACCAAACGGTCGTTGCCGACTATCGAAAGTATTTCTTCTTCCGGCCGGTTACGCTGGCGTTCCGAGGCATCTCACTCGGTCGATACGGCGGCGGGGCGGAAGACATCAATTCGACCTTCCCGTTCAATCTCGGTGATGAAACACTCATGCGCGGGTACGGCTATGGATCGTTCACGAACGACGAGTGCCTGGTGAGCAACGCGTCGACGAGCGCGGCGGCGCAGGGCTGCCCGGTACTGCAGCGACTGTTCGGCAGCAAGGTGGCCGTCGTGAATACCGAGCTGCGCATTCCGCTGTTCGGAACGGAAGGCTTTGGTCTCATCAACTTCCCCTTCCTGCCGACGGAAATGTCTCCGTTCTTCGACGCCGGCGTGTCGTACACGAACAATCAGAATCCCGACTTCCGTCTGGCCCGCAGCGCGAACGACATTCCGAGCAGCTGCGCGAGCCCGACGACTCAGGCTCAGGCAAACCAGTTGGCCTACTACCCCTGCGCGGATCGCATTCCTGTGTTCAGCACGGGCGTATCGTTCCGATTCAACCTGCTCGGTTACGCAATCATGGAAGCGTACATCGCGCATCCGTTTCAGCGTCCGACGAAGAACTGGGTGTGGGGCTTCCAACTCGCGCCAGGCTGGTAAGAGTTTTCTAACTCCGTCCGATATGAGAGGCGCGCGTCAAACCGACGCGCGCCTCTTTTGCGTTTACCAGGTGTACAATGCGCGATACATCTCGGCATTGCGCTGGACGATGCGCACATAGTCGCGCGTCTCGATAAACGGAATTCGCTCGGCGAAGATCTCCGGGTCGGCGGCGCCCGCCTTGTCGGCCCAGCGATTCACGCGTGACCCGCCGGCATTGTAGGCCGCGAGCACGCGTGGAATGGCTCCGTATTGCTTGACGAACGACGCGAGATGCGCCGTACCGAGTTGGAGATTGGCGTCGGCGTCGAGCAATAGCGCCGCGTTCCACACTGGAAAGCTCAGCGACCGTGAGACTTCTTCGCCAACGGCGGGGAGCACCTGCATCAACCCCCGAGCGTTCGCGACGGAGATCGCTCTGGGATTGAAATTAGACTCCTGTCGAATCAGTCCCGCGACGAGCGCCGGATCGAGCCCGCGCGCCGTCGCGTCGCGGACGAGCTCATCGCGATCGATCAACGGAAACACGAGACGATACGTGCGCGCATCTCGCTGGCCGGATTCGACGAGCTTGGCGGCGACCCGAATCGCCCGCGATGTTTGGCCGCGCAGCACGAACGCATGCGCCGTCGCCAGCGCGCGATCGGGCGACGAGAGTGCGCTTGCTTCGAGCGCATCGTACTCGAACCGAGCTTCGACGTCCATGCCGAGTCGGTCGAGCAGCGCGATGCGTGCGATGGCACTGTCGACGCTCGGCACAACCGCGAAAGAGTCCGCGCGCGCTGGAGGGGTCCAGGGCTTCTCGTCGAGTCGTCGTGCGGCTACGACCGCGTAGTACGACGGTGCGGGCGAGCTCGCGAGCTCGGTCCAACGCGCGCGTGCAAGCGTGGTGTTTCCCGCGGCGCTCCAGGCACGTCCGCTCCAATACCGAGCGGCGGCGGCTTCATCGGAACGCGGCATGGTCGTAAACAGCGAATCAAACTCGCGCGCGGCGGCTTTGGAATCACCGCCAACGAGTGTGAGCATCGCGGCGTTGAATCGGGCATTGGGAGCTCGAGCGCTGGTTGGATACGCCCTGTATAGCTGGCGATAGATGGTTCGCGCGGCGTCGTCGTTGCCGTCGTCGGTGGTGAGATCGGCGAGCAAGAAGAGTGCGGAGCTCGCAGCGAGAGTGTCGCCTGAAAACCGCGTAGCGACATCACGCAGTCCGGCGCGAACGGCGTCGGCGGTTGCCGAGTTGAGCGC
The DNA here is from genome assembly GCA_039924785.1 of Gemmatimonadaceae bacterium. Classification (GTDB taxonomy): domain Bacteria; phylum Gemmatimonadota; class Gemmatimonadetes; order Gemmatimonadales; family Gemmatimonadaceae; genus JAQBQB01. The sequence goes on along the minus strand of JBDTAE010000215.1, from coordinate 23,092 downwards.
CGCGCGAGCTCGTTGATACGCCGCCTGTGACGCGAGCGGCCCGGTGACGAGATCGAATTGCGCGAGCGCTTCACGCGTTCGATTGGCCCGAATGAGCGTTTGCGCATACAGCAAACGGTCGCCCGGCGTGAAAGTCACGGCTCCTGCAAGCGCGCGTTGAAACGCGACGATGCCTCTCGCCGGCGGTCCGGCCCCCGCCGTACTACGGGCCACAGTCAACTCGGCGGCCGGCGCGAGACTCGTAAACGCTTTATCCAGCACCTCGACCGCCGACCTTGCGTCCGCTGTTCCGCCGTGACTCTTGATGAACGCCAGCAGTTCTCGCTGGAGCGTGTCGCGCGATTCACTATCGGGCGCGACGGACAACCGTAAGCGCAGCGCCGGCACCGTTGCGCCAAGTGCCGCATACCTAGACGCTGCGCCGAGGGCATCGGCGAAACGTTCGCGAGCCTGAGCTTCCGTCCATGCGCGCCGAGGACGCGCCGGCGCAAGACTTATGAGTGAGTACTCCCGCGCGCGTGCCGTTGAATCGCTCGAGCTTCCCGCGACGCGCAACGCGAGCCAATCGCGAATCGCGGGCATCGCGCCCGCGGCGCGCGAGTACGCAGCGGCGGCGCTGTCGAACATGTTGTTGCGCTCGAATGCTCGTCCGAGCAGCACCGAGCGAATGGCTCGCGCGTCGGCGGTGCCTGCGTCGGCGAATGCGGCCGATGCGTTCGACAACGCGAGTGCGTCGGCGTTACGATCGAGCGCGGAGCGCGCCAGCAATTCGCGCGCTTCGCCACCGAACTGAGAGTCTATCCACGGCTCGGTGGCGAGCAGCCTGTCGACTTCCGACCATCCTCCCCAGCCGGCCGCCGCGCGAGCGGCTACAAGAATCGTTTCCGGGGTTCGTGTCCCAGAAACGCGAAGAACGGGTGCGAGTGTCTGCGTCGCCCGCCATGGGTGACCCTGCTCAATGAGAGTTTCTGCATCTTTGACCGGGCTCGGTTGCCCGGTGGCGAGGAGGCAGACAAGCAATGCCGCAAATTTCATTCAGCGGAAGAAAGGGGCGATTGGCCCGTCGGCTGTGGCTGCTATCCCGAGAACCATTTGGTCGTTTCGATCGCAGCCACGAAATAGTTGCTATTTCTGCGCCGCGGACGGCGCAGGCTTTTCCTTCAGCCAATAGCCGAACCACTGGCGGATCCGGCTCAGCCGGTCGACGAGCAACCACGGCTCGCCCGTCCGTGACAGATCGTGATTTGAACGCGGGTAGCGAACGAACTCGGCGGGAACGCCCTGCTTCTTCAACGCTTGATACCAGAGGTCTGCATTGCCGATCGGCGTTCGGAAATCCTCTTCGCTCTGCACAAGCAGCGTCGGCGTTTTGACCTTCTTCACATAACGGATGGGTGAGAGCGTGTCGTACATGATCTGGTTTTCCCACGGCTTGCCAAAGAACTCGCCCTCCGTGAGTCCCTGCGCGTCGGACGCTCCGTACCAATACGTCCATTCGCTGATCATCCGATCGGTCTCGGCTGCTTTGAAGCGAGTCGTCTTCGTGGTCACCCACGCAGTCATGAATCCGCCGTACGATCCGCCAGTTACGCCCATGCGCGTCGAGTCGACGTCGGCGCGCTTGGCAGCGATGTCGACGGCCTTCATAAGATCCGCATAGTCCTTGCCGCCCCAATCGCCGCGGCTCGCGTACGTGAACTCCGTGTTGGTGCCGCTCGAACCGCGCGGATTCGTGAACAGCACCCACATGCCGGCGCCGGCGATACTCTGGAATTCGTCGAACCAGCCTTCGTTGTAGTCGGAGTGCGGACCGCCGTGGATGTAGAGTACGAGCGGATATTTCTTCGACGGCTCATAGCCGTACGGCTTCATCAACCACCCTTCGACCTTCATTCCACCAACGGACGGGTAGACGAACTCCTCTGCGTCGGCCCAGGCGACTTCGGAATTCACCTTGTCGTTGAATGTCGTCAGCTTTCGCTCGCCGGTGCCGTCCGCGTTCGCGATGAACAGCTCGGTCGGATGAGTCATGTCTGTCGCGACGAACACGATGTGCGATTGGGTCGCGTCGAAGGTCGAGCTCGTGATGACGCGCCGTCCTCCGAGGATCGTGGTAATCTTGCGTGAGCCTGGATCGATCTCGTAGACACCGCGACTTCCGCCATTCGTCGTCATCATGGCGATCGAGCCATTGTTCAACCACTGGATCGTGCCTGGCTCGTACTGCCACGTTCCGAGAATGTCGACGGCTTTGCTCCACACACCGGGAGCCGTCATCGACGCGATGAAGAGACGCTGATTTTTGAAACGTCCCGGCTGCCCGACGAATGCGATGCCGCGGCTGTCGGGTGCCCACACGACCTGCGTTTCGTCGCCCGCGTATTCGATACGCTTCGGCATGCATTCCGCCGTTTGTTCTTCGCACGCGGCCACCGGCAGAAGGAAGACGTCGGTGGTGTTTCGAAGAAGCTCATCGCGCTTGCGATCGGGCGGCAGCTTCGCGACCGAATCACGCTCGGCGGTTACGACGGAGTCGGAACGCAACGCGGCGTCGGCGACGAACGCGATCCACCTTCCGTCGGGGGAGACCGACACATCGCGATGCGAGTACGACGTGTTTGTCAGTCGCTTGCGCGGCGAGCCGTCTTTTCGTTCGAGATAGATCTGCGCCGGCACCGCGGGCTGCGGCGGGCGTGGCGCGGTCATGGGGCCGGGGAGATAGCCTTGACCGTTGGCCTTGTAGACCATCGACGTGATCTGCTTGCCGTCGAAACGAGCGGCGTTCTCAGGCTTCGTGATCGCGTCGAACGGGGGACGAGCCATCGGCAGCATCTTTGCGTACGGATCGTTCGGATTTACAGTCGATGAATCAGCTTGGCCTCCGCGACCTCCACGTCCGCCTCCGCCTCCACCGCCGCGACCTCCGCGTCCACCCGACCCTTCGGCCACGATTGTAAAACTCTTATCGGCGGGCTGCGATCCCTGTTGGAACTGCGGCGGACGGTCGGGCTGGAACGCTTCGCCCGATGGCACATCCATTCGGAGCGCCCAATCGGTTCCGCGGCCACCGGGACGCTGCGACGTGAAATGCAGCGTCTTTCCATCGTCCGAAAAACGCGGGTTGCTGCTCTCGAATCCTGGCGACGTGTACCGCGTCGGCGTCCCTCCGTCAGCCGGCACGACCCACACTTCGGCGTGCCGGCGGTTCTCCGCTTCGCGAACGGTCGTCACCGTGAAGGCGATCTTCTTTCCGTCGGGCGACAACGCCGGTCCGGCCACCGTCGTCACCTTGTACCAATCCGCGGGCGTAAATGCGTGGCGCGCCACGGTTTCCTGTGCGAACAGCAATTCAGGGACGAGGACGGCAGCCGCCACCACGGTCAAATGCGAACGCATTGAAAGACTCCGTACAATAAGTGTTTTATAAACTACAAGGAACGAACGACTGGCGTCGAGAGCGGCGTGCGGCTGTCGGGCCCAAGCCGCGCATCGGCCATTCGGCGGGTTTTTTCTTGATACATGGCTCGGTCCGCGCTCTCGATGGCGTACGATAGCTCCTCGGCGCTCGCGAAGTCGGAGGCACCAAGGCTGACCTGCACGCGAATGCTATCGTCAGCGCCGGGAATCTGTACCGGGTCGGCGCGGTCGATCGCACCCTGGAGGCGCGCGAGAGCCTCCGCCGCGCGTCCCGACGGAACCACGACGAGAAACTCATCGCCCCCCATCGGTATAGGCGATCGTACGGTCGCAGCGTCGCGCGAATCGAGTCGGCCCACCGGCGCAGCAAGAGGTCACCCGCCCCGTGACCGTAGTGATCGTTGACCTGCTTGAGGTTGTCGAGGTCGGCGAGCACCGCGGTGCCGAACGCGGCGCGCACCATCTCGAGCCCGACCCCTTCCGCGAACGCGCGACGATTTAGAGAATCAGTAAGCGCGTCATAGAGCGCCGCGTGCCGCAACCGATCGTGCGTCACCGCGAGCTCGGCCTGCAGCGGATTTACCGCGGAGGGAAACCGCAAACTTGCGCCAGGGACACCGAACCGTCCAGAGTGAATGACCAATCCGCTCCGAGGCACCGATGGGCGTACCCGTTCTTGCCGCTATTCCCTGGGAAAACTCGTTCCCGCAACGAGAGAGGAGCGGAACGAGTTTGTCTCGTTACGCTCCCCCAAAATGGTTTCTGCACTCACGTGGTCGGTCGAAACGACAGGCGCGGAATCACGAATCTTGAAAGTTCCCGATATCCTCGCCGCCGTCTCGGAACGGCCTACGGCTTGACTTGCGACCCGCCTCTGGCGCCGCGATGCTTCATCGCTGCGACGTTGGCATCGAACCTTGACTGATTCGCCGAACTGAGCACACCACGAAGGTCCGTCTGCTCCGACTGTCTGAGCGCCCTGACCTGCGATTTGTCGACCGTGTTCGACCCGCGCAACGCTTTGAACTGCGCGGCGTATTTCTGGCGCACGCCCTTCATACTTGCCCGCTCGGTTGAGCTTAACGTCATGCCCTTGAGCAAGCGGGCGTTGGCTTTGCGGCCGTGGCCCTTTGCGTGCCGAGTGACTTGCTGCGTCTGTTGCTGCTGAGCCGGTTGCTGCGCGGCGACGATCGTCGCGCCAGCGAAAACCATCAGCCCCGCCGCAATCACGGAACGAATGCGTGTCATGTGAATCTCCACCAAGAAAAAGACGACTTGCCTCATTCTGGTAGACGACACGACGTGCCCGTCGTTAAGTCGCCTCAATGGCCAACGAACGCGACCGCGCTGATCTCGACAAGAATTCCACGAAGTTCCGCGCCGAGCGCCGTCCGCGTCGGATACGGCGGCTCCATCACCGTCTTGTAGACTTCGTTGAATCGGCCCCAGTCGTCGATATCCGCCAGGTAAACGGTCATCGATACGACGTCGGAAAGACCGGCGCCGGCAGCCTCGAGCGCCCGCTTCACGTTGGCGAGGACCTGCGTGGTCTGCCCCTCGACATCGTCGCCGACGAGCGTCCCCGCGACAGGATCGCGCGGAACCTGACCGGAGACGAACACAAATCCTCCTGCCCGCACGGCTGGAGAATACGCGCCCGCCGGCGGCGGAACGTCGCCGCCAAGCATCACCGGTTGCCACTGCCGCTCCCGCTGTGTCATTTACCCGTCTCCATTTGAATGAGGATCTTGTCCCAATGCCGCTGACGATCGCCGACCTCGAGACGCCGATTCCTGTCGTGGACCTTGACCGGCTCGCCCGTAATCTCGACCGTGCAGCCGCTTACGCAACCGCGCACGGTCTCGCTCTTCGGCCGCACGTGAAAACACACAAATCGCCGCGGATCGCCGCCGAGCAACTCCGGCGCGGGGCGGTCGGCCTCACGTGCGCGACGCCGTTCGAGGCGGAGACGATGGCAGGCGTTTGTGATGATATTCTAATCGCATATCCCCCAGTTGGACGCGCGCGCGCCGCCCGGATCGCGTCCCTGCGCGAGACGCTCAAGATTACCGTAGCGCTGGACTCACTCGCGGCAGTCGAGACCATCGCCGCGGCCGCCCGCACAACCGATCGACCTGTCGGCGTCTACGTTGAGCTCGACTTGGGCATGCACCGCGTGGGACTTCCCGTCGTCGACGACGCCATCGAGCTGGCGCGCGCAATTTGCGCGCGGCCGCCGCTGGCGTTCGAAGGCATCGCGTTCTATCCCGGGCACGTGCGCGAACCGGTGGGACAGCAGACGCTGAAACTCGAAGAGCTCAGTCACGCGCTCAAAACGACGATCGAAGCGTTCGACAAGGCCGGTGTGCACCCGGACGTTGTGAGCGGCGGCTCGACGCCAACCTTGTGGAACACACACGAACTGTCCGGCGTAACGGAATTTCGCCCGGGCACCTACGTCTACAACGATCGCACCACTGCGGCGATCGGCGCCTGCGCGTGGGACGATTGCGCGCTGACGGTCCTCGCGACGGTGGTGAGCACCGCGGTTCCCGGCCAAGCCGTCATCGACGCGGGCACGAAAGCGCTCGGTCGCGAGCCAATGCGCGGCACCGATTCGGTCGACGGATTCGGATGCATCCTCGGCCACCAGGACGTGGTCGTGAAGAGCATGTCCGAAGAGCACGGCATTCTGGATCTCTCATCAACGAGCTGGGCGCCGCGCGTGGGAGACCAGGTGCGCGTGATTCCGAATCACGTCTGCATCGTCGTGCACTTGAACGACGTGATCGCCGGCATTCGCGGCGACGTCGTCGAAACGACGTGGCCGGTGAGCGCTCGTGGCCGAGGGTATGCCCCGGCGACAAGCGAAGACGCTAGTGCGCCGCTCCCATCGACCCGCGGGTCTTTCCGGTCCTGAACACGAAGAGCAGCGGAAGCGTCGCGAGAAGAACGACGCCGCTCAAAATATAGATTCTTGAAAACGCGAGCACGCTGGCCTGTGCCTGCACCTGCCGGTCGAGCATGAACAGCGCCTGCTGTTTCGCGGCCAGCGGTGCGGCACCCCTGCCGATCAGCGCTCGTGTAATTCCGTCGAGCCGTCCGAGTGTCGCCGGATCCATCGTCGTGAGATGTTCGGTCAGCAACGCTTTCTTCTGCGTCGTGAAGCGCGTGAGGAGCGTCGCCATGATCGCAATACCGAGCGAGCCGCCGAGCTGCCGCGTCAGATTGAACATGCCGGTGCCCTGCGCCAGCTCGCCCACCGTGAGATCCACCATCGACGCGCCGGTGAGCGGCACGAAGATCAGACCGAGGCCGACGCCGCGGAGAATCAGCGGCCAGAACGTTTCCTCCGGCCCGCTCACGAGTGTCATTCGAGCCAGCATCCACATCGCGACGAAGAACAGAATCGCGCCGATCGCCACGGTCATTCGCGCGTCGAGCTTGTTGGCGTTCTTTCCGACGAACGCCATCGTGACGGCCGACGCGATCGCGCCGGGCAGAATCACCAGCCCGGTCTGGTTGGCTGTGAGACCGTGCAGATTCTGGAGGAAGATCGGCAACACGAAAATCGAACCGAAAAGCGCCAGGCCAAGTCCGGCAGCGATACTTACGCCGGCCGCGAGCTGCCTGCTTTTGAGAACTCGTAAGTTGATGATCGGCTCGTCGACAGTGAGTTCGCGCCAGATGAGCAGCACGAACGTGATCGCCGACGTGGCCGCAAGGCCGACAATCATCCTCGAATCGAACCAGTCGTTCCGCTCGCCCTTTTCGAGCATGTACTGCAGTGTGCCGACGCACGTGGCCAACAACAAGAAGCCGAGCACGTCGATCTTTTCGGCGCGCTCCTGGTGCTCGGCATCGTGCACGTACGACAACACCATCAACGCCGCGATGATGCCGAGCGGAATGTTGATGTAGAAGATCCACGGCCAGTTGTAGTTGTCGACGATATAGCCACCGAGCGTGGGGCCGATCGTCGGTCCGACCATGACGCCGACGCCGAACATCGCCTGGCCGATGCCCATTTCCGAGGGCGGGAAGGCTTCGAACAACGTGGCCTGCGCGGTCGATAGCAACGCACCGCCGCCGACACCTTGCACGACACGCCAGAACACGAGACCCGAGAGCGACGTCGCCGCGCCGCAGAAAAATGACGCCACCACGAACAGCATGATCGAGCCGGTGAGATAGCGCTTCCGGCCGAAGTACGCCGAGAGCCAGCCCGACATTGGAATCACGATGACGTTGGCGATGATGTAGCCGGTCGACACCCACGAGATCTCATCGAGCGTCGCGCCAAGGTTGCCCATCATGTGCGGGATGGCGACGTTGACGATCGACGTGTCGATCAGCTCGAGCACCGCCGCGAGCGTGACCGCAATGGCGATAAAATATTTGTATTTATACTTGTCTTCTGCCGGCGCGATCGCGCGCGCGGTCGCGCCATAGGCGCCCGCGGTGCCGCGAGCGCCGGCGGTAATTGTCGTTGAGTTGGCCATGATCCGGCTAATGGGAGACGGCTAATGGGAGACGGCGAATGGCTGATGGCTGAGGGTTCCGAGACGGCGTAACGGGCGCCGTCCGACTCCAGAACCCTCAGCCATCAACCGTTCGTCATTCGCACTTTTCCAACGCCGCCTTGGTGTCGACGTGCACGGTCACGGACATGCCGGGACGAAGTGGACGCGTATCACCGAGTCCTTTCTTCACGTGAATGCGAACCGGAACACGCTGCACGACCTTCGTGAAATTTCCGGTGGCGTTGTCCGGCGGCAGCAGCGCGAACTTCGAACCCGTCGCCGCACTCACACTTTCGACGCAGCCTGTCGCGGTCGCATCGCCATAGGCGTCCACTTCGATTTCCACCGGCTGTCCAACCCGCAGGTCGTTCAACTGCGTCTCTTTGAAGTTCGCTGTGATGAAGATGCCAGTGTCCGTCACGATCGTGAGCAGCGGCTGGCCAACTTGGATCAACTGTCCCGGTTCGACCTGTGAGCGCGACACGATCCCGGCGACCGGGGCCGCGACTCGCGTATAGCTCAACTGAAGTGCGGCGTTATCCCGGGCAGCTTGCGCGCCCTGAAGACGGGCACCCGCGAGGCGCACGCCTGCCTCAGCGCTGGAGATCGAGCCTGTCGCCGCCGCGGTCTGTCTCTGAAGGGCCACGACGTTCGCGCTGGCGGCTTCGGATGCCGCACGCGCCGCATCGAGCTGCATCTTCGACACGACCTGCTTGCCCGCGAGCTCTTCCATGCGGGCAAGATCCGACTTCGATTTTTGCTCATTCGCGCGAGCCGCCATGATTTGCGCATCGAGCGACGCGCGCTGACCCGTGGCCTGCTCGACGAGGCCCTGCGCCTGACCGCCCGATCCTGCACCGCCCGCCGTTGCGCGCGCCGCCTGCAGGTCCGCCTCGGCCTGCGCGAGGCGCACTTTGTACTCGGACGGATCGATCATGACGAGGACCGAGTCGGCCTTCACGTGATCGTTGTCGCTGATCGCAACGGACTGGACATACCCGCTCACCTTCGCGAGCACCGGCTCGAGATGTCCGTCGACCGCCGCATCATCGGTACTCTCGTGGCCGCGTCCGTAACTCCACTGCTTGAACGCCCAGACGCCGCCGAGTGCGACGAGAATCAAAACGATTGGAAGGACGAACTTGCGCTTGCCGCCGGGCTTCTCCGCCGGTGCAGGGGTCGCGCGCGGGCCGGTAGACTGATCGGCGTCTTTAACTGCTGTTGCCATGGCTCTGGTTTTCGAAATGGTGGTACCGCGTGATCGTGGCGATTAGCGAAGCTGCGAGACAGTTCCTTCGGCGCGGGCAAGAGACACCCGAGCGGATTGCAAAGCGGTGAGGGCGTCGATCAGACCCGTACGTGATGTGTTCAACAACGAAAGCGCGGTGACCACGTCGGCGTTGCCCGCGACACCGGCACTGAACCGGTCGCGCGCCTGCGACACTTCCTGTTCGGCGAGACGCTGACGGTCGCGCGCTGCGTCGACCTGCTCGCGCGCCGACGCGATATCAAGCAAGGCGCCCCGCACGTCGACGCTCGCCTGCTGGCGAAGATCGCGACGGCGGACCTCGATGTCGCGCGCCATGGCCTCCTGCTCCTGGACTTGGCCTTCGCGCCGACCACCTTCGAACAGCGACCACGAGACCTGGACGCCGTACGTGTACGTGTTGAGCAATTTGTTAAGACGAATTCCGTTCTCGCCGTCGTTCGCGAACGCGCCAACCGTGGGCAATCGAGTTGCGCGAATCGCCGTGAGCTGCTGTTGCGATGCGACCAGCTGTGCATCGGCCGCGCGAATGTCCGGCCGGTTGCGCACCGCCTGATCCACCGCGGCCTCCTCCGTCGTCGCGTCGTTCGTCGGAAGCGTCGACAGCGAGTCGGTCAACTCGAGCGGACTGTCAAGCGGGAGGTTGAGCGCGCGGAGAAGATCGAGGCGCGAACGCGCGCGATCGTTGCGGGCAGAGATCAGTTGCGAGCGGGAGCCTGCCAACTGCGACTGGGCGCGCGTGACGTCGAGTGCAACGCCCACTCCGGCGGTCAGTTGATCTTGGGCGATGCCAACCAATTGCGCGGCGAGTGCGGAATCGGCCGTGCGCGCCTGCAGATTCGCGTCGGTGCGCAGTGCGCGGACATAGAGCATTGCCGCATTGCTCGCCGATTGCTCCGCCGCTGTCGCCACGTCTGCGTTGGCGGCATCGACGGTAGCGCGAAGCGCTTTCACACGCTGCATCGCGGCGGGATCGTACAGCGACTGCGACACCTGACCGCGAATATCGTACAGGCCGACGGGACCGATGATCTGTCCGTCCGGCTTGAGCAGCGGGGGCTCACCAGGTGCTGACGGAAAATTGAAACCGAAGCTGGCGCTGTTGATGGTATGATTCGTCCAGTTCGGCGTCGCTTCGACCTGCGGAAGCAGCGACGAGCGAGACTGGGTAACGCGCGCCTGAGCTTCCTGCACGCGAAACTGCGCGCTCTGCACACCGGCGGTCTGCGAAGCTGCAAGATGCGCGGCCTCAGCGAGCGACAGTCGTTGCGGCGGCGACGCGGGCACTTGTGCCTCGGCGGAGCGAACGAGAAACGCAAGCAGCGCGGCGATCATGGTCAGACCCGCGCCGACGCGAAGAATTTTCGGAAACGTGCGGCACTCGTCGGTCATTGCGTGCTCACACTCTTCGAACGGCTGTTGCAAGTGCACGGCTGTATTGCGTGGAGGTAGAACTGCATCAATTCGTCGAGGACCTGTTCATCGGTCTTCTTGGCGACGGACGTGAAGCACTCGCGGTGGGTACACCACAGCCCGTGCATCACAAACGGGGCCGCGAGCATTCGGGCTGCCACGAAAGGGTCGACGTCGCGAAACTCGCCGGTCTCGATGCCGCGCGTGATGATGCCGGCAATGAGACGTTGGCCCCGAGCGACGACCTCCTCCGCGTAAAACCGAGCGAGATCCGGGAAGTTGTGAATCTCCGCATGAATTAGACGAAAGAGCGGTGCGAATTTCGACGAACGGATAAACGTCCAATAGCGGCGCATGTAGTCGGTCAGTGCCTCCGTCGCCGAGACCGCTTGCTCGCCCAACCGGCGCTCGTTTTCCTCGAGCTGGCTGACGACGTTGCGGCGCACTACCTCTCGAAACAGCTCTTCCTTGTTGGGGAAGTAGAGATAGATGGTGCCCTTGGAGAGCCCGGCTCGCTTGGCGATATCCTCGAGCCTGGTCCCGGCGAGCCCGCGATCACCGAACTCCGCCAACGCGGCGTCGATGATTTGCTGCGGGCGCTCCTCGGGGAGGCGACGCCAGCGTGGCTCAGGGAATGCGGCTGACTCGTGGGGACTGGACATCGCGACTTCGAAACTCCTGACGACGACTAGAAGAACATGTTACTGACCCGTCAGTAACATAATAATTCCAGACACGGTTTCAAGGGTCGCCTGTCAGATTTTTCCCTAGAGCGTCGCCGGCCGCAGCGCCCGCTTCGTCGCCACCCGCCGATCTACTCTTCTTCTGCCGGCGAAGGACCGTTCAGCCACTCGTAAGCTTCCGAGACATCGCCGCGCACCAAGCTATGTCCCGCCGGCTGCCACTTGATCGTCACCTCGGCCCCTAGGACCCCCAGGAGCTCCACGAGGCGTTCAGGGTGCCCTGGCGGCACGATCGTGTCGGATTCACCTGCGCCGACGAACACTCGCTTTCCGGCGAGCGAGACCGGTCGCTCAGGCACGAACGGAACCATCGGCCGGAATACGACCGCGCCGGCAAGCGTTTCGGGAAACGAAAGAAGAAGGCTCGTCGCGATGTTGGCGCCGTTCGAAAAACCGACGGCGTACACGAGTGCCGGATCGAAACCGTACTTGGCAGCGGCTGCGGCTAGCCAAGCCGCGAGTTCTTGCGTCCGAGCGTGAAGATCGGGAACGTCGAACACGCCTTCCGAATGACGCCGGAAGAAGCGAGCCGCTCCGTTTTCATTTACCGTTCCGCGCGGACTCAGCAACCCTGCGTCGGGCGCAAGCATCTGACCGAGTTGAATGAGATCGTTCTCGTCGCCGCCAGTGCCGTGCAGCATGAGCAAGGTTCGCTTGTCGTCGCCCTGAGGAGCGAGGTAGCGATGCACGTATAGATCGATCGCGTCGGTCACGGTTGGTCGTCCCCAAGCCGGGCGTTAGTGTTCACACGAACAATGTAGCCACCAAGATGCGCGACTCGCATTCATCCTCAAAATCCCACGGTAAATCCGGGCACGACGCCGACGAGTCGGGCGACGACCGAGTGCGCCTCGACAAGTGGCTATGGGCGGCGCGGTTCTATAAGACGCGCGGGATTGCATCCGAGGCCATCGCCAGCGGAAAGATCGAGGTCAATGGCGACCGTCCGAAGCCGGCCAAAACGCTGAAGGTGGGCGACGAGGTCCGGCTGCGCCAGGGCCCGTATGAGCATATTCTAATCGTTCGGATCTTGTCGGACCGCCGCGGCCCGGCGACCGTCGCGCAAACGCTCTATTCCGAAACCGAGGCGAGCAAGGCGGAGCGAGAGCGCCTCTCCTCGCAGCTCAAGATGGCGCCCCCCGCATTCGTCTTCGAAGAAAAAGGGAGACCGACGAAAAAAGATCGGCGCGATCTCTCGAACTTCATCGATCGGACGCGGGACAAACCAGCCTAGCTAGCATAGCTGGCCAAGCCAGCTACAGCCTGTAACCCGAACCGGAGTTCGTCCAGGCTATCCGGTTGCACGATGCCTATTCGAGCAGAATAGGTCCGCAGGCGCGTTCAAAAAGACCTCATTCAATTGTCTTTTTTGCACTGAATCGTCTATCGATTCTCCTGTTCAACGCAGTCTCCGCGTCCGTCCGCCCAATTCCGCTCCAGTCCGCGTTCAGCAGTTAGCCACCACTCGATCCCGCTTGATCCGCCGCGATAACGATCGGTCCTGACGGGACGACCGTCGCGCCGTTCGACGCAATCATCGCAGGTTTCGTGACGATCATGGCGCCTGCCGACGACATGGGGATCATTTCCGCGAGGACCATCGCGCCGGCCGACGACGTGTGCGCCATTTTCGCGGGGATGATCGCGCCTGCCGACGACGTGTGGGTCATTTCCGCGAGGATGATCGCGCCTGCCGATGACGTGTGGGTCATTTTCGCGAGGATGATCGCGCCTGCCGACGACGTGTGGGTCATTTCCGCGAGGACCATCACGCCTGCCGACGACCTGTGGGCGCTGTTCGGGACGACGAGTGCAACATTCGCGACCGCAACTGCCACGTTCGCAACGTCGTCTGCCTTTTCGGCGCTCAACGCGGCTGGACCTCCTGGCGCCCGTTTCCTAATGCGGCGACAGAATCTGTCGACGGGTCCTCAGCAACAGCGCGCAACCGCCCCCGCGCCGAGAACTATTGTGATAAACACGGGCTAGACGCCCGACTCGGTTCCACGCGGACCGTCGGTGCGCAACTGATCGAAGACGCGACGGTTGATCGCATGGCCACCATCGAAGCGAATCACGTCGTGCGGTATCGATGCCGCGTCGAGCCTCGCCTGCTCGGCCGCTAGCGCCGCGTCGTCAATATGCTGATCGCGGGTTCCCACGACGAGTGTCACCCGCGCGCCGTGGAGCGCGGCATGCCCGCGCGCGAGGTCGGTTTCGGGCGGCATGTGACCACCCCACAAAATCAAGCGGTTGGGACGCACTCTTCCGTGCGTGATCCACCGTGTCGCCGTCGCCGCGCCCTGTGAAAATCCAATGACGTTCAGCGCAGCGCCCCGGCGAATGAACGCGTCCGCCACGTCGTCGCGCAGGGCATCGAGATACTCGACATAGTCGGCGATCTCGCTCGCGCGGTCTTCCCGCGTCATCCACGTGGCCCCGACCGGACGTTCCGCCGCAGGCTTGTTGATTCCGACAAGGTAGAACCGATTCATCGCCTCCGGCGCGGCGATGAGAGAATGCTCATCGGCCAGATCGGCGAAATAGCGAATGAAATCGCCGGCCAACTGGCCGTACCCATGCAGCACGAACCACACGGCGCGAATGTGGCCACTCTCGCCGCCGAGCGTGAAGTAGCGTGCCGTGCGCTGCACGCGAAGGTGATGTGTGTGCGGATGGGGTGCCGCATTTTTGTCGTCGGTCACCCCAGAAAAGCTACACCGTCAGATCAGCGCGGCGCAGGGGCCGCCGCGAGCAGATCGGCCTGGGTCTTCTTTCCTAGCAGCAGGTCGAGCGCCTTCGTCAGCGGGTGGTCTTCCGACACATCGCGCGCTTTTGCCGCGGCGTCGCCGAAGGTCAGGCGCGTCACGCGATTTTCCAAGTCATGCGTGAGGAACGTCTCCGCGGTGGTCTGATACTTCGGATCGATCTTGGTCTCGGCCGGCGAGGCGCTGATGCGACGCATGATCTCTGCGGCCCAAGCGGGCGGAACCTTGAAATCGGGAGACGATACACTGCCCTTCAACTCCAGCGCGTAGTCGGCCAGCACCGTATTGATCGCCTGGCGCTTGAGCGCGATCGATAGCAGAAACCCACGTTCGAGCGTCGAGAGCGTATCGTCAGCAATAACGAGGTCGGGACGGATGCCGCCTCCGCCGAACACCGTTCGACCTGCGTCGGACTTGAATGCCGGACGCGGCGCATCGGAGGGCAGCGAGTCGGGATGCACTTCGACGAAATCGCCATTCGGTAACAGCTTTCGCTCGCGATGAATCGAACGGCCGCTCGGCGTGAACCATTTGCCGGTCGTCATTTTGAGGAAGTAGCCGCCGTTCAATGAATACACTGACTGCACGAGGCCCTTTCCGAACGACGTGGTACCGATGACGAGTGCGCGATCGTGGTCTTGCAGCGCGCCAGTCACGATTTCGGTAGCGCTCGCCGATCCACCGTCGACCATCACGACCAGCGGAATGGTGAGCGCCAGATGCTTGCCCGTTGATTTGATCGTTTCGGTGGGCTGATTGCGCGAGCGCACGCTCACGATCTCCTGGCCTTCGCGCAGAAATAGACTCGATGTCGCGAGGGCCTGGTCGACGATTCCGCCACCGTTGTCGCGCATGTCGAGCACGATCCCGGTCGCGCCGGCCTTCACTAACGAGTCGACCGCGTTCTGCACCTCATCGGCGGCGTTCTCGTTGAACGTCTGCAGCGGGATGTACCCGATGTTCTTTCCGGCGCCGAGCAACGCGCTGTACTCCACGGCAGGCACGCGGACGACGCGCCGCTTGAAGTTGAGCTTGATGGGCGCCGGAACTCCGGGCCGCGCGTATGTCACGGTTACGGGAGAACCCGGCTCGCCGCGGAGCAAGTCTGACACTTTTCCGAATGGAACAGACGCCGTCGAAACCGAATCTACAGCAATCACGCGATCGCCCGCGCGAACTCCGCCTTCCTCGGCTGGCGTGTGCGGAAACACTCGATCGACTACGACGACACCTGGCGCCTGATCGCCGAGCAGCATGCCGGTTCCGCCGTACCGGCCGCCGGTGGAGCGATTGAAGTCTTCGGATGCCTTGGGCGACAGCAGTTCGCTGTACGGGTCGTTCAGCTCGCGGACGAGCCCTTCGGCGGCCTTCTCGAATGTTGCGCCGGGCGGAAGAGTGTCGACGTATTGCGTGTTCACGAGTTGCATCACTTGTTGGAACAGCAAGGCGTTTGCGCGCGCGGGCGGCTTCTCGAGGAGAAAGCCGCCGGCCACAATGGGGATGACGAAAAGCGCGGCCGCAGCTGCGGTACGGAGACGAGGCATTTACGAGTTATGAAAGAGCGAAAGAAACGCTCAGGAAGACCGGGCCGCAGCCGCGCCGCGGTCTTGGCCCATGCGCTGCTGAACCGGACATTCAGTTTTATGCGCGCGAGCATCGTGGAGCGCCACCGTGTCGTGCGGAGCATGGCCAGGGGCGTAGAGCACACGCCCACGAACGGCGCGCACGTCGCGTCGGTTTTGTACGACGGCTGAGTCGCTCTTGGTTGACGACGGCGAGGGCATCGCGCTGGGACCGGGCACGGGAAGCACGCCTCCGTAGCCCGTCGCGCGACGCGTGGGATCGGGTTGCGTATTCACGCAAACGACGAGCATCAACACCGGCACAAACGCGCGGTTCGATAGCAACCGGCGGATGCGCTCAATCGGGCCGACCATCATCTACGCTCCCGGATGATTTGCCGCACTCCACTGACGTTAGGAGTGGTCAACAAGCTTGTCAACGACAACAACTGTGTTCACTACGGTTGTTCGTCACCACGTAACACATTGTGGCGCGTGTTTTTACGAAATCCTGACAATTTTCCCACCAAAGCCGTCAGCGGGCCGCCGAAAGCTTCCAGATGCCATTAAGCATGTCGGAGGCATACACGTTACCGGTGCTGAGGTACTGCACACCCCAGATGTAGACGGGCCGATTCAGCGTCGTGAGCCCTGTCGCCACCTCTCTCCCCATTAGACGCAGGTCGCATCGAAAAAGGTTGGCCGTCGCATCAAAATTTTGCTGCGTCGATGCACAAGTGCCGAGGTCTCCATGGACGTCGATGGCGCGGACGCCGGCGTTGTAATAGGCCGCGTAGAGAATCCCATGGGTTTCATCGACGGAGAAATTGTGCGTCCCCGCCCCGTCGATATGATAGAACGCGACCTCTTTCGGATGGGTGAAATCAGAAACGTCGACGACATGGATGTCGCCCCGCGAGCTCGAGCCGATCGTACCCGGGCCCTCCTCGCCGACGAACGCGTACTTCTTGCCGCCGCTCGCGTCGTGGTACCACCAGACGTTGTGCACCTCGCCGCCGATTGTCTTGACGTTGCCGAGCACCCGCGGCGCGGCGGGTGTTGCTCCGGTTCCGCCGCCGCCGATGTCCCAGATGTCCATTCCGTCATTCCAGAGCGCGACGAACAGATATCCGTCGCGCTGGAAGGTGTCGTGCACGTACGGATTGCCGGTGATCTTGACGTATACCTGCGTCGGTGCGCTAGGGTTGCTCAAGTCGACGGTGACGAGACGCGCGGGAACCGCATTGCCGCTCGGATCGATGGATAGAAACGCATAGAGCTTTCCGTTCACGCGTCCCAGCTTCGCGGTGTGCACGCCGGGGGACGTCTGGTCGTTCGAGAAGCGGCTCAACAGCGCGGGATGTTTCGGGTCGGTCAGGCTGTAGACCGCGATCGAGCCGCCGCTGTATTCGGTCGCGACGACGAGCAGTGAACCGTCGTCGCTCACGGTGACGTCGCCAGTCGTGATCGCCCCGGTGACGATTAGCGAATCCAGGAGAACGGGGCAGGCAGCGCTCACGTCCCATACGTTGATCTTGTTTCCCTGTGCGCGACGGACGTTCCACGTGCTCGTATACGCGATATTGCCACGCACGGCGATCTCCGCCTGATACCGAACGGTGTCGAGGCCGATTCCAAGAACGCTCATCTCGTTCGCGGCAGGCGTGGCGCTCGTCAGACTCACGCCTGAGCACGATGTCGGCGCCGCAGGAGTATTCGGATTGCTCGCGGCATCCGAGCAAGCGGAGGACACCAAGACGGCGGTTACGGCCAGCGGCAAAACGTACTTCACACGCTGCATCGATTCTTTGGACTCGAGGGGCCCATCGACATACCCGGCATCACATCTGACTCGGCCGACGAGTGGGAAGTTCCCATTGCCATGCCCGCCATAGAACCTTCGGGGACTGCCGCGCCGTAGCGTCCCATTCTGTCGTGCATCATTCCGGCGCGGAGACGAATGCCGGCGGACAGCATCCACATTCGATCAGCGCCATACCGATTCAGCGCGCTGAAGATTCCCGCAGGCGTGCCCGCGCCCACCGCCAAGCGCTCGATTTCGACGAAGGGACGGCCAGAGACGAAACCGATAGATGCGGCCGGCGAAGAAATCGAAGCCGTGATCGTCGTCCAGCGGGAAACGCCGAGATTGGCGAGATCGACCGAGGGGCGTGGCGTGCGAAACGGATCGGCAAGCTGTTCTTCCTCTGCGCGGTCGGTGCGTTCGAGACGCCCAGACACGATGACTCCACTCTTACAGTAGGCCGCTTCGCCGAGGATGCTGGAGAGCGACGTCACTAGGGCGCCCTGATCGCGTTCGCCGGTCTTCGCATACTCGGCCAGCGCGTAACGCCAGCTGTCTGGCGTCTCGCGATTCCATCGAGCCACGACATTTTCCTTGCGTTGGTCGAGCCCAGCCTGCGCGACGCGCACCTCCGGCGAACGAACGCGGGCGGTGCTCGCGCTAAATTCGAGTTCTTTTAACGGGAGCGCGGTCAGACGCGCCGACCACGAATCGCCGAAACGGTGAAAGTCCGGAGACGAACCGGGCGACGTTGGTTCGTCGCCGTTGAAGGTGCCGAATTCGCCGATGAGCGGTCCGCGCCGAACGGCGACCACGCCGACCACGCGTTCGAGAATTTGTGAGAGGTGGTGATTGATCGGAAATTTCTCGAGGGGCCGCATCATCGGGTCGTCGCTTCCAAACGGCGCGAAACCGCGTCCGAAGAAGAGCGATGCGTCGGTGCGACCGACCGAGTGTTCCACGCCGATGAGAAGTTGGTGAACGTACGAATGCGGGTGACGGCGGTCGACGTATCCTTCGCCATAGCCGCCCGTGCTCAATTCGCCGCGTTTGAGCGTCAGACCCTCTAGGTTCAACGTCGACACGGCGCGCAGCCAATCGTAGGAGGCGTGCGCCATCAGCACCGGTTGTGACAGATAGCCTTCGGTGAGCGCCGTGCGCGTCGCGGTGGGATCGGCTCGTGTCACGACGGGAATTGCTTGCGCCATGACCGAGATGTCCTGAGCGTATGCCGCGCCCGCGACGGTGATCGAGGAGGCGGCAACAAAACAGGTTACGAGACAGCGAATGCGCATGAGTTCGAAAGCTAGCGGTGAACCATCGGAGTTGCGGGCGACGATTCGTCTCGCGATTCCGGTCGTGTTCGTCCAGATCGGATTCATGTCGATGGGCGTGGTGGACACGTTGATGGTCGGACGTATTTCCGCGCCCGTGCTCGCCGCGGTAGCTCTGGGTACGCTGTACTTCAACATCGTATCGATTTTCGCGATCGGCACGCTCATGGCGCTCGACCCGCTCGTCGCGCAGGCGGTTGGTGCAGGGGAAACCGAAACGGTGGCGCGCGCGATTCAGCGTGGGTTAGCGATCGCGCTCGGGCTCACCGTGTTGACCGCGTTGCTGCTCGCGCCATCGGGGCCGGCGTTGCGCGCCCTCGGACAGTCTGAGGAGATCGTTCCGGCAGCGGCGAGCTATTTGCGAATTTCGATCTACGGCGTGCTTCCGTATCTCGCGTTCTTCGTGCTGCGACAGAGCCTCCAGGCCATGCATCGAGTGGCGCCGATCGTGTGGACGGTGATCGTTTCGAACGTTGCGAACGTCATGCTGAATTGGGTGTTCGTGTACGGGCACCTCGGCAGCCCGGCGATGGGGGTATCGGGCAGCGCGCTTGCGACGTCGGTCAGCCGGTGGATCATGGGCGCGATGCTGCTCCTGCTCGCGTGGCGGGATCTGCGAGGGTTGTTGATGCCGCTGCGCTCAGACGTCCTTCGCTGGTCGGCGATCTGGGGAATGCTGGCCATCGGCGCCCCGATCGGCGGGCAGCAGACGCTGGAGGTCGGAGCCTTTTGCGCGATCGGACTATTGATGGGCGTCATCGGCACGACGCAGATGGCGGCGCACCAGATCGCAATCTCGCTTGCCGCGCTTACGTTCATGGTGCCGCTCGGCGTGGCGACGGCGACGGCGGTGCGGGTCGGCAATGCGATCGGCGCCGGCGACACGACGCGTGCGCGCGCTGCGATTCGCGCGGGCTATATTTGCGGCGTCGGATTCATGACGCTCACCGGCGTCATATTTCTCTCAATGCCGGTGCTGCTGGCGCGGGCCTTCACGTCCGATCCGGCGGTGATCGCGCTTTCCGCGGTGTTGATCCCAATCGCCGGCGTCTTTCAGGTGTTCGACGGTGCGCAAGCCGTGGGGGCAGGCGTTCTTCGTGGCGCCGGCGACACGACGATTCCTCTGCTCGTCATGCTCGCCGCGTACTGGCTCATCGGCGTTCCCGTGAGTTGGTATTTTGGGTTTCGCACGTCGCTTGGAGCGGTCGGATTGTGGTGGGGCTTCGTCGTATCGCTCGCGGCGGTCGCGCTCTTTCTATTTCTCAGAATTCGCGTGGTGTTCCGCGGGACCATTCGCCGTGTCGGAGTCGGAACGACGGCGTGAACTCGAGACGATCAGCGTTCGCTCGTCACGGGACCAGCGCGCGCTGGCTCGGCGTGGTCCCGAGCGTGTACTTCGTAATCCAGTCGTACTCGCGACGCATCTTGTCGAGCTGATGGTAGTATTCGGAGAATCCGTGTCCCTCGCGCGGATAGAACACGAGCTGCACCGTCTTGCCGCGATCCTTGAGAGCTCTATAATACTCCATCGACTGCCCCACGGGCACGCGTTCGTCGCTGCCGCCTTGCAGAATGAGGAGCGGCGTCGTTACCTGGTCGACGAACGTGATGGCCGAGCGCGCGCGGTAGAAGTCGAGGTTCTTCTGCGTGGGAACGCCGCTGAAGAACGTGCCAATGTACCCCGGGATGTCGGTCGTGCCGTACATGCTCTGCAGATCGGAGAGCCCGGCACCCATGCGCGCCGCTTTGAAGCGGCTCGTCTGGCTGACCGTCCACGCGGTCATGTAGCCGCCGTAACTCCAGCCCTCGAACGCGAGCTTCGTCGAGTCGGCGAGGCCGCGCTTCACCATGTCGTCCACGCCGGACATGATGTCGCGGTAGTCGCCGCCGCCCCAATCCATGATGTTGGCGCGCGTGAATTTTTCGCCGTAACCCGTGCTGCCGCGCGGATTCGGATAGAGCACAGCCCATCCTTGGCCCGCCCACACCTGGCCCGGCGAACCCCAATTCGCTTTGAACGCGGCGCTGGTCGAGCCGGTGGGACCGCCATGCGCCTCGACGAGCAGCGGATAGCGGCGTCCAGCCTGATACCCGACCGGCTTGAGAAGCACGCCCTCGACCGGCGTGCCGTCCTTGCTCCTCCACGTCACGATTTCGGTTTCGCCGAGTGCGATGTTCCGCAGCTGCGGGTTGATATCGGTGAGCTTGCTCGGCGACGTGAAGCCGATATCGGACAGATAGATGTCGGACGGCGCGTCGGCCGTTCCCATCGCGAAGGCAACCGCATGCCCATCGGCAGACTGCGAGAATCCGCCCATGAGCGTTTTATCAACGACCTTGCCGAGCGCCCCGGTCGCGACGTCGTAGGCGTAAACCGCGTTGTACGCCCGCTCGCCGGTCACGAACAGGATTCTCTTGCCGTCGCGAGTCCACTGTGGCGTGCCCTCGGAGACGTCGGCCTTTGCGTCGTAGGTGTCCCTGCTGGTTCGGGCCGCTACGTCATACAGAATCAAATGGTTGTTGCCGATCTCGACGTCGGAAATGCTGTCGGCGCGCTCGGCGTGCTCCTGCGGAAGCACCGTGTATGCGAGCGTGCGACCGTCCGGCGACCACGCCGGCGTGGACGCGACGTCGGAATGACCGGAGATCTTTTCGCTCCTCTTGTCGGCCAGCGACACGAGATACGCATCGGTGCGCGTCTCACGAAGCAAGGTCGTGGGCGACGCTTGATATGCGAGGCGCAACCCGTCGGGGGACCAGGCCGGCGCACCCTTCACGGTGTAGGCCCCATGCACGACCTCCGACGCCCTTTTGCTGTCGACGTCGATCACCCACACATGCGACAGGCGCAACCCGCCCTCGTACACCGCGGGGTCATCTCGACGTTTGCGCTTCGCCTCGTCGTCCTTTGGCAGCGTGTCGACGGCAAGGAACGCGAGGCGCTTGCCATCATGCGACCAGGCGAAACCGCTGATCGCTTCCTTCGATGCCGACAGCGGATATGCCTCGCCGCCCCCCATTGGCAGAATCCATATTTGCGTTTTCACATCGTCGCCGGTTCCACGCGCGGCAAGGAACGCGAGCGAGCGTCCGTCGGGGGACCACGCCGGCGACGATTCGCCGCGCTCGCCGAACGTCAGCTGTCGCGGCGCCCCGCCGGATGTGCTCACCGTCCACAAGTGCGAGCGAACGTCGTGCTTATCGCCCTTCGCGGTGTCGGGCTTCGTCGAGTCGACCGCGGGTCGCGCGTTTGGGTGATCCCAGAAACTGACGGAGTACGCGACGGCCGAGCCGTCGGGCGACAACGCCACCGTGCCGAGGTTCTTGATGTCCATGATGTCGGCGAAAGACATCGGACGTTTCGATTGCGCGCTCGCAACCGATGCGAGGGAAAGGACGGCGAACACGCTGGCGATTCCGCGACGCATCGAAATTTCCTCGGGAATGAGAAGGGATTTATGAAGATGCTACCGCGCGAAGCACAACCAGGCAAGCATCGCAGCGCGCGATGAACGATGGGCGCGGAACCATGCCTGGTCTATTTGGGCGGCTGGATCAACAACAGCTCGTCGATCGCGTCAACCGCACGCTGGAATCGTTCGTCACCATCGCCGTGAATGCCGGCGACGGGCACGCCGCTCGACATCACCGTCGCACGAAAGAGTTCCCGCATTTCGTCGCGCTGTTCACCCCGGTCGCGAATGCCGTCGGCAATCCATGGGATGTCGATGTCGCAAAGCAAGTAGAGATCTGGACGACGCTCAGACGCCGTCTCCTCGATCCACGGTGGGCATCGACCGAAATAGTGATTGCAGTACACCACCGTGCTCAACATATCCGTATCTTGCACGACGAGCCCGGTGGCGCCAGCGATTCCTTCGTCCTCGAGCGCCATCTGTCCACGAGCAATCGGACCATGGTCGCCGAAACCCAGCGGCGCTCCCTTCTCCTCGGCATAGCGTCGCACGAATTCGTGGATGAGCACGGCATCGTAATACGTCGCGAGCCGTTCGGCGAGAGTCGTCTTCCCCGTCGATTCCGATCCCGTCAACACAACGCGCGTCAAGCCGCGGCGGCGAGCGATCGTGTCCATGTGAAGTGTCCGAGAACGGCGAGCACGAGGTACACGGCGTAGTTCGCCGCGGTGAGATATAACCCTTTGAATATGAACATACAGATGTAGACGACGTCGACGGCAACCCAAACGGTCCAGTTCTCGAGCAGCTTGCGCGTCATCATCCATTGCGCGAGCAGGCTTACC
>JBDTAE010000214.1:0-3181 GCA_039924785.1 Gemmatimonadaceae bacterium | reverse complement strand
CCGCACTCGGTCGTCGAACCCCCGACGCGGTATACTTTGCTAAACCGTCGAAACCGTCGGCGGTTTCACCCCGCGGTCGTGTACCTACGAATGCCGCCTGACTGTCTTAATCAGTCCGACCACCTCTGATCCGAAGGTTCTGAATTGCGATGACCGCTTCGTGCTCACCGTAGATCGCATGAAAATGCGGCGGGGCGTGATCGCCCCAGAACATTCGTATGATCACGCCGTAGAAACTGCTGATAGTTGGCATGTCCCACCGTACATCACCTTCGTCGAGAACCCGCCATCGAAACGTTTCCTGCGACGTCGAATCGTTTCATGACTTTTGATTCTAGCAAGCCCGCAGGATACCGTTCTCCCGCTCCCGCCTGGGAAGACCGCCGCGCCTCACGGCGGCATCCGGCGCGAAACGTGCAAGATCTCGTGCTTAGGGCCATATGTATTTCTTAATCACCGGTAAGAGACCCGTATATGCGCTTTCCGAGACTGGTACGTTCACTCGCGTTCGGTTTGACCGCGATGACGCTGACGACATCGCTCACCGCGTGCGCCCGAAACCGCGACTACTTCGACAGCGTCAACAACGATCATCATCGTTGGGATTCGCGCGAAGATGCAGCGTACCGGCGCTGGGAAGCGGAGCGGCGAATGGATCACATCGAGTTCGAGCGACGCCGCGCCGAAGAGCAACGCGAGTACTGGACGTGGCGCCACTCCCACCCGGGATAACCGCGTAATCGACACCGGGCGTCATGGCGACGATCCGGTGTCGCGCTACGACCAGATTCGGATCTGATGAGGCATTTACAAGTGCCGGTGCGCCGTCGAGTGCGACCGAGTACCCTCCGCGCGACCTGGCAATACTGCCGATGGAGCTTGGCAGTATTGCCGCCGGCTCGCGCTCCGGGCACTCGCTTGCACTCGACCGCCGGGCTCTTCAAATCCAAACGATGTTCTCGGATCGTAGTGTCGGCCTCGCGCGCGCGTGTCTGCTGCAATCCTGCACCGGCAGCCACCGCGAATGTCTCGCTCACACGCGGGCGAGTCAAATAACGGCGGACACGGAAGCGTGAACGCGCTCGCTACGCTGCCGACTGTTCGCACCGGCGAGGAAGATGGACGCGCGCACTCCGACAACGATGTTGTCGCCGCGCGAGCGACGAGGAGGAGCAGCACTACACACGAAGCAAGCTGCCGAACCACCATCGATTGTTGCCGACTGTGATATTCCCGAGCGTGGCGGAAGAGGTTGTCAGAGCGCGAGCCGGTGGCAATACTGCCAAGCTGTATCGGCAGTAGTGCCAGGTCGCGCGGAGACAACCTCTTCCGCCATGCGCACCACCAATCGGCGACGACGATCCGATGTCGGTTTAGTCCTACTTGAATCGCATTCCGTTCGATGCGATAGTCCCGGACTTCGGCACCACTGGCGGCACCACCGGCGGCGCGACTGGCTTCGCCTTCTGCTGATTCGAAGTACCACGACCGCGTTCCTGCGCCGCAGGACCAGTCGGCCGGCCGGGCGCGTTCGCCGACTTCATCGTGAGCGCAATTCGGTTCCGCTGAAGATCGATCGACATCACGCGCACCTTCACGCGCTGTCCCACGGTCACGACCTGATTCGGATCGGTGACATAGCGATCGGCAAGCTGCGACACGTGCACGAGACCATCCTGATGCACGCCTACGTCGACGAACGCGCCGAACGCCACGATGTTGGTGACGATCCCCTCGAGCTCCATGCCCTCGCTCAGGTCCTTCGGCTGCGTCACGTCATCACGAAACGCGAAAGCCTCGAACTCGGCGCGCGGGTCACGACCCGGCTTGCTGAGCTCCATGAGGATATCCTTGAGCGTCGGCAAACCGACGTCGTCGGACACGTACCGCGGCAAATCGATCGCGGCAACCTTCGCCTCGTCCGCGATCAATTGCGGCAACGTCGCACCGACGTCCGCGGCCATGCGTTCCACGAGCGCGTATCGCTCGGGATGCACGGCGCTCGCATCGAGCGGATGCGTTCCACCGCGCACACGTAGAAAGCCCGCGGCTTGCTCGTACGCCTTTGCACCGAGCCGAGGGACTTTGAGCAAGGCGCGACGTGAGTCGAAGCCGCCCTGTTCGTCGCGCGCCTTCACAATGTTCTCGGCCAACGCCGGCCCAATGCCCGACACATAGGACAGCAGCGCGACCGACGCCGTGTTCACCTCGACGCCGACGCGATTCACGGCGCTCACGACGATGTCCTCGAGACGCTTCTTGAGTCTTCGCTGATCGACGTCGTGCTGATACTGCCCAACGCCAATCGACTTCGGGTCGATCTTCACCAACTCGGCGAGCGGATCCTGCAGGCGTCGCGCGATCGACACCGCACCGCGCAACGAAACGTCGAGCCCCGGCAACTCGGCCACGGCAAGCTCCGACGCGGAATAGACAGACGCACCCGCTTCGCTCACGACGACCACTTGCGGCACTTTCGCGATTCCTGATGCGCGCAACGTTTCGCGCACCAGAGCTTCCGTCTCCCGGCTCGCGGTACCGTTACCGATGGCGATGAGCTCCGCGCCGGAGGACGTTGCGAGACGAACCAACGCGGCGGAGAATCGATCCGGTTGATGGAGCATCCATGCGTCGGTGTGCAACACTGCGCCCGTCGCCGAAACCGCCGCGACCTTCACGCCCGTGCGGAAGCCGGGGTCAAGCCCGATGACGATACGTTCGCCCGCCGGCGCGGCGAGAAGCAACTGCTCGAGGTTGCGACCGAAGACGGCAATCGCTTCGTCGTCGGCGCGCGTCTTGAGCTCCAGACGCAGCTCGACTTCGATGCCGAAGCTGATGAGTCGCTTGTATGCGTCGAGTGCGACCTTCTCGAGTTGCGCGGTCGCTTTGCGTCCCGCCGTGACGCGCGCATTCAGACCGCGACCGATCTCTTCGGTCGGCGCCGCGATCGACCACGCGAGCACGTCTTCCTCCTCACCGCGTCGAACCGCGAGCACTCGATGCGAGGGAATTGTGCCGAGTGGTTCAGAGAAGTCGTAATAGTCCTGGAACTTGGAGACTTCTTTTTCTTTGCCGGCAACCGCGTGCGCCGACACGGTTCCCTTGCGGCGCGTCAGGTCGCGGACCCAGCCGCGGGTCTCGGCGTCTTCGGCGATGCGTTCGCTGAGGATGTCGCGAGCGC
>JBDTAE010000213.1:0-11855 GCA_039924785.1 Gemmatimonadaceae bacterium | reverse complement strand
GCGATAGCGTGATGGTAAACGGGCTTTCCCGCGGCATGATTGATCCTCGTCTGCTGGGACGAGGAATGATATGCCACCCGAGCAGCATTCAGCAAGAAAATACGTTGCCATACTTATGAAACTACCGGCTAAGTCGACAGAACGTCTGGTACGTCTTCGAGTCCGCGAGATGAAACGCTAACTTGGCGTAGGACCAGCCCGTCAGCTGACGGACGACGAGAATGCGAAGCGTCTGATCGCCGGTGAGCCCCGCTCGGCCGGTGCGTGCATTCTTGGGGCAGCCCGCTTCGAGGTCTTGCTGAACGAGCAGCGCGAGCCCAGCTTGCTCATCGAGCACCGCGCTGATGGCCGCCAAGTCGGCGGCATGCGCGTGGTCAATCCACGGCGCGGTGAGCGGAAGCTGCGGTGACATGTGACGCATCCGGCGGTGCCTCCTCACGATGGCGTTGGGTGTCTCGACAACACCAACCTACATCGTTCGGGCGGGCGCACCATCACCGGATGCGTCACTCGTTTCCCACCGCTGAAATCACTCAATCAGAGTTTCAGGACGGACACTAGTTAGTGGTGACTTGTAAATCGCGGCGACACCTTCCATGTCTCCAATCGCTGCGACTTGTAATAGCGGCGACACCTTTCCATGTCTCCAATCGCGGCGATTTGTAAATTGCGGCCCGTGTCGTCGGGACCACCGAGAATCAAACCTCCAGATGATCGCCTTCACGCGCCGTCAACAAATAGAGCACCGGCATCAGGAATACACTGATCAACAGGCGCGAGAACAAACCGCCGACGATCACCAACGCGAACGGCTTCTGTGTATCGGATCCGACGCCGGTCGAGAGCGCAGCCGGCAGCAAGCCGAGTGCGGCAACGAGGGCCGTCATCATGATTGGCCGAAGTCGCAACAAGGCCGCCGAACGCGTTGCGTGCTTGATGGTCGATCCGCCGAGTCGAAGTTCGTTCACGTACGAGATGTACACGACCGCGGTTTGTACCGACACGCCGAACAGCGCGAGGAAGCCGATCATCGACGATACGGAGAACGGCGTATCGGTGATCAACATCGCGAGCAATCCGCCGAGCGGCGCGGAGAGAATCACGCCGACGACCGTGATGAGCGGGAATTTAAAGTTGTGATACAGCACGAACAGGATCGAGAAGATGAGCAGCACCGTGATTGGAAGCACGATGTTCATCTGCGCCTTCGACGCCGTGTACTCCTCGAACTCGCCGCCCCAGCGCGTTGAGTAGCCGTTCGGCAGCTTCAGCTGCTTGTCGACCGCCGCGCGTGCTTCGGCGACCGCGCTGGCGAGGTCGCGTCCTTCGATCGAATACTGGACGCCGATGTAGCGCGAGTTGTCCTGCCGGTAGATGAACGCGGCGCCGTTCGCGACCTGAATATCGGCGACCTCCCGTAGCGGCACCTGCTGCCCGCTCGGCGTCGCGAGCAGGATGTTTCCGATTTGGTCAGGAGTGCCGCGGAATTTCTCCTGCAGCCGCACGACGAGATCGAACGTTCGCTCGCCCTGTACCACCTGCGTCGTGGTGACGCCGCCGACCGCGGCTCCGATCAGGTTGTTGATCGCGTCCGACGACAGTCCGTATCGCGCCATCTTTGCCCGATCGACGGTGATCGTGAGACTCGGCTGGCCGAGTTCCTGTACGAGCGTAACCTGCTTGATACCCGGAACCTTTTCGATGATACTCTTGATCTGACGACCCTTGGTTTCAAGGATGCCCAAGTCAGTTCCAAAAACCTTCACGTCGAGCGAGCTTTTGAGGCCGGTGAGGGCTTCGTCGACCGCGTCTTCAGCGGGCTGGGTGAAGTTGAAGGTGATGCCGGGAAAGGCCGAGAGCTTCTTGTTGATGGCGTCGATCAGTTCCGGCTTCGACTTGAAGTGGCCGTGCCACTCGCCATACGGCTTGAGGCCGACGAAAAACTCGGCGTTGAAGAATCCTGTCGGATCGGTGCCGCCGTCGTCTCGTCCGTGTTCGGACGCGACCGTCGTCACTTCAGGAAAGCTCGAGAGGATAGCGCGAATTTGTGGCACGATCGCCGAGGACTCTTCGAATGAGATCGTGTACGGCATCGTCGCGCGCACCCACAGTGCGCCTTCGTCGAGCTTCGGCATGAATTCGCCACCTCGCGTCATCGCGATGACCACGCAGACCGCAAAAATGATCAACGATCCGACGACGGTGGAGCGAGTGTGCTCGAGACACCAGTCGAGGCCCGTCGCGTACCGGTCCTTGATCCACTCGAACACGGGATTGCGCCGCTCTTTCACCCCGCCGCGGAGCACGACCGCGCACAGGACTGGGATTACAGTAAGGGTTAGCGCGAGCGATCCAAGCAAAGCGTAGATCGTGGTGTCGGCCATTGGGCGAAACAGTTTGCCCGATGGACCGGTGAGCGCGTAGATCGGCAAGAACGCGGCAACGATCACCGCGATTGCGTAGACGATCGGCCGGTTCACTTCCGATGCGGCACTGAAAATCACATCTCGCACGCGATACGTCGTGCCGTATCGCTCGGCAAGCTGTCGGTATATGTTCTCGACCATCACGACCGCGCCGTCGACGAGAATACCGAAGTCGATGGCGCCGATCGAGAGCAGGTTCGCCGGAATGTTGCGCAGATCGAGCAGCATGAAGGCGATGAGCAGCGATAACGGAACCGTCACGGCGACGATCAGGCCTGATCGCACGTCGTACAGGAAGAAGATCAGCACGACGACGACGAGCGCGATTCCGCGAATGAGATTTTCGCGCACCGTGCCGATCGTGAGCGCGATGAGATCACTGCGGTCGTAAAACGGAAGGACCTTCACGTCCTTCGGCAGGACGTGATCGTTCAGCTGCGCGACCTTCTCCTCGACGCGTTTGAGGACGACCTGCGCCTGCTCCCCCTTTCGCATGAGGATGATGCCTTCGACCGCGTCATTCTGCTTGTTGTATCCGAATTGGCCGAGGCGCGGAGCGTGGCCGATCTCGACGGTCGCGACGTCTTTGACGAGCACCGGGACGTTGTTCTTCACCGTGATGACGACGTTGCCGATGTCGTCGAGGGTCACTACCCGCCCAAGGCCGCGGACGTAGAAGAACTGCCCGCCCTCGGAGTAGAATCCGCCGCCGCCGTTGCTGTTGTTGGCGGTTAGCGCGCTCTGAAGATCGTCGATCGACAGGCCCGCACCAGCGAGTTTGGTCGGGTCGACATTCACTTGGTATTGCATCGTCTCGCCGCCAAGCGACGCGACGTCCGCGACGCCTGGAACCGCACGGAATGCTTTGTCGAGCACCCAATCCTGCATGACGTGCAAGTCCATCGCCGATCGGTCGGAACTCTGAATCACATATCGGTAAACCAGTCCTGAGGGCGAGAACGGTGCTTCGACGTCCGGGCTCACGCCGTCGGGCAGTCCCGCGCCGGCGAGTCGCTCAAACACTTGTTCGCGCGCAAACCAGAGGTCGGTGCCTTCGCCGAATGTGACGCGAACGCTGGATAGCCCGTACAGCGACTCCGAGCGAAGCGCGACGATGTCAGGCAAACCGTTCAGCTCCGTCTCGAGCGGAACGCTGATGAGGCGCTCGACCTCTTCCGCCGCGTGCCCGGGCCACTGGGTCGTCAGGTTCACGCCAACAGGCGACACGTCGGGATATGCGTCGACCGGAAGACGGTTCAGCGAAAAAATACCGCCGGCAATGATGCCGATCGCGACGATGGCAACGAGCAGCGGCTGCATGACCGATGCTTCGACCAGACGTTGAATCGGGCCGGTTTTGCCTCTCTCCTTTTCGACCGGTTCCGCGACATGCGGGTCACCGACCGGGTGGTTTGGCCCGCTCACTGCGTCTCCGCGAATTGGAGGAACAGCGCGCCCTCGGCGACGACCTTGTCGCCCGCGACCAGCCCATTCGTGATCTCATATTGATCGCCGACGCGACGGCCGAGGTCCACGCGTCGACGCGTGTAGCCATTGTTGGCGTTCGCGATGTAGACGTACGGAAGATTCTGATCGTCGCGCATGACGGACGACGTCGGCACCAGCAGCCCGTGGTGCTCTTGCGTCGACTTCACTTGGACCTGCACAAACATGTCGCGGCGCAGTGCGCGGTTGGCGTTCGGCACGAGGACGCGAACCAGCACCGCGTTTGTCGCGGGATCGGCCATCGACGCGATGTAGTCGACCTTGCCTTGAATCGGCACCGTGTTGGCCGGCGTGACGATGTCGACCGACTGGCCGACGCCGACGTCGTGAAGATCGTTCGCGAAAATGTTTGCCATCACCCACATCGTGCTCAGATCGGCGATGGTGAACACCGGCGTGCTGCCGGCTTGAAGCAACTGTCCATCGGCGATCAGCTTCTCGACGACGGTCCCTTCGATTGGCGCGCGAATGATTGCTTCGATCGACGCGCTCTTGCCGTCCTTCACGGCTTGTATTTGAGAATCCTCAACGCCGAGCGACCGCATTTCTTGCACGGCGGATTCGACGTCGGCCTCCGACGCGGAAAGATCCGACTGCGCCTGCTCGAGATCCGCGCGCGCGAGCGCGTCGTTCTTGAAGAGCGCGGAGTCGCGATCGGCGACTCGCTTCGCCTGGCGGAAGGCGTTCTCCGCCTTGCGATAATCCGCGACGGCCGACGCGAAGTCGGGCGACGCGACGTACGCGAGCGGCTGGCCACGAGTGACATTCATTCCGACGTCGCCGATGACTCGCGTCGCCGGTCCGGAAACCGGAGAGAGCACCTGCGTGGACTTGTTGCCGTTGAATGCAACCGTGCCGGTCGCCTCGACCTGCGGACGAAACGTGGTGGGCTGCACCATGACGATGTGAATCCGTGCCTTCTGTTCTTCGGTAATCGTGAACGTGCCCGGCGTCACGGCCTTCGTTGAATCGGCCGTGGTCATTTCGGGCTTGGAGCACGCAGCAGCGTAGATCGTCAAACCAACGATTCCCGCCAGCGCGCGAAGAGTAGAGATATTCATCGGTTTCTTGCTCCGATCGGGACGGGGGCGCCAAGCGCGCGGTCGAGGTCGGCGCGTGCGGAGTTTGCGGCGGCCAACGCATCAGCAAGTTGTGATTCCGCGCTGAGCAAAGCCGTGCGCGCGGCAATCACTTCGAGCGTCGACGAGCCGCCGAGTGAGTAGCTGGTGGACGCGACGCGATAGGCTTCGCGCGACGCGGGAATCAACTGATCGCGAATGAACAACACCTGTCGCATCGCGGTGCTGGCATTGGCATACGCGGAGCGAACGTCCTGAATCACCTGGGCGCGCGTGTCGCGATACGTGGCGTCGAGCTCGCGCTCTGTATGTTGCGCCAGCGCGATGTCGCCACGGCTGTGTTGAAAAAAGAGCGCGGGAATCGGCATCGAAATGCCGGTCGTGAAGAGCGGCGATCCCGGCGCGGCGTAATCGCGTCCCACGGCCATCGTGAGCTCGGGCAGCCAGAATTCTTTGGTCAGACTCGTCGCTGCGTGCGCGCCTTGCTGCTGATACTGGAGAATCGTGAGCTCGGGGCGACTGGCGAGCGCCATCACTTCTATGGAAGACGAATCGGGCAGCGGCGCCGGCATATCGAGCGAGTCGGTCGGCACGATCGGCGCACCCGCAAAGCGGCCGAGTGTGCGATTGAGCGTCGCCTGCGCCACCGCGATGTCCCGCTCGTTGGCGATCAGATCGTTGCCCGCCTGCGCCACGCCGACCTGCGCCTGAATCACGTCGAGCCGCGGGGCGCTTCCGGCGTTGAACCGAGCTTGCGTGCGCGTGAGGAAA
This sequence comes from Gemmatimonadaceae bacterium, assembly GCA_039924785.1. Lineage (GTDB taxonomy): Bacteria > Gemmatimonadota > Gemmatimonadetes > Gemmatimonadales > Gemmatimonadaceae > JAQBQB01. Next base: position 6,073 of record JBDTAE010000213.1, on the reverse strand, counting down.
TCGTTCGCCAGCGTCTGCGCCTCGCGAAGATTCTCGCGATGCTTGAGGGCGACGAGTAGCCCGTCGTATGCCTGGGACGCCTGCACCGCGATGGCCTGCTGTTGCAGGAGAAGGTTGGACAGGTTCGCCGAGATGTCGGCGTGGCCGATGCGGTTGTTGAGCCGGAACTTGTCGGGAAAGGGAACCGCGATTCCCAGCGACACGGGCTTGGCGGGCGCGCCGCCAAACGTGAATGGTCCGGAGATTTGGTCGTACGCGGCGGAGAGCGTCGGGTCGGGAACGGCGATCGCCGTGACACGTCGCGCGCGTGCTTCCGCGACCTGTTCTCGGGCGACGTCGAGTCCCGCATTCCTCGTAAGCGCTTCCGCGATGGTCTGTCGACGCGACAGCGCGAGCGAATCCGATCGCTGGGCTGCCAACGGTGACGCACCAGTACTGTGCGCGACGAGCGCGCACAATCCTAGAAATAGGCGCATGTTGTCCCTAAAAGGTGAACACCTGAGTGTTGCGACTGCGACTACGGGCTCAGATCACCGAGGGAGGTGCGCGCGGATTTGTTTGGGGTGAGACGCTGGCGGAAATGGCGCGATCGACGGAGACGATGATCGCCGTGGCGACCTGCCCGTCGTGCGCGAACCCGACATCTGGTTTGGCCGTTGCGCCGTGCATCGAGCGAGCCTGGCAGGAGACGCAGGTCGCTTCGTTGTGCGCGTAGTGGCCCTTCGTCGTTCCCGATTCGACGTGCGCCGACATGCTCTTTCCCTGACGACCTTCGGCCAGGGGTGCAATCGCCACAACGAACTGCGCCGCCAGCGCGAGACTCGCGAAGACGGAGAATAGCCACGAACGGCGGCGTCGGGTGGAACTAGACTTTCTAGGCACTGTGGTAAGACTACGGCTGAGTGCCTCAGAACGCTAGCGACGGGAACCGTTCGACGCGCGTTTGCGACGACTGATGCGATATGCGCGCGGTTCGTGCGACCGACGAGGACCAGGAATTCGGCGGAAGAACCATCCGCCAAACAGATCTCCGCCTGCACCTGTGCTTCCTTGCTGAGGATCGTACTGATACGCGCCGCCGCTCGAGTCGAGCTGCGTTGCGAGCATCGGGCGGGGACATTCTTGCATTGCGACGGCCGCAAAGAAATCATTCGGAACGCATGGCACTTCTTCGCATCGACTCACGCGGGCTCTTCTGTGAAGCGGGCGGTTTCCACATCGATCCGTGGGAAGCGGTCGACCGCGCGGTCATCACGCACGCACATGGCGACCACGCGCGCTGGGGTTCGCGCGCGTACCTCTGTTCGCGCGAAGGCGAGGGCGTCCTTCGAACGCGCATGGGCCCTGATGCGCCGATACAGTCGGTCGACTACGGCGAGACGGTCGACATCAACGGCGTGCGCGTTTCGCTCCATCCGGCGGGCCACATCCTCGGCTCATCGCAGATCCGCGTGGAGCACGGCGGCGAAGTGTGGGTGGCGTCGGGCGACTATAAGACCGACCCCGACAGCACGTGCACGCCATTCGAGCTCGTGAAGTGCACTACGTTCATCACCGAAAGCACGTTCGGCCTGCCGATCTACCGGTGGACACCCGAAGGTGAAGTGTTCGCGGAGATTCGCGACTGGTGGCACGCGAACTCGAACGACGGGCGCGCGTCGGTGCTGTTCGGGTACGCCCTTGGAAAAGCGCAACGGTTGCTTGCAGGCTTGGCCGACGCTCCCGTCGGGCCGGTGTACACGCACGGAGCGGTCGAGCGACTGAATCGCGACTATCGCGCGGCTGGAGTGCGCCTGGTCGAGACGCAATACGCCGGCGATTTACCCAAAGGACATAACTATTCAGGAAGTCTCATCGTCGCACCGCCGTCGGCCGCGGGATCGACGTGGCTGCGACGTTTCGGCGACTTGTCGACGGGCTTCGCGTCCGGATGGATGCGATTACGCGGCGCGCGACGGCGTCGATCGGTCGATCGCGGTTTCGTGTTGTCCGATCACGTCGATTGGCCTTCGCTTCTGGCGGCTATCGACGGAACGGGCGCCGAATCGGTGCTGGTGACGCATGGGACTCGCGAGGCGTTGGTGCGCTGGCTATGCGATCGCGGGATCGACGCGCGTCCGCTCTCGAGTCATTGGGAAGGGGAGGAAGACAACGAGCCACTCGACGTGCCCGTCGAGGAGTTGCCGGCGTGAGGCGGTTCGCGAAGCTCTACTCGGCGATCGATGCAACGACGCGCACGATCGAGAAGGTCGACGCGATGGTCGAATATTTTCGCGCCGCCCATCCCGCCGACGCGGCGTGGGCGGTGTATTTCCTCTCCGGCGGTCGGCCCAAGCGTCTCATTCCCGTTCGGCGTCTCGCCGGCTGGGCGATGACCGAATCGACGATTCCGGATTGGCTATTCGAGGAGTCATATAGCGCGGTCGGCGACCTTGCCGAGACGATTTCGCTGCTCCTCCCCGACGCGACGGCCACCTCCGACGTTCCGCTGCACCAGTGGCTCGACCAGCGGATTCTCCCTCTCGCGCGACAATCGGAGGCGGAGCAAGAGCGGAATATCACGGGTGCGTGGCGAGAGCTCGATGGTGCCGAGCGGTTCGTGTTCAACAAGCTCATAACGGGCGGGTTTCGCGTTGGTGTGTCGCAACAGCTCGTCGTGCGGGCATTGGCGCGCGCGGCGGACATCGATGAGGCGACGATTGCCGGCCGTCTCACCGGCACGTGGACGGCGAACGCCGCCTTTTTCTCCGCGCTCGTTTCGAAGGCGACGGGCGACGCCGACGTCTCGCGTCCCTATCCATTCTTCCTCGCCTACCCGTTGGAGGGCGAGGTCGAATCGCTGGGGAAGCCGGGCGATTGGCAGGCGGAATGGAAGTGGGACGGCATTCGCTCTCAGGTGATTCGGCGAAATGGGGCGACGTTCGTGTGGTCGCGCGGTGAGGAGCTCGTGACCGATCGATTTCCCGAGATCAGCGGCGCGGCCGACTTTCTTCCCGACGGAACGGTGATCGACGGCGAGATCATGCCGTGGAAGGGTGGCGCGCCATTGCCATTCGCCCAGCTTCAGCGCCGCATCGGCCGCACGAAACTCAGTGCCAAGATTCTTTCGGAGGTGCCGGTTGTCGTCATCGCGTACGATCTGCTGGAGCTCGACGGACGCGACCTGCGCGGGGAGCCGCTGGCCGAGCGACGGCGATTGCTCGATGAGACAATTGTAAATCTCCGCTCGCCTGCGTTCGTGCTCTCGCCGTTGGTTCCGCTCACGACGTGGCAAGACGCTCATACCGCCTACGCGCGCGCACGGGAAACAAGCGCGGAGGGATTGATGCTCAAGCGCCGGGATGCGGCGTACGGCGTTGGCCGAAGAAAGGGCGGCTGGTGGAAATGGAAGGTCAAGCCTTATACCGTCGACGCGGTAATGATCTATGCGCAGGCCGGCCACGGGCGTCGCGCCTCGCTGCATACGGACTACACCTTTGCCGTGTGGGACAACGGAACGCTCGTCCCCTTCGCGAAAGCGTATTCCGGTCTCACCGACGTCGAAATCCGCGAGCTGGATGCCTGGATTCGGCGGAACACACTCGAGAAGTTCGGGCCCGTTCGCTCGGTGAAGCCGGGGCAGGTCTTCGAGCTTGGGTTCGAAGGCATTCAAGAATCATCGAGACACAAGTCGGGCGTCGCCGTGCGCTTTCCGCGCATCCTGCGTTGGCGCACCGATAAGCCCGCCGCGGAAGCCGACACGATCCAGACGCTGCGTGCCCTGATGGAAACGCCCGTCGAGTGACGATCGCCGATTGGTTTGCGGCGCGAGGCTGGGAGCCGTTCGCGTTTCAGTATGACGTGTGGCAAGCATACGTGCAGGGCCACAGCGGTCTGGTTCACGCGGCCACCGGCACCGGAAAAACGCTCGCGGCATTCGGAGGGCCGATCAATGAGTACTTGCTCGAGACCGCGCGTCCATCGGCGTCCAGCTCGACGAAGCCCGCGAGGCGACCCCGCCGAGATCGCGCGCCCGGTCTTCGGGTGCTCTGGATAACTCCGCTTCGTGCGCTGGCCGCAGACACCGAAGAGGCGTTGCGTCAGCCGCTCGTTGACCTCGAACTTCCGTGGACGTTGGAGTCGCGCACCGGAGACACGTCGACGACGGTGCGTGCAAGGCAGCGGCGTCAGTTGCCGACCGCGCTGATCACGACGCCGGAGTCGTTGTCGCTTCTGCTCACGCGCGAGAATGTGCGCGAGACCTTCGCGGAACTGAGGGTGGTGGTGGTCGACGAATGGCACGAGCTGATGGGAACAAAGCGTGGCGTGCAGGTCGAACTTGCTCTGGCGCGTCTGCGCGCGATCGTTCCGTCGCTCCGCATATGGGGACTTTCGGCGACAATCGGCAATCTCGGCGACGCGATGGATGCGCTGCTCGGATGCACGCCGCGTGCGCCGGGGAAAATCATTCGCGGTGTCGACCCGAAGGACATCGTCGTCGACGCGTTGCTGCCGCCCGTCGTCGAACGGTTCCCGTGGGTCGGACACCTCGGGACGCAGATGTTGCCGCAGGTCGTCGACGCGATCGAAAGCTCCGGCAGCACGATCGTGTTCACGAATACACGGTCGCAAACAGAGATCTGGTATCAGGCAATTCTCGCCGCTCGCCCCGATTGGGCCGGCGTCATCGCCCTGCACCATGGCTCGCTCGATCGCGCGCGACGCGATTGGGTCGAGGGCGGATTGAGAATGGGCACACTCCGGTGCGTCGTCGCCACGTCGTCGCTCGATCTCGGCGTGGATTTCTCGCCGGTCGATCGCGTGCTGCAAATCGGGAGTCCCAAGGGTGTCGCGCGAATTCTTCAGAGGGCCGGGCGCAGCGGCCATAGACCGGGCGCGACGAGTCGCGTCACGTGTGTGCCGACGAATGCTCTTGAACTGATCGAAATCGCCGCGGCGCGCGACGGAGTGGAGCGAGGCGCAATCGAGCAGAGACTGCCAATGGAGCGCCCGCTCGACGTGCTCGCGCAGCATGTCGTCACGGTCGCGTTGGGGGGCGGCTTTGCGCCGGCCGACTTGTTGCGCGAGGTGCGATCGACACGCTCGTATTCGCCGTTGACGGACGACGAATGGAACTGGACGCTGTCGTTTCTCGCGAATGGCGGCGATGCGTTGCGCGCGTATCCAGAGTATTCGCGCATCGTGGAGGTCAACGGGCGATATGTCGTCGAGGACGCAGAGATCGCGCGACGCCATCGGATGTCGATCGGTACGATCGTCGGGGATGCGAACATCGGCGTCCACTATCTCCGCGGCAAACCGTTGGGAACTGTTGAGGAATCTTTCATTGCGCGGCTCAATCCCGGCGACCGGTTCGTGTTTGCCGGAACGCCGCTCGAATTCGTTCGCGTGCGAGACATGAAAGCGTGGGTCAAGCGTGCGCCCAACGCAAAGGGCGCCATCCCCCGATGGTCAGGGGGCCGCATGCCGCTGTCGGGACGGCTCGCCGAGTTGCTTCGCGAGCGACTCGGCGACGCCGCGCGCGGTGAGTATCGAGGCCCCGAGATGAACGCCGTGCGTCCGCTGCTGGAAGTGCAGCGAAAGTGGTCGCGCGTGCCGACGCCGAGTGAGCTGCTGATCGAGCGCGTGAAAACGAGGGAAGGGTGGCACCTGTTCGTCTATCCGTTTGACGGACGTCTCGTGCACGAAGGGTTGGCCGCGCTCGTCGCATTTCGACTTGCGCGCCTCGCGCCCATCACGTTCTCCATGTCCTCGAACGATTACGGCTTCGAGCTGCTATCGCACATCGAGCCGCCGTTGGACGCCGCGATCGCGGCCGGACTATTCGATTCGCACCGATTGCTCGACGATGTTGCGGCTGCGCTCAACTCGACGGAGATGGCGAAACGACAGTTTCGCGAGCTGGCACGCGTCGCGGGACTCGTCTTTCCTGGCTTTCCGCGGTCGGGCAAAACGGCGCGGCAACTTCAGATGTCGAGTGGATTGTTCTTCGACGTGCTGCGGCGATACGATCCCGCGAACTTGTTACTGGCCCAAGCCTCACGTGAAGTGTTGGAACGACAGCTCGAGAGCA
>JBDTAE010000212.1:0-6532 GCA_039924785.1 Gemmatimonadaceae bacterium | reverse complement strand
GTCCCAATCCGCGTGAAGCAGTTGCCGTTGCTGTTGCTGTTGAGGTTGGAGTTGCCGCTGCCGCGCGATTGCCGTTGCTACCGCGATTGCTGTTGAGAGATGTCTCTTGCCGTCACCAATCAGCCAGACGAACGCACGTTCGCCACGGCCCGGATCAACTCTCAAACCCAATGGCGAAATCAGCCAACCTTTCTCCTCTTGGTCCCCAGCAACGGCTTCAGATATTGCCCGGTGTACGACCCAGCCACCGCCGCCACATCCTCCGGCGTTCCCGCAGCGATAATCGATCCACCCCGATTTCCACCTTCCGGACCAAGATCGATGATCCAGTCGGCAGTTTTGATCACATCGAGGTTGTGCTCGATGACCAGCACCGTATTCCCGCGCTCGACGAGCTTGTGCAACACATCGAGCAACACACGCACGTCCTCGAAATGCAGACCGGTCGTGGGCTCATCGAGGATGTAGAACGTGCGACCGGTATCCCGCTTCGACAATTCCGTCGCGAGCTTCACGCGCTGCGCTTCGCCGCCCGATAGTGTCGTTGCGCTCTGGCCCAAATGGATGTAGCCGAGCCCGACGTCCGACAGCGTTTGCAGTTTTTGAAAGATCCGCGGTTGGTTCTGGAAGAACTCGACGCCGTCGTCGACGGTGAGCTCGAGCACGTCGGAAATGCTCAATCCACGAAAGCGAACCTCGAGCGTTTCACGATTGTACCGCTTGCCCTTGCACACCTCGCACGGCACGTAGACGTCGGGCAGAAAGTGCATCTCGATCTTCACGAGACCGTCGCCCTGACAGGACTCGCACCGCCCGCCCTTCACGTTGAACGAGAATCGTCCCGGACCATAGCCGCGAATTTTCGCCTCCGGCAACTCGGCGAACAGCTCGCGAATGGGCGTAAACAAACCCGAATACGTCGCCGGATTCGACCGCGGCGTGCGACCGATGGGGCTCTGGTCGATGTCGATGACATTGTCGATGTGCTCGAAGCCCGTGATGCGCGTGTGCGCGCCCGGAATCACGCGCGCGCGATAAAAGTGCCGCGCCAACGACCGGTGCAGAATGTCTTCGATCAGCGTCGACTTTCCAGAACCGGAAACGCCGGTAATCGCGACAAACAATCCGAGCGGAATCGTGACGTCAAGATTGCGCAGGTTGTGCTCGCGCGCGCCCTCGATCTTGATCGTGCGATGCGCCTCCGCGGGCCGGCGTACAGCCGGCATCGCGATCTTCATCTCGCCACTCAAAAACTTGCCGGTGATCGAGGCAGGATTCTCGATGATCTCGTCGATCGTTCCCGACGCAATCACCTCGCCGCCATGTTTGCCGGCACCTGGGCCCAGGTCGATGACGTGATCCGCGGCACGCATCGTCTCCTCGTCGTGTTCGACGACGATGACCGTGTTGCCGAGGTCGCGCAGTTGTTCGAGCGTCGCGAGCAGCCGCGCGTTGTCGCGCTGATGCAACCCGATCGACGGCTCGTCGAGAATGTACAACACGCCGACGAGGCGCGAGCCGATCTGCGTCGCAAGACGAATGCGCTGCGCCTCGCCGCCCGACAACGATTCCGCCGCCCGACCGAGCGTGAGATAGTCGAGACCGACGTCGACGAGGAAACGCAGTCGCTCGCGCACCTCCTTGAGAATCGGACCGGCAATCTCGACGTCGAGACCGGACTTTCCGGCGGAACGCACCGGAATGCTGTTAAAGAATTCTAACGTCTCCGTCACTGCATACTCGACAATCTCGCCGATGCTCTTGCCGTGCACGGTGACGCTGAGCGCTTCGGGCTTCAATCGGCGGCCGCCGCACTCGCTGCACGGCACCTCGATCATGAACTCCTGAAGCTCCATCCGAACCGTGTCCGATTCAGACTCCTGATATCGCCGCTCGACGTTGGCGAGCACACCTTCCCACTCGACGTCGCCTTCCTTCTTCCCGCGCTTTGCGCTCTCCTTCTTTGCACCATGCAGAATCGCATCGCGCACCGACTTCGGGAGATCCCCCCACGGCGCGTTCAAGTCGAACTTGAGCTGACGCGCGAGCGCCGGCAGCACCACCTTCCGGAGGTACCCGCTCGGCTCGCCCCACGGCAGAATCACACCTTCGAGAAGTGAAATGCGCGGACCGCCGATGATGAGCTCCTCGCTCACGCGGCGACGCGTGCCCAATCCTCCGCACGCAGGGCACGCACCGAACGGCGAGTTGAACGAGAAGTGCCGCGGCTCGAGCTCCGGCAGCGAGATGCCGCACGTGGGACAGCCGTACCGCTCCGAGAACATCTCGACAGACTTCGTGTCGCCGTTCATGACCTCGACCACACCGTCCGCGAGCTTGAGCGCCGTCTCGAGCGAATCCGCCAAACGCGCGCGATCTTCAGCCCGCACCGACAAGCGGTCGACGACAACGGACACGTCGTGATTCTGGCGACGATTCAGCTTCGGCGGAGAGGCGAGCTCGATCAATTCGCCGTCGACATACGCGCGAATGAAGCCCTGCTTGCGCACAGTCTCGAACAGGTCGCGGAACTCTCCCTTGCGCCCCTGCACCAACGGCGCGCGAATCTCGATCCGCGCGTCACGCGGCCAGGTCAGAATGATTTCCGCAATCTGAACCGGGCTCTGACGCTGCACTGGGCGACCGCAGTTGGGGCAATGCGGCGTTCCCGCCCGGGCCCAAAGCAGGCGCAGGTAATCATAGATCTCGGTGACGGTGCCAACCGTCGACCGCGGGTTGTGACCGGCGCTCTTTTGCTCGATCGAGATCGCCGGCGACAGCCCTTCGATCGAATCGACGTCGGGCTTCTCCATCAAGCCAAGAAATTGCCGGGCGTACGCGGAGAGCGACTCCACGTACCGCCGCTGGCCTTCCGCGTAGATGGTATCGAACGCCAACGACGACTTTCCGGACCCGGACAGCCCGGTGATGACCGTCAGCTTATCACGGGGGATCGTGACGTCGATATTCCGGAGGTTGTGCTCTCGAGCACCACGAACAATCAGCGAATCTTCTGCCATAGCCGGGGTAAGTTGCGAGCCGGACCGACGTGAAACAAGGCGCTATATTTGAGCATGCCGCATACAGACGCCCTCGTCGTGCTCACCACGGTTGCCTCCGACGAAGAGGCAGTAGCGTTCGTTCGTGAGCTGCTCGACCGCCGACTCATCGCTTGCGGCACGCTGATGCCGGGAGCACGATCCCTCTACCGCTGGCAGGGTAAAATCGCCGACGAACGAGAAGTCGTCGTCATGCTCAAGACGCGCTCGGCTCGCCTCGACTCGCTGCGAACGGCGTTCGCCGAGTTGCATCCGTACCGAGTGCCTGAACTCCTGGCGATGCCGGTGGACGCGGGCACGGAGAAATATCTCGAATGGATCAACGCCGAGACTACTCTCGCGTTGTCATGATTTCGCATCACTCTTCAGACGTTGACGTTGCATCCATGACGGGCAAAGCAGACGAAACTGACGCAGACGCGCTTCTCGAGCTGGGGCTTTCCCTCTGCCGCCGCGCGCGATGGAAGGAAGCGATCGAGCCGCTCCAGCGCGCGGTCGCGCTCGAGCCATCCAAGATCGCCGCGCACTTCCAGCTTGGCGAAGCGTATAACGCCACCGATCGGCTGGTTGAGGCACTCGACGCGTATCAGGCCGCGGCCGCGCTTCAACCCGACAATTTTCGGGCGCTGAACAAGATCGGCGTGATGCTCGACCGGCTCCGAAGGCCGGAAGAGGCCACGGCCGCGTACCAAAGGGCGCGCGAGGTTCAGCGGCGTTGATCACGCGTCGCGCGATGCTCGGCGGGACAATCATTGCCGCCTGGCTCGCGGGACTCGCCGTTCTCGTGCAGCGCGAATATTTCCGTCCGCGAACCGAACAGTTGGCGCAGGCGGCCGCGCGCGTGACGCCTGGCGCCGTGTTTTTTGCCGTGATGCAAAACGACGAGCAAGTCGGCTTTGCGTCGACGACGATCGATACGGCACAGGCCTCGATTTCCGTCGTGGATTATCTCGCGGCCGACGTGCAACGCGGCGGCAAGATCCGACGCGAGACCGCGCGCACCAACGTCGTGCTTTCCCGCGCGCTGCGGGTGAGGACGTTCGAGATCTCACTCAACGCCGGCGGTCCGCCCCGCCAGGCTGGCGGTCGCGTGGACGGTGACAGTGTTCTCGTCGTCGGCATTGAGAGCGGCACGGAGAAGGCCGACTCACAGCGAGTCGCGCTCACCGGGCCGATACTCCTTCCGACACTCGTGCCATTCGCGGTCGCGCTCAGTGAACGTCCCAAGGTTGGAAAGCGCGTTGTGCTGCCAATTCTGGATCCGTCCAGCATGTCGCCAAAGGACGTAACATTTCATGTGCTCGCCGAATCGGTCTTCGTGCTGAACGACAGCGCGGCCTTCGACTCCACGACGAAACGCTGGCACGGTGTCAAGCAAGACACGGTGCGCGCCTGGAACCTTTCGGCCGATGAAACCGCGGGCGGCGCGGGGTTCAGCGGCTGGGTCGACGAACAGGGCCGCGTCGTGCAGACCACTCAGCTTGGGTTTGTGCTCAAGCGGAGGCCGTACGAGGTCGCATTCGAGAACTGGCGCGCCGACTCCGGCCGCGTTGCCACGCTCGACGATCGCGACGTCTCCCAGAATTCTCTCATCGCGTCGAACAAGCGCATCGATCACAGAACCGATTCGCTCGTCGTTCGTGTATCGGGGGTCAACCTCGCGCGGCTGGGCCTGCAGGACGCCAACCATCATCTTTCGGGCAATACGCTTACCATCGTTCCTGTTCCGGAAAGCGCATTGAATGCTCGATACCGGCTTCCAATGACGCGTCGAATCACGGCAACGAGCGCTGCGACTCAGGGCGACGAGAAGCGGTTTTCCGCGCTGGGTGTTCTGGCCGCCAAGGGCAGCAGGGATCCGCACGTCGTCGCGGAGAGTCTCACAACGGCGGTGCACAAAAGCCTCCGCCCGCGAGCGACATTTGGTGCCGAAAGCGCCGTTCAGACCCTGAACGCGCGAGCGGGTGATTGCAACGAGTACACGGAGCTGTTCGTTGCCATCGCTCGATCGATCGGCTTGTCGACGCGCGTCGCAACAGGAATTGCCTACGTCGACGGAAAGTTTTACTACCACGCCTGGCCGGAAGTCTTCCTGACCGATTGGGTCGCCGTCGACCCAACGTTTGGACAATTCCCAGCCGACGCGGCGCACATCCGTCTCGCAGTCGGCGAAGGGATTCGAGAGGCCGATGTGCAGAGCATCATTCCGAACTTGAAAATCGACGTCATTGCCGTGAATGGGAAGCCGATGTCGCCCGCAATGAACAAATCGAAATGATCAAGCTCACAAACCTCGTGAAGCGGTACGGCAACTTCACCGCTGTGAACTCGATCAATCTCGAAGTGCCCAAGGGCGAGCTGTTCGGGTTCCTCGGCCCAAACGGTGCCGGCAAAACCACGACGCTGCGCATCATCGCCGGCATTTTGCGTCCAACGAGCGGTTCAGTAGAGATCGGCGGCATCGACATTTCCGCGAATCCCATCGCCGCGAAGAGTAAACTCGGATTTATCCCGGACCGCCCGTTCATCTATGAAAAGCTGACCGGCGCCGAGTTCCTGCGATTCGTCGCGGGGTTGTACAACCAGGACGGTCCGCAGATCGAACATCGGGCGCGCGAGCTCATGGCGCTGTTCGATCTCGAAGAGTGGCGCGACGAGCTGGTCGAGAGCTACAGCCACGGCATGCGGCAGAAGCTCATCATCTCGAGCGCGTTCGTGCACCGGCCGGAGGTGATCGTCGTCGACGAACCGATGGTCGGTCTCGATCCCAAGGCCGCGCGCATTCTCAAAGATCTCTTTCGAGAATACACACATCGCGGCCATACGATCATGATGTCGACCCATACGCTCGAAGTGGCGGAGACTGTCTGCGACCGCATCGCCATCATTCAGGGCGGCGTCATTCGCGCGTGCGGCACGATGTCCGAGCTTCGCGCCAACGCCGAAGCGGGCACCACGGGGTTGGAAGACATCTTCCTCCGCCTCACCGGCGAGAATGCCGCGCGCGCGCTCGTCGACGTGCTCGATGCCTGAGTCAGCGCCAGCCGCAACCGAACTCCCTAATCCGTCGACCGCGCATCTCCTGAGCCCAAAGTGGCTGACGGCGCGCGCGGTCGCCGTCTCACGCGAACGTGGTCACGGACTTCGCTTCTTTTTCCTCGGCGTGTTCGGCCTGGGATTCTGGGCGTTCATCTACCTGATGTTATTCCGGCTGCTCCGCTATTTCCGCGGCGTGCCGGAAATCGGGCCGTTGCTCGCCGGCAAACTGCTCGGCCTGATTCTCGTTGGGTTCTTTTCGATCCTGCTGCTGTCGAACATCATCACGGCGCTGTCGACGTTTTTTCTCGCGCGCGATCTCGACCTGCTTGTTGCGGCGCCGGTCGATTGGCTGAAATTCTATCTCGCCAAATTGTCGGAGACGCTTGTCCATTCGAGCTGGATGGTCGTGCTCATGGCCGTGCCGATATTCTCCG
>JBDTAE010000211.1:0-35090 GCA_039924785.1 Gemmatimonadaceae bacterium | reverse complement strand
GCCAACGACTTCGACGTCGGCAAGCGACATTCGCTTTCGATGCCGGTGGTGATCGACGAACACGGCATCATGCACGACGTCGGCGACGGCGACCGTCGCGTACCGGCTGAGTTGGACGGGCTCGATCGTTTCGCGGCGCGCGAACGTATCGTTGAAATGCTGCGCGCGCGCGGCGCGCTGCACAAAATCGAAACGCACGAGCACTCGGTGCGGCATTGCTATCGCTGCGACACGGTCGTCGAGCCCCGTCTTTCCGATCAGTGGTTCGTGAAGATGGAGCCGCTCGCGCGACCCGCGTTGCAAGCGGTGCGCGACGGCGCCATTCGCGTGCTGCCCGAGCGTTGGGAAGCCGTCTACGTGAACTGGCTGACCAACATTCGCGACTGGAACATTTCCCGCCAATTGTGGTGGGGACACCGTATTCCAGTTTGGTATTGCAAGGACTGTGATCCGCCGCAGGACATCATCGTGAGCCGCGACGACATCACCGAGTGTCCGCATTGCGGCTGCGCGGTGACGCAGGACGAGGACGTGCTCGACACGTGGTTCTCCTCCTGGCTGTGGCCCATCTCGACGCTCGGCTGGCCCGATGAGAAATCGCCGGACCTTGCAGCGTTCTACCCGACCGACACGCTCGTCACCGCTCCGGAGATCCTCTTCTTCTGGGTGGCGCGCATGATCATGGCGGGCTACGAGTTCATGGGCCGCGCGCCGTATCACACCGTGTATCTCCATGGCACCGCGCGCGACACCGACCATCGCAAGATGTCCAAGTCGCTCGGCAATGGTATCGATCCGATGGACGTCGTGAATCTCTACGGTGCGGACGCGCTGCGGTGGACGCTCATCGCCGGCATGGGCATGGGCGCCGACGTCATTCTCGACCCGAACGACATCGACAAGTCGTTCGCCGCGGGACGCAACTTCGGCACGAAGCTCTGGAACATCGGACGGTTCCTGCTCGATCGCGTCGGTGGCGATGCGGTCCAGCCGTTGTCCTCGATCGATGAGAAGTCTCTGACGCGAGCGGACAAATGGATTCTGTCCCGACTCGATGTCGCGATCGACGAGTGTGACCGCGCGCTTGGTCCGCTTCGTCCGACGACGCCGCACGATTCGCCCGACGGCCGGGTGTGGACCGAGAGTGAGCGCTACGCTGGTCTGCGGCTCAACGAATATGCCGAGGCCGCGCGGCGTTTCGTGTGGAATGAGTTGGCTGATTGGTATCTCGAATCCGTGAAGGGACGTCTCGACGTGCCCGGTACGGATCGCGAGACGGCGCGCGCCGTACTCGTGCACGCGTTCGATCGCGCGCTTCGTCTGTTGCATCCCGTGGTTCCGTTCGTGACGGAATCGCTGTGGCAGAAACTCCCCGGCAAGCCGGAAGGGGCCTTTCTGGCCACGGCCGAGTGGCCCGCGCGCGCGAGTGAGAGTGTGTCCGACGGCGCGCGGGAGTTCGAGCTCGTGCGCGAAGTCGTGCTGGCGGTGCGTCAGATTCGCGGCGACAACGGCGTCGCGCCGGGCAAGATCATCGACGCACATGTTCGCACGACAGGAAACTCTGGCCCGCAACGCGGTGTATTCGCCGAGGAGTCGGAGACGATCGGCCGGCTCACCCGGAGCAAGGTGCAGGTCGTCGATACCGCTCCCTCGGGTGCGGCGGCACACGCCGTGATCAGTGGCGGAACGGAAATCATCGTGCCGCTTGCCGAGCTCATTGACGTCGACAAGGAATGTGCAAGGATGCGCGGTGAGGTGGCCGAGCTGGACAAACAGATCGTGGCGCGCGAGGGACGCTTGAGCAACGCGAAGTATCTCGAGCGCGCTCCCGAGCAAGTCGTGTCGGGCGACCGCGCGATTCTGACCGAGATGAAGTCCAAGCGGGATCAGCTCGTCGACAAGGTTCGCACGCTGTGCGGCACCTGATCGCGTTGGTGTTGCTCGCCGGTTGCGCGTCGACCGGCGCGCCACCGGGGGGACCGGAGCGTCATACGCCGCCGGAGATCGTCGCCATCAATCCCGACTCCGGCGCGCGCAGCGTCGCGATCAAAGAAGTCGAATTCAAATTCGACGAGGTCGTCAGCGACCGCGCGAACACCTCCGGCGGAATGCTCGACGGAATCTTTCTCGTGTCGCCGCGAACGGGGGCGCCTGAAGTATCCTGGCACCGCACGCGCATCACGGTTCGTCCGCGCGGCGGGTTCCGCGCGAACACCGCCTATTCGATCACCATGCTTCCAGGCCTCGTCGACCTGCGAGGCAACGCGCGCAAGGAATCGCGCACCATCGTCTTCAGCACCGGCGCGACCTTTCCCTCGTTCAGCATCCTCGGCCGCGTGTTCGACTGGTCGGCCCAGCGCCCCGTTGCGAACGCGTACGTCGAAGCCATTTCTCAATCCGACACCACCGTCGTATATCTGGCGACGACGGATACTCTCGGGCAATTCGACGCGGGTCCGCTCCCGTCGGGAACGTACCTCGTTCGCGGCTTGATCGATCAGAACGGAAATCGTGTTCTCGATCGCAACGAAAAGTGGGACACGACCACGGCGGTGGTGACCAACGTGCGCGGGTACTACGAGCTCGACGCCATCGAGCGCGACTCGACGCCACCGCACGTTGACAACGTCCAGATGATCGACAGCACCACGATTCGAGTTTCATTCGACAAGCCCATCGATCCTGGCCTGCCGCTCCAACCGGCGCTCGTCCGCGTGCAACGCTCGGATTCGACCGAGCTCCAGGTGACGCGCGTCCAATGGGCGTCTACGTACGATGCGGCACACCTGGCCTTTACGACGGATTCGGTCAAGCGAGCGGACTCGGTTCGAACGGCGTCGCAACCCAAACGGGCGGGCGTCCCTCCAGCGCCGACGCCGTCGCCGTCGCCGATTCCCTTGCCCGGCGGCGCACGCAATCCGCCGCCGCCGCCGAAGCCAAAGTCGCCGGCGCCAGAAAAGGCGATCGTCATATCCCTGTCACCAACCACACCGGTCGTTCCCACCAAGACATATGTGTTCACGGGGAACGGCTTTCGAAACCTCGTCGGGCATGCCGACAGGATGCGCGGCTTCTTCACTCCGCCGAAGCCGATTCCGCGCGACACGACGACGAAAAAGCCGGCCGTTCCCGCTGGCCGAGACACGACGAAACCTCCCGGAGCAAAGCCACCGCGATGACCGACGTTCGGCGCACTCTGCCAAGCGTCGGATCGCTGCTCGAGAGCGACGGCGTTAGGACTCTCCTTGAGCGCGCACCGCGCGGGGTCGTCGTCAACGCAATTCGCTCGACGATCGAGGAGGCTCGTCTCGGTACGCCGCCCGCCGACGCGACTGAGTGGACGCGGGCTATCTCAGTCGCCGTCGAAACCGCCACTCGTCCCTCGCTGCGCCGCGTCATTAATGGCACCGGCGTCGTGCTGCATACCAACCTTGGCCGCGCGCCACTCCCCGCGGCAGCCGTCGCGGCGGTCGCGCGCGTCGCATCAGGATTCTCTAATCTCGAGCTCGACGTCGAGAGCGGCGCGCGTGGATCGCGATATACGCATTGCGCGCAGCTGCTGCGCGAGTTGACGGGCGCCGAAGACGCGATCGTCGTGAACAACTGCGCCGCGGCGTTGGTGCTCGCCTTGAACACCTTTGCCGACGGACGCGACGCCATCGTATCTCGCGGAGAGCTCGTCGAGATCGGCGGCAGCTTTCGCATTCCGGACATCATGGCGAAGAGCGGCGCAACATTGGTCGAAGTCGGCACGACGAATCGCACGAACATCGACGACTACCGCCGCGCGATCGGCGCAACAACCGGCGCGATCGTCAAAGTGCATCGCAGCAACTTCGCGATCTCGGGATTCGTGGCGGAGGTGTCGTCGTCGGAGCTCGGCGCGCTGGCGGCTGAGCGGAAGATCCCGCTGCTCCACGACCTTGGCTCCGGTCTGCTCGTTTCCCTCGCCGACTATGGTCTGTCGGGTGAACCAACGGCGGCCGACGCGGTCCGGAACGCCGGGCCGAACGCCATCATCACCATGAGCGGCGACAAACTGCTCGGCGGACCTCAGGCCGGCGTGATACTTGGCGCCAAGGCGTCGATCGACAGCATTCGGAAGAACCCTCTGACGCGTTCGTATCGCGTCGACAAGCTCACGCTCGCTGCCCTCGAGGCGACGTTGGCCCTGTACCGCGAACCGGAGCGTGCCCGGCGGGACATTCCCGTGCTCGCCCAACTCACGGCGAGCATGGCCGAATTGCGCGAGCGAGGCGAGCGAATCGCGCGCCAGCTGGCGATGCCAGCCGTGACTGTCGTTGAAAGCAGAGCCGGCGTTGGCGGCGGCGCGTTTCCAACGGCGGAAATTCCTTCGATCGCGCTATCGATCGCTGGTCGCGCCGATGCGATCGAGCAGCGGCTTCGCGCCGGTGACCCACCGCTCGTCGCGCGCGTGGCAAACGGCTGCGTCCTGATCGACCTTCGAACGGTCTTCCCTGCCGAGGACGCCGAGGTAGTCGCGGCGGTGCGCGGAGCGGTCTCGTGAGCGGCGGCCGAGCAGCGTTTCTGGATCGCGACGGAACAATCATGCGCGATGCGGCGTACGTTCGCGATCCGGCGCTCGTTGAGCTGCTGCCAGGCGCGAGCCGAGCGATTCGGCGGTTGAACGAACACGGGATCGCGGTGATTGTCGTGACGAATCAATCCGGAATCGCGCGCGGGCTCATGACGGCGAGCGACTACGAGACAGTGCGCGATCACATGGGCCTGTTGCTCGCGCGCGACGGCGCGACGATCACTGAGACCTACATGTGTCCGCACCATCCCGAGTTCGGCGGCGACTGCGACTGCCGCAAGCCGGGCTTGGGAATGTACAAGCAGGCCATCAGCGACCACGGACTCGACGCGGCGCGCTCGGCGTTCATCGGCGATCGTTGGCGCGACGTCGCACCCGCGATGTCCCTCGGCGGCATGGGGATTCTCGTCCTGTCCGACGTCACACCGCAGGCAGATCGCGAACGCGCGGGCGCCGAAGGCGTTCCGGTGGTCGAGTCATTGGCGGAAGCGGTGGATCTCTTTTTCGCAATGCTTCCCGGCTGAGGCCCGTGGCAATACAATCCGCGCGATGAGATCGCGTATCGCAGTCCTCGCGTCGGGTGGCGGTTCCAACCTCCAGGCAATCCTGGAACATTTCGAGTCTCTGGGCGACAATCGCGCCGGTGACGTCGTAGTCGTCGCGAGCGATCGGGCGAATGCCGGCGCGCTGGACCGCGCGTCGCACCGGCGCGTTCCGACCGCCGTTCTCGCCAACGCTAAGAATCCCAACGGCGCTGCGCTCGACATCCTCCTCGACGACCAGCAAATCGACTTGGTGGTGCTCGCCGGATATCTACGGCTCGTTCCCCCGGCGATTGTAGCAAAGTATGATGGGAGAATGATCAACGTACACCCGGCGCTGTTGCCGTCGTTTGGCGGACCGGGCATGTATGGCCAACACGTGCATCACGCCGTGATCGATTCCGGCGCGCGCGTGTCGGGCGTGACCGCGCATTTCGTGAACTCCGACTATGACCGCGGTTGTATCATCGCGCAGTGGCCGGTACCGGTGTTCCCCAGCGACGACGCAGGCACCTTGGCCGCGCGCGTGCTGCGCGTCGAGCACATGCTTTATCCGCGGGTGGTCGACGCGGTGGCGGGCGGACGAATTTCGCTCGCGTCGTGCTCGTTGAGCGATCATAATTCGTTAATCGATACCCGTCCGTCATTCACGCTGCTTCCGCACGACGATTCACGTCTGACCGAGAACATCGATTTGGCGTTGGGCCAGCTCATCGCCAATGGCTAGCGAGTCCCAATTAGCCGTTTGCCGGCACCTGCCACTCCTCCGTCGTACGCCATCAGTCATTCGCCATTAGCCCTCAGCGTTCATATGCCTCGCGCTCTACTTTCTGTGTCCGACAAAGCAGGTCTCGTCGAATTCGCTCAGGCGCTCGTTGGAATGGGCTGGGAGCTCGTCTCCACCGGCGGCACCGCGCGCGCGCTGCGCGCCGCCGGGCTCACGGTCGCCGACGTCAGCGACGTCACGGGCTTTCCCGAGATGATGGACGGCCGAGTGAAGACGTTGCACCCAGCCGTTCATGGCGGGCTCCTGGCGCGGCGGGACGTGCCGGAACACATGGCCGCGCTGGAGGAGCACCACATTACGCCGATCGATCTCGTCGCAGTCAATCTCTATCCATTCCGTGAGACGATCGCAAAGAAGAAAGTCACGGCGGAAGAAGCGATCGAGAACATCGACATCGGCGGGCCGAGCATGCTGCGGTCGGCTGCGAAGAACTTCGAATCGGTGTGGGTGATCGTGGACCCAGCCGACTACGACAAAGTGCTCGCCGCGCTGCGCGCCAACGACAACGACGCCGATCTGCGACGGTTGCTCGCGGGCAAGGTGTACGCGCACACCGCGTCGTACGACTCTGCCATCGCCGCGTGGTTCGCCGTGCAGCGCGACGAGAAATTTCCACAGACGATCGTCGTCTCGTTCGAGCGCGCGCAGTCGTTGCGGTACGGCGAGAACCCGGGCCAATCGGCCGCGTTCTACACCGAGCGTCCGGGCGCCGGCCTTGCGGGTCTGACGCAGCGCGGCGGCAAAGAACTCTCATTCAACAATCTGCTCGACCTCGAAGGCGCGTTGCTCGCCGTCGATCCATTCGATGGTTTGACGGCCTGCGCGATCGTGAAGCACACCACGCCATGCGGACTCGCGACCGGCGCAACGGCGGTCGACGCGTACAAGAAGGCCCTCGCGTGCGATCCGGTCTCCGCCTTTGGATCGGTTATCGCGTTCACGGTTCCCGTCGATGACGCGACCGCTGACATGGTGTCGAGTCTCTTCGTCGAATGCATCGTCGCTCCATCGTTCAGCGCCGGCGCGGTCGAGATTCTCGGTCGTAAGAAGAATCTGCGTGTCCTCGAAGGGCATGCGTCGTGGGGTGCCGGCGCGAACAACCTCGACTACAAGCGCGTGCGCGGCGGAGTGCTCGTACAGGAGCGCGCTTCGCCAATCATTGACACCACTGAGTGGAAGTGCGTGACGACGCGCCAGCCGACGCCCGAGGAGTATCAGGACCTGCTGTTTGCGTGGCGCGCGGTGGCGTCGGTCAAATCGAACGCCATCGTTCTTGCCCGCGACGGCGCGACCATCGGCATCGGAGCCGGCCAAATGTCGCGCGTCGACGCGGCGTTTCTGTCCGTGCACAAGGCGACCGGCGCCGGCCACGATACAAAGGGCTCGGTGCTCGGCTCCGACGCGTATTTTCCGTTCCGCGACGGCGTCGATCAGGCCGCGGAGGCCGGCATCACCGCCATCGTTCAACCCGGCGGGTCGGTGCGCGACCCCGAAGTGATCGCCGCGGCCGACGAGCGCGGAATCGCCATGGTGTTTACCGGCCGGAGGCAGTTCCGCCACTAGAAAGACCCGATTCACGAAGGGTCTCCTAGTAGCGTATCTCCTTCCAATACATCATTTTTCACGTCTTCCCGCCCCGCTCACCCGAGCGGGGCGAGTGCTGTCGCATACTCTTCGTCGCACACTTTCCGGATCGCAATGGCGACCTCAACGACCTCGGAGTTGGACTACCAACCGTCATACCGCGCGGCGCTTGCCGTCTCGATTGCGACGTTGGTGCTCTACCTCATCACGCTCGCGCCGTCCACCGCCATGTGGGACACGAGCGAATACATAGCCGCCGCGTACACGTTCGGTCTTCCCCACCCGCCGGGCAATCCGCTCTTCGTCATCATCGGCCGAGTCTTTTCGATTCTTCCGATCGC
The DNA here is from genome assembly GCA_039924785.1 of Gemmatimonadaceae bacterium. GTDB lineage: Bacteria > Gemmatimonadota > Gemmatimonadetes > Gemmatimonadales > Gemmatimonadaceae > JAQBQB01. The sequence continues at coordinate 27,278 of JBDTAE010000211.1, read as the reverse complement.
GAGCACCATCGCGGTGCGCATCAACATTCTCGCGGCGGTTTGCAGCGCGGTTTCCGCCGGCATGTGGTTCCTCGTCACGGAACGCGTGCTCGTCAGCTGGTTCCCCGAGCGTTGGCAGCGCGTGCTAGGCGGCGTGCTTGCGGCTATGATCGGCGCCACGGCGTTCACGGTCTGGAATCAGTCGGTCGTCAATGAGAAGGTTTATACCGTCTCGCTCGTTGGCATCGCGATTATTTCGTGGTTGATGATTCGCTGGTCCGACGAGCCCGACGGTCGCCGAGCCGATCGAACGCTCGTGTTGATCGCGTACCTTCTCGGTCTCGGGTACTCGAACCACATGGCGGGCATGCTTGCGGCGCCAGCGGTCGGCCTGGCGGTCTTGATCGTGAAGTGGCGGACGGCGCTGCGCTGGAAGCTGCTGCTCGCTTGTGCCGCGGCTCTGTTGTTCGGGCTAACACCGTTTGCGACGCAGCCCATTCGCGCCGCGTACTTCCCGGCGATCAACGAGGGCGAACCGACGGCCTGCCGCACGAAGCTCGAATTCTCCTGCACGTTCTCGAAAGGCACGTACGACGCGTTTAGCTACAACTTCAACCGCGGTCAGTACGGCAAGCCCGATCTCTCAGATCGCCAGGCGTCGCTCGGCGAACAGATCGGGATGTACTGGATGTACTTCAAGTGGCAGTGGGTGCGCGACGCGAACGAGGAGGCGCAGTTCCCACAAGCATTGATGGCGGCCGCGTTCCTGGTGCTCGGCCTGTTCGGCGGCTGGGTACACTTCCAAAGAGACAGGCGAAGTTTCTGGTATTTCGGATCGCTCATGTTCACCATGACGCTGGTCCTGATTTACTACCTGAACTTCAAGCTCGGTGCATCGCAGGATCAGGGAAATCCCGCACCGCACGAGGTGCGCGACAGAGATTATTTCTTCCTGTGGAGCTTCTCGGCGTGGGGCGTGTGGGTCGCGCTCGGCCTCGTCTTCGTTTGGGAGTCGATTGCCGCCGTGATCGGCTCGGAAACCGTGAAGGTTGGCCGAGAGATGCTCACGCTGCCAAAGCGCGCGAGCTGGAAATTCGCGTCGCCGGTGTTGCTGCTTGCTGTCGTCCCGCTATTCGCAAACTATCATTGGGCCTCGCGCGCCGGCCATCGTGACACGGCCGATTTCGCCGCCGACTTGTTGAATTCCGTCGAACCGTATGGTGTGCTCGTGACGGTCGGCGACAACGACACATTCCCGCTCTGGTACGCGCAGGAAGTCGAAGGCATTCGCAAGGACGTCGTCGTCGCGAACACGTCGCTGCTCAACACCGACTGGTACGTCCGGCAGATCATTCGTCGTCCGGTGTACGACTACGACGTGGCGAAGGGCCCCGCCATCTATGCTACGCAAAAGTGGGTGAAGCCCGCGACGTCGCCGATCCACATGACGATGCTCGACGCCGATTCCATCCCGGCGTACTACCCGCTCGACAAGCCGATGAGCTTCGTGGCCGGCGACATTCACGCCACGATCGATCCGAAGAATCTCGATCACGGGGTGCTGCAACGCGCGGACCTCTTCGTCCTTCGAATGATTCAGGATGGCTGGCCGCAGCGTCCCGTCTATTTCGCCCGCACGTCAGGTGGCTACGCGCGTCAGCTCGGACTCGGCGACAACGTGCTCACGCAAGGTCTCGCATCGAAGCTCATCGCGGCTCCGCTGGACAAGGCGGGGCGCGACACCATTTACATTCCTGGCGACGGCTGGCTCGACCTACGTCGCAGCGATTCGCTGTGGCACTACGTGTTCAAAGGGCCGCAGTCGGTCATCAATACCGGCGATTGGATCGATCGCCCATCGGTCGGCATTCCCTATCTCTACGTCGCAACGGGGATTGAGCTTTCCGAAGCGCTCAAGGCGAGCGGCAACGCGAAGGGCGCCGCCGAGGTGTTCGCGACAGCGAAGAAGGTTGCGACGACCGTGCATCTCGAGGATCTGGTGAAATCCGCGGAAGCAGAGCTCTTTAAGGGCGACACTGTGCCGTCGGCGGCCATGCCCGGCCTGATGCAGCCGACTCCACCGGCCCAGACGGGAGAGCCCGCGCCGACGAAAAAGGCGCCGGCAAAGAAGAAGACGCCATAGCCGGCCGCAACACACGGAAGCAACGCACCGAAACAACACCGCAGCCCGCAATCGCGGGCTGCGGTGTTTTAGAGAAGTCGTATCGTCGGGATCAGGGATGGCACTTCGGCTTCGATCCCGACAACGACGACATGTCCGTCGTCGACGACGGTTTGCTGTCGACGCAGAGCTCGAACGCCGGCGAATCGGGCCAGCGAATCGCGCGCCGCTGCCCTTTGGCCAGCGCGTCGGCGTGCAGGTAAAAGGAGCCGACGCCGGCCGCGCCTTGCATATATCCGGTCTGGGCGACGACCGCGAGCGGCGACACGCGATTCTCGGCTTGGATCCACTTGAGTCCGTCGGCATCCGCGGTGGCGCGATCGAGCGTGTTGCGCTGAACGCGCGAGATCATGTCCGCATACGCTGGCGTTGGCTTCGCCCGCTGCAGGTCGATGAAAAATTCGCCGACGCCGGCGTTGCCGCAGCATTGGCTGATGTTGTTCCAATAGCCGGCGGACTGCTTTTCCGGAACGCCGCTCGCGATCGTCGCCTTCGCGGCTCGTTCGACCAGCGCGTCCCATTTCGGGCGCTGGGTGATCTGCTCCATTCGCTGAAATAGTCTCGCCGTGCCGGCTGGCCCATGACACCAACTGAGGTAGTACAGATCTTCGCCGCCCGGCTCGTGATGAAAGACCTTGAATTCGTCGGGAGCGCCGGTCGACACCGAGTCGAGATATTTGACGCCGCTGAGCGCCGCAGCCATGAAGGTGCGATCCTCCATCACTTTCATCAGGCTCGCCAGGAAATAGCAGACGCCGGCGGTGCCATGAGCAAAGTTTGGATAGAGAACTTTGACATCATTCCCCACATTCCACTTGTGGCCGCCGTTGGCTGGTATGCCTGCCTCGACGAGATGCCGCCCAGCCGCCATGGCGAGCGTGCGGCTCTGCGGTTCGTCCATGGTTTCATCCGCCCAAAGCAACAGAAGCCCGATTCCCGCGGACCCGCTGATGATGTCGTTCGTTGCGCTCGGGCCGGGCCACGACGCTTTGTCCGACGCGAGCACTGCTCCAGCGTGAATCATCGACAGCGCGCGCTTCGCGGCTTCACGGTATTGCGGATCGTTCGTGGCGCGATGCGTCTCTTCGAGCACGAACACGGCACCGCCCAGGCCCTCGTAGAATCCGTACGACTGGGCTTTCTCAATCGCCGGAAGCTGCGCGGTCAATTCGTTCGCGCCAAGACGCGCATCGTCGAGCCAGGTCTTGTCGCCGGTGGCGTAGAAGAGTTCGAGGTGGAAGAGGATGACGCCCGGCATGCCATTGTACAGGTCATACCGTGTAGACGCTGGCTGCAATGGATCAGCCGGCCATGTCACGCCGTTCTTCGTTTCGATTCGCGATCGTCGAATCCAGCGAGCGGCCTTGAGCGCGACGTCAAGATTATCGATCGGCGCGAGCCGTCTGTCGTCGAAACCGAGCGCGGAAAGAGTCCTCGGAAACGGCAGCGCGATCAATCCGGCGGCTGCCCCAACTCCAAGACCGAGCATTTCTCGGCGGGTCATTGGACCGTGACACATTGTGGCGCATCCTCCCAACTCGTTTGGGTTTATCACGAGAAGTTAGGAAGTGTGCAGGCGAATCCCGTCAGGAAAATCCCTGCGTTCCGTCAGGCGTTAGCAGCACGCGCCTCTGATCAGCGAACGCCGCGCGAGGTCGAGTGATGACCCGGACAACCCACCGCCAAGCGTCAACTCGCCCGCCCCCCCAACGAGTGAATCACTACTTTGCGCTGCTCGGGAGGGTTGGCAGAATGGCTATTGCACCAGTCGTGTAAACCTCGGCCAGGCCAATTGCAGATTTCTGCCATAACTCGTTGTCGTATGGCGTCTTATCGCCGTGCGATTCGCATTGTGCGAATCACCATTGTGGCGCGATTGTGGCTATTTGCCCCTAAACTCGCCCGTTGGTATAGTTAGAGATCTATCATTCGGCTCTGTAATGGTGCAGTCGTAGAACGACTGCCCGACCATCGAACAGAACCTCTCGGAACTGAGAGCATGGCGCATGTTAGTGCGAAAGGGTTCCCCGGCGCACCGGCGCCTCGACGGCGATGTGCCGCGCGCGAATCTCAAGCGCCACCCGCGTCTCGGTCTTGCGGCGCTCCTTGTCCAGCGTCGAAATGCCGCGGAAGCAGGTGCGAACGCAGTTGATCAAGCTTTGGTGGACGGCGTGCCCAGGCTCGGCCAGTCGGTAGTGCGCGAACTTCCATTCACGCGTCGCGTCGACGAGACCCATGCGCCGCAGGTAGGCGAGGTGCCGCGAGACTGTCGGTTGCGGCACGCCAAGGATGTCGACGATGTTGCAGACACAGAGCTCGCCTGCTGCGAGCAGCCTAAGGATCCACCATGTGTTCCCGAATGTGTCCTCGACCACCTCGGCCATAAGACTGTCCAGCGCGGCGTGCGCCGTCGTAATCCGCAGCATCACGTCGACGCAACTCGTGCTGCTCGGCCAGCGCGCGCTTGACCTCCTCCACCTGGCCGAGAATCCGCAGCACGCGGTGGAGGGGTTTGGTCCTTGTCACGGACGGTGTGAGCCATGAACACCCGCGCTGGAGAAGGGTTGGCAACGACGCCGAAGGTAGGCCGCGTCTCAGCGCGACGTAATTGCGATCGCGCCCAAGTGTCCATGCGCCGGGGGCCCACCCGGATCCCGATCGGGATCGCGATCCGGTCGACGCTGCTCCAGTTGGATGCAGTCGGCGACGACATCGCCTGCGCGTTGTCTGAGCTCGAGCAACCGGCGCGCGATTGGCGCCGGCATCACGCGTCGGAGTGCGACCGCCGCGCGAGCGAGCCGTCGCACCGCGTATTGGCTCGCCGAAGGAACTCCGTGTGACGCCCATTGTCCGACCGTTCGGCCCGACGTTCCCAAGCAGGGGCCGAGTTCCGCGGTGCTGACGTCGAGAAGACTGGCGACATCGGCCAGCAACCGACGGTACCACTGTGCACGGCGGCGGCGGAGCAACACCGTCGCGTAGCCGATGGCCAGGGCCGTCGACGAGAGTGCGATATCAGAAGAGAGGGCGAGCAGCATCGAGCGGAGGCGCGCTTCGCAGGGACTGTGGAGAAACGTATCCCTGGCTGGTATACCTGCATACCCAACAAGGTATTCTAAATGGCGAGGCCGTCGGCCTTGACTCGCTTGCTGGTCGTACTAGACTGCCCGTGGTCCGGCGGCAAAGCCGCTTGGATGATTTCGTGGGATCTCCGTAGGCGAGGTTCCCGCGCCGCACACAGGTATGCCCGGCGACATCGAGAGAGGTCCGTCCGCGGTAGAGCAGGCGCCCTCGGCCAAGGGTTTGCCTACAATGGCTGAGACGCATCGGCGAATGGCCGAGTCTCCGACGGGGCGTGGTGCCAAAGCTCAAATGAGTGCCGGACGGCGCACTGCGACGTGGGTCGTCTCACAGGTGGTAATGCGTGTCCGCTCCGTTCGGCGGCCCACGACTGCTCCCCGCACTCGATTCGAGTGGCGGGGAATTTTTGTACTGTGGCGTTGCCAAGCGGTGCATCATCACTGCGACGCTCTGCCTATTGCCGCGCACGCGGTCGAACGTGACTAGGAGACGATATGGACCCAGAGCCTAGACAATTCACATCACGCATCGGCCGATCTCAACCGAGGAGCGTAGCGCCGCCCACCTGACGTTCAGCTGGGCTCGATCGTGCAGATACCCGCGGAACCGCACGCGATCGTCCTCCGCTCCGATCCGCGTCCCGGCTCGCGCCGATGCCAACGCCGACCACCAGCCGCGGTGTCTGGCGGCGAACCATTTCGGAGCGTGGACAATGGAAAAGAACAGCGAGGACGCGCGCACGCGCGTTCCGGTCAAGGAGAATGGCGCACGCGCCAAGGGATCGAATGGTGCGAACCGCGGTGCGCCTGACACGAAGCTCGCCGAGCTCGCGTATGTCGACGCCGACGCGGCGCTCGCGGCGCTTGGCAGCGATCGCAACGGCCTGACCGATGACGATGTCGAAGCGCGACGCGTGCAGTACGGGCGCAATGAAGTCGCGCACGAAAAGCCACCCACGTGGTACGACGAGTTGGGGCGCGCGTTCGCGAACCCCTTCAACTTTCTGCTGACGGTCCTGGCGACCGTCTCCGGGCTCACGGGTGACCACGACGCGATGACTGTCATCGGCTTGATGGTCGTGTTCAGCACCGGCCTCCGATTCATCCAGGAATTTCGGTCGAACAAGTCCGCGCAATCATTGCAGGCGCTGGTTCGGACAAGCGCCACCGTTGAGCGAGCCGGCGACGAGTTCGATTCGAGCGGGCCCGCCACGCGGCGGCGCGAGATCCCGATGGACGAATTAGTGCCGGGCGACATCGTCTATCTCTCCGCAGGCGACATGATCCCGGCCGACGTTCGGCTGATCGGCGCCAAGGATCTTTTCGTGGCGCAATCGTCGCTCACCGGCGAAGCACTGCCGGTCGAGAAGATGGACCGCGCCGCGCAGCCGGCGTCTCCGGTCGCGATCACGGAGTTGGCCACGATCTGCTTCATGGGCACGAGCGTCGTGAGTGGGACAGCGACGGCCGTGGTCGTGTCAATAGGGAGCAGCACGAGCTTCGGACGCATGGCGAAGGGGCTAGTCGGACGACGCGCCGAGACCGCGTTCGATGTCGGCGTGCACAAGGTGAGTTGGCTGTTCATCAGGTTCATCGCCGTCATGGTTCCGGTGGTGGTCCTGATCAACGGCTTGAGCAAAGGGAACTGGCTCGAAGCTCTGATCTTTGGACTGGCTGTCGCCGTCGGCCTCACTCCGGAAATGCTCCCGATGATCGTCACTACGAATCTCGCCAAGGGCGCTGTGACGATGGCGCGACACAAGACGATCGTGAAGCGGCTCAACTCCATTCAGAACTTTGGGGCGATGGACGTGCTCTGCACGGACAAGACGGGCACGCTCACCCAGGACAAGGTGGTGCTCGAGCGGCATGTGAATGTCGTCGGTGAGGAGTCCGACTTGGTGCTCAGTCTCGCCTACCTGAACAGCTTCTACCAAACCGGCCTCAAAAATCTGCTCGACGTCGCCGTCCTGGAACACGCGGAGCTCAAGCGCGAGCTGGCGATCGACCGCGCATACGGCAAGGTCGACGAGATTCCGTTCGACTTCACGCGCCGGCGAATGTCGGTGGTGGTTGATCACGAGCATCGCGATCATCAACTCATCTGTAAGGGAGCGGCAGAGGAGATTCTGGCGATTTGCAAATTCGTCCGCGACGAGGACCCGGAGCTCGATCGTCGCGCGAACGTCGTGGAACTGGAGGACGAGCGGCGGCAGGACGCGAAGGACCTCGTCACCGAGTTGAACGAGGACGGCTTTCGTGTCGTTGCCGTGGCGTATCGTGAGTTCCCGACGACGCACGGCCCGTATACGGTCGTCGATGAGTCGGATCTGATTCTCGCGGGGTTCATTGGCTTTCTCGATCCGCCGAAGGAATCGGCGGCACCGGCGCTCAAAGCGCTCGCGGGGCACGGCATCACCGTCAAAATTCTGACGGGCGACAACGACATCGTCACGCGCAAGGTCTGTCGTGCCGTCGGCCTCGACGTCGAGCGTATCGTACTCGGCAGCGAGCTGCAGGGACTCGACGACGCCGCCGTCGGTGAGTTGGCGACGCAGCATATCGTCTTCGCGAAACTCACGCCAGACGACAAGACGCGCATCGTCCGCGCGCTCAAGGCGCGCGGTCATACCGTGGGCTTCTTGGGCGACGGGATCAACGATGCGGGCGCGCTTCGGGAAGCCGACGTCGGCGTCTCGGTCGACTCGGCCGTCGATATCGCCAAGGAGTCCGCCGACATCATTTTGCTCGAGAAGAGCTTGATGGTGCTCGAGGAGGGCGTCGTCGAGGGCCGACGCACGTTCGGCAACACGATCAAGTACATCAAAATGACGGCGAGTTCGAACTTCGGAAACGTATTCAGCGTACTCGTGGCGAGTGCGTTTTTGCCGTTCCTGCCCATGCTGCCAGTCCAGCTGCTCACCGTGAACCTGCTGTATGACTTCTCACAAGCGTCGATTCCGTGGGACGATATGGACCCGGAGTACGTTCACGTGCCGCGGCAGTGGCGGGCGGACGATATCGGCCGATTCATGGTGTTCATCGGGCCCATCAGCTCTATCTTCGACATCGCCACGTTCGCTCTCATGTGGCACGTGTTCGGCGCGAATAGCCCGGCGCGACAGACCCTCTTTCAGTCGGGGTGGTTCATCGAATCGTTACTCACCCAGACGCTCATCGTGCACATGATTCGCACGGCCAAAGTGCCATTCATTCAAAGCCGCGCCACCTGGCCGGTGCTGGCGACCACCGGGGCGATCATCGCCGTCGGGCTGCTGTTGCCGTATGACGCTCTCGGACGCAAGCTCGGACTCGAACCGCTTCCGGGGAGCTACTTCGTTTGGCTGATGGTGATTCTGTTGAGCTACTCTGCGCTGACGCAGGTGGTGAAGGGTTGGTACATCCGCAGATTCGGATCATGGCTCTGATCTCTCGGATGCTGATTGCCGGGGCGCTCTCCGTCGCCCCGACGATCGCGCGCGCGCAGCAGGAACAACACGAACGTCAATCGCGGGACGAGCAGTGTGTTCGGCCCAGCGCACAGCTGCTCGGTGCCCGATGGCGCTGACCGCACGCACGGAGGTTGGTAGACTTGGGGCCCGGGTATTGTGGCTAATCGACCGGCCGCGAGCAGACTTTGGGGGCGAAGCCCGGCTACGACGAGTATCTTAGAGACGCGGCGGGAACTGCCAACGGCGTCATTTGGTAACGCGGCCGAGAACAAAAACTTAGAAATGACTTGATGATGTTTGGGAGGGCTGGCAGAATGGCTATTGCACCAGTCTTGAAAACTGGCGCGCGCAAGCGCTTGGGGGTTCGAATCCCTCGCCCTCCGTTCCCTCTGCCGCCGCTGCAAGAAACGTGAAGTGATGCGATGCGACGGGGGCGCTGCGATCTTCGCGCGCCTCACCGCCGCCGCGATCTATTCATCAGTTGCTACCGTGCTTAGAAGCTCTGAAGCACGCCCGCGTGGCCGGCGAAGCTCAGGTTCATGATTCCACCGCTGATCGTCGCAGTGAACGTGGAGCCATTCGCGAGTGTGAACGTCGCGGTGCTGCCCGAAACCACCACGGTGCCGTGGTCGACGCCGACGCGACCGTCAGAATACGCGATGTGGTCGTCGAACGATCCGTCTGCGTTGATGTCGAATGCCGCGCTGATCAGCGTGTTGGACGGCGAGTCGGGATTCGTCCAGGGAAGCGGCTTGGCATCGATTGACACGAGCGCGTACGTGCCGGCCGCCGGCGAAATGCTCGGCGTCGAAACATCATTGCTGTTGCTGTCGCTGCAGGCGGCGAGCCCAAGGGCAAGCGCGGCGCTGGCGACGATTGATAGGACTCTCATAACCAAATTCTCCTGAACTGAAAGGGGTTCGAACTGGTCTCGAACTCTTCTAAAGCAACGAACGGACCAAACGAATCGACGCAACGCCAAATACGACCGTCGTCCAGGCTCGACGCAGTCGTGTCCGCTTCCAACACTCTTCAGTTTTTTCCGACCAACCTGTTTGTACAACCGGGAAATTCATCGCACAGACTCGTGCGAGACAGTTCAGGAGAAGAACGGTCGGCGCGATGACTCTTCCATAGTCAAAAGTTGCTATGCGAAAAACGCGCCTCAGCGTCGCTTTCTGGGCCCCACCACCGTGATTTCTTTCGCGGAACGCCGACTGGCGTACGGCGACCAGGGGAATCGACCAGGAATGTCCGGCTTCCGCTGACACCAACGCGCGGCGGCAATTTCTAGATTGACGATTCGTTCGCCAACCGCCGGAGCCGTGCTCGTTCCGAAACTTTTCAGTACTCTAAAAGGGTACGATCGCGCGCAACTGGTCGCCGACCTCACCGCCGGCGTCATCGTTGGAATCGTCGCGTTGCCGCTGGCGATTGCGTTTGCGATCGCCAGCGGTGTCGAACCGGGACGCGGCCTGTGGACCGCGATCATCGCCGGCTTCATCATCTCCGCGCTGGGCGGCTCGCGTGTGCAAATCGGCGGACCCACTGGCGCGTTCGTCGTCATCGTCTACGGCATCGTTCAAAAATATGGAATAGACGGTCTCATCGCGGCGACCATGATGGCCGGCGTCTTCCTCATCATCATGGGCGCCGTGAAACTCGGCGGCGTGATCAAGTTCATTCCGCGGCCCGTGATCACCGGATTCACCAGCGGCATCGCGGTCATCATCTTCTCGAGCCAAGTCAAAGACGTACTCGGCCTCAAGATGGGAACGGTGCCCGCCGACTTCATCGAGAAGTGGGTGGCGTTCGCGAAGAACATCGGGTCGTACAACCTCTACGCAGTCGGAGTGGCGGCGGCAGCGTTCCTCATCATCGTCTATTGGCCGCGCGTCAGCACGAAGATCCCCTCCCCATTCGTTGCGCTCGTCGCGACGACGATCGCCGCAAAGCTCCTTCACCTGCCGGTCGAATCGATCGGCTCGCGGTTCGGCGCGATCTCCGCGTCGTTTCCGAGCCCGGTCTTTCCGCACATCACGCTCGAGCACGCGCGCCTGCTCGTCGCACCGGCATTCACGATCGCGCTGCTCGGCGCCGTCGAGTCGCTGCTGTCGGCGGTTGTTGCCGACGGAATGATCGGCGGACGCCATCGCTCCAACATGGAACTTGTCGCGCAAGGAATCGCGAACGTCGTCACGCCGATATTCGGAGGAATCCCGGCGACGGGCGCGATCGCGCGTACCGCGACCAATGTAAAGAACGGTGGACGCACTCCGATTGCTGGGATCACGCACGCCGTCACGCTCCTGCTCATCACGCTCTTTTTCGGCCACTTGGCGAGCCTCATCCCGATGGCGACGCTCGGCGCGATTCTCGTTGTGGTGGCGTATCACATGAGTGAGTGGCGCGCATTCCGCGGGGAGATGACCTCACCGCGGAGCGACGTTGCGGTATTACTCGGAACGTTCGGCCTTACTGTCATGGTCGATCTCACGGTCGCGATCGAGTTCGGAATGGTCGCATCGGCGTTCCTCTTCATGCGACGCATGGCCGAGGTCACGAACGTGACGACAGCGAGCTTGGGACTCGACGACGAACCCGATTCGTACGCGAGCGACCCGAACAGCGTGCGACGACGCACGGTTCCGAAAGGCGTCGAAGTGTATGAGGTGAATGGGCCGTTCTTTTTCGGCGCCGCCGAACGGTTCAAAGACACGCTTACCCAGGTGGCGCGGAAGCCGAAGGTACTCATCATTCGGATGCGGAACGTCCCGGCGATCGACTCCACTGGGATGCACGCCCTGCGCGAAGTCATGAGGCGTACGCGAAGCGACGGCACACTGGCGCTCCTTGCCGATGTCAGTGCGCAACCGCTTGCCGCATTGGAGAGATCAGCAATACTCGACGAGATTGGCCGAGAAAACGTTCTCGCGACGCTGGACCTCGCCCTCGAGCGCGCGCGGGAGCATCTCGGTCTGTCAGTAACCGCGGAAGCGGCGGCAATTCCGGCGTGAGTTGAACTCCAGTTGCCGGCAAGACCAGCGGTCAGTCTGATGCGTGCGTAGAACATTCAGCGGACTGTACCGGTTTTAGACCGCGCGGTACATTTCACCTTCCCACCTTAGACGTCCGCGAGGAGTTTTCCATGATTCGCCGTGCGCTGCTCGTTGCTTGCGTTATCGCGCTCCCGTCCCTTGCCACCGCGCAGCGTGGCGGCGGAAGTGGCGCGACCAAAAAGACCGAGTTCTTCGACAAGAACGAAAAGAAAGGCCCAACACTTCGCGTTCGTGACGTCGAAGACATCAGCTCCATTCACCTGCTGCTCGACAAGAAGAAAGAGCTCAAGCTGAGCGATGCGCAGGTCAACACGCTCAAGGAACTCGAGAACAAAGCGAAGGACAAGAACGGCCCGCAGCTGAAGATCGTCGATTCGCTCATTCACGAGCTGATGGTCACGCGTTCAAATAATTCTGATGACGAGAAGTCACGCGTCCGCAGCACCCAGGCGGATCTCGTCAACGCCATCGCTGCGGCCCGCGGAACCTACGACGCCGCCGCGAAGGAAGGCATGGCGACGTTCGACGCCGACCAGCAAGCGAAGGCCAATGACCTAATGGCGAAACAGCGAAGCGAAGGCGACAAGATGCTTCGCGAAAAAATGATGGGCGGCGGCGGTGGTGGTGGCGGCGGTTTCTAAGCTCCCGCACGTACGAGGTGCTGGCCGTCAGCGATACCCGGCGGCCTGCATCGAAAAAAGCTCGGCATAGAGACCGCCCGCCGCGGCGAGTGTATCATGCGTTCCCTGCTCGACGACGAGACCATTCTCGAGCACAATGATCCGGTCCGCCATACGGACTGTCGAAAAGCGGTGTGAGATCACCACCGCCATTCGCCCCGCCATCAGTTCATTGAACCGCACGAACACGTCGTACTCCGCGCGCGCATCGAGCGCCGCCGTCGGCTCGTCGAGTATCAGCAACTGCGCGTCGCGCATGTACGCACGCGCCAGCGCGACCTTCTGCCACTCCCCACCGGAGAGGTCGACACCGTCGTCGAAGCGGCGGCCGAGCATCTGTCGATATCCGCCGGCCAACTTCGGAAGCAGCGACGACGCGAGCGACTTTTCCGCTGCCGACGAAAGGACGAGCGGCGGCGGTTCGGCCGGCGACGCAATCACGTTTGCCGGTTCCGCCGGCCGAACGCCAGGCAACGCGAGTGCTTCCGGATCGCGATCGAGATACTCGCGCACCGCTTCCACTTCACCGACGCCGACATTCTCGTCGAAGCGCATGTCGTAGCGCACGAAATCCTGAAAGATCACGCCGATCGTGCGACGCACGTCTGCCAGATCGTACTCGCGGAGATCGACGCCATCGAGCAGCACGCGTCCTTCCGTGGGATCGTACAAACGCGCGATGAGCTTCGTCAGTGTCGTCTTTCCCGCGCCATTCTCGCCCACGAGCGCGATACGCTCCCCGGTAACGATTGTGAAGTTGACGTGGCGAACGGCCCACCGTTCGCTGCCGGGATAGCGAAATCCGACATCCTCAAATGTGAAGCCTTGGCGAATTGGCCGCGGAACCATAGCCGCGCCTGCCTTGCTGCTGATCGACGCCTGCATATCGAAGAACGCGAACAAGTCCTTCAGATAGAGACTTTGCTCATAGATACTGCTCGCCGACATGAGCAGACCTTGAATCAGATCTCGGCTCTGTCGAAACGACGACGCGAGGAACGTCAGCATACCGATCGTGATCGCGCCGCTGACCGCGCGCGCAAGCACCACCAAGTAGGCGGCGTAGTATCCGAGCGTCCCGATGAGCGACAGCGCGGAGCTGACGAACGCCTTCTTGACGGCGAGCGAGCGATTCTCGTCGTAAAACTTGTCCGATAGCGCCTTGTATCGCGAAATCAGCCACGGCGCGAGTCCGAACGACTGCACTTCCTTCGCGGTGCGGTCGCTCGCGCCAACGTACCGCACGTAGTCGAGCTGGCGCCGCTGCGGCGTCCAGCGAAACAGCAGCGAATACGACAGTCCCGCGAAATGCGTCTCGCCGATGAAGCTCGGCAGAACCGCGATGACGAGCAGAACGAGCAACCATGGCGCCTGCGCCGCGAGCGCGACGCTCAGTGACGCGAGCGTCAGCGCGCTCTGCCCCATACCGAGCAATTGAGTCAGCAGCGCGAGGCGCCCGGTGGTGCCTTGCCGCGCGCGTTCGAGATGGTCGTAGAACTTCGGGTCTTCGAATTGGTGAAGGTCGAGCGTCGCCGCGTGCTCCATGATTCGAATGCTGATGCGATTCGTGAACAGATCGCCGAGCAATCCTTCAGTCAGGCCTGACGCTCGGGCGAGCAGCTCGCCGCCGACGACCGTGGCCATCTCGGCGGCGACGAGGATCCACAGGTGTCGCGAGGGCCCACCCGATCGAGCGAGCATTACGACCTCGTCGATGATCAGCTTTCCGATCCACAGGCTCGCGACGGGCACGACCGAGCGAACGAATCGCAGGACGATCATCGCGACTGTGTAGACCGGCTGAGTGTCCCACACGAGCCGAAGGAGTCGGGGGACGAGGCGCAACGCCGCGATCCGGTCGCGCAGCGCTGGTTTCGGCGTTCGCGGATCGCGAGGACCGCCGGCGATCCTGACGTGGGTCATGCTGCAAACTTATTGGCGGGGAGAATACGAGACGCCGGACCTTAAGAAAATCCGTGTTGAACGCGTGGTCCAGGCGTTGCCACCGGTCCGATTGGCATCGCAAGCGTGGCCAAACGCCGCAAGGACGCCAAGGAGGCGTAGCACCAGTCGAATCGGTCGTCCAGAAGAAAAGGCGCCTCGCTTTCTGGGGCGCCTTTTTCGGCCCTCACCGTCGCACATACGGCAATCGCGCTTCCCGTACGGTGTCCAAGCGTCTAGAATACAGCGACTGAGGGGGGGTGGCCGAGAGGCTGAAGGCACCGGTTTGCTAAACCGGCATACGCTTCACAGCGTATCGAGGGTTCGAATCCCTCCCCTCCCGTTCAAAAGAACCCGCCCCCTGGCGGGTTTTTTTGTCTCCCGCCCTATTTTCAGACATGACTCATCGACTCCGCTTCGCGCCCTCACCGACCGGATACCTGCACGTCGGCGGCGCCCGCACCGCCCTCTTCAACTGGCTCTTCGTCAAGAAGTACGGCGGCCAGTTCCTGCTCCGTGTCGAGGACACCGACAAAGCCCGCAGCACCGACGAGAGCACCCGCGCCATCTTCGAAGGCCTGGAGTGGCTCGGGCTCTTGTGGGACGAGGAGGTCGTGCACCAGGGAGCGAACCTCGCGCGTCATCAGGCCGACGTCGCCCGGCTGTTGGAGCACAACAAGGCATTTCGCTGCTTCTGCACCCAGGTCGAGCTCGACGAGCAGCGCGCCGCGGCCGCCGCGAAGAACGAGGCCTTTCGCTACGATCGTCGGTGCGAGCGTCTTCCGGCGGACGAGGTGCAACGCCGTGTCGGCGACGGTGCGCCGTTCGTGGTGCGCTTTCGTATTCCCGAGGGCGAAACGTCGTGGGACGACATCGTTCACGGCCGGATCACCTTCCCCAACAAGGACATTGGCGAGGGCGACTTCATCATCCTTCGCACAGACGGAACGCCGATCTACAATCTGGCCGTCGTGTCCGACGACATCGCCATGCGCATCACCGTCGTGATGCGCGGCGACGACCACATTTCTAATACTCCAAAGCAGATTCTCTTATACGAGGCGTTGGGTGCGTCGCTGCCGCAGTTCGCGCACCTGCCGATGATTCACGGCATGGATGGCAAGAAACTGAGCAAGCGGCACGGCGCGACCGCAGTGGCCGACTATCAGCATCTCGGCATCCTTCCATCGGCGATGCTCAACTTCCTCGCGCTCCTCGGCTGGTCGCCCGGGCACGACATCGAAGTGATGACCGTTCCGGAAATGATCGAGCTGTTTTCGGTCGACGGGTTGTCGAAGAAGGCCGCCGTGTTCGACACCGCAAAACTCGAGTGGATGAACGGCCAGCATCTCAGCACGATGGCGGCGGCCGATCTGGCGCCGCTGGTCACACGCGGAATCGTTGCGGCGGGACTCGCGACCGAGGAGAGCCTCACGTCGCGCGATGCATGGTACCACACGCTGATCGACCTGCTGAAGATTCGCGCGCGAACCGTAGACGACATCGTGAGACAGTCGGCTCCATACGTTCGCGATGAGATCGCGTTGGACCCGGACGCAGTGGCCAAGCAATGGAAAGACCGCGATGCGTCGCGCGATGTTCTCTCCGCGACACGTTCGGCGCTCGCGGCCGCACCCCTGTGGGAGGCCGCTCCACTCGAGGAGGCGTTGCGCGCACTCGCCGAGTCGCGAGGCATTGGCGCCGGAAAACTCTTTCAGCCGCTGCGCGTGGCGCTCACCGGCGTTGCCGCGAGCCCCGGCATCTTCGACGTTCTCGTGCTGCTCGGCCGCGATCGCAGCCTGGCGCGGCTCGACTCCGCTGTGATGTATCTCACATGAAGAGGTTGTGATGTACGGCACACTGAAAAGAACTACGCAGAGTGCGTTGACCGCTGCGCCAAGCTCGGCATACATTATCGCTCATGGCTGAGCCACTCACGCAGCTCGAACAGGGCGTCTACCACTACATGATCGACTTTCTCGCTGAGAATACTTATCAGCCGAGTATTCGCGAGATCGCGCGCCAGTTTAGAATTCGCTCAACAAAGACCGTCTCCGACCTGCTGCACTCGCTTGAGACGAAAGGCTTCATCGCGCGGGAGGAGTCGCGCTCGCGCGGCGTGCGTCTGCTCGGATTCGCGGCGGCCGGTGCGACGCAACCGATTCCGTATTACCGCGAAATTGCGCCGAGCGGGTCTGCGCTTTCGCAGGAGAATCGCGCCGCGTACATGACGGTCGACCGTCGGTTCTTGCCGAGTGAAGATGTGTTTTGTCTCAAGGCCCATGGCGACGCGATGCGCGGCCGCGGCATTCTCGACGGCGACTACGTGATGGTCAGCCCGTCGGCGCGGGCTGTAGACGGCGACATCGTCGCTGCGCGCCTGGCGGGAAGGTCCACAGTGAAAATGCTCGCGCATCGCGGGGAAACGATCGTGCTCGAGTCCGCGAACGACGTCGAAGTCGCGATCGAAGTGCACACAGAGGACGACTTCGCGCTGCTGGGTGTGGTCTGCGGTGTGTTTCGCCCGTACTTCGAGCAGTCGGACAAAATCGCGTTACCGGCCCAGGACGCGCCGGTCAGCTAGACCGCGACTACGGGACGATCGGCTTGACCGGCGTCTTGTCCTTGTCTTCCGTTTCCTTTTTCTCGCGGTCCTTTCGCTCACGAATTCTCCGCACGGCCGCGCGGAAATCTTCTTCGCTCAGGCCCTGCGCGTGCGTGAAGATGTCATCTTGAATCCAGTTCGCGTTGCGATTCTCGATGATGCGGCGACCGTCAACGCCGCCCCGGTTCAGGTTGAGCGGCAGCGCGGCGAGGATGGCTGACGGAATCTTGAACTTGCCGAGGTAGATGTATTGCGAGTCGAGGCCGAACTTTCCGCCGCCGCGCTCAAGCGTCCAATCGCGCGGACTCTTGCCGCGACCTTCGGCGGCCGCAATTTCCGCCGCGCGGAAATCAGAGTAGATCGCCTGTACCAAACTATCATTTCGCGCCGCGGCCGAAATCGGAACGTGCAGCGTGCTCGCGCGCAATTCGATGCGTGGATCGGGCAAGCTCGGCTCGACACCCGTGGCGACACCCGTGCCGGTTCCCGCTCCCGCGCCGGCGCCGGTTCCATTGCCGTTTCCCGCTCCAGCGTTTGCCGAGGGAGCCGGAACCGGCGGCAGCTCCGTCGGTGTGGCGATCGGTGCAACGAGTTGCGGTTGCGGCTGCGGCTTCTCGACCTTCTTCTTTGGCTTTGGCTTTTCCGTCGTCGAGCCCTGGCCGCCCTGCTTCGGCTGCACTGTGACGAATTGAACGTGCTCCGCCTGCACGAAAGTGTGGTCGTGCAGGTATGCGGCAAACGGGTAGGTGAACGTGATCGACCCGATCAACGCGATGGCGACAATGTTCGTCGCGATCGAAACGAGGAGCGACCCTTTGTCGGTTTTCGGCTTGTCGAACTGCAGCCGCATTATCCGACCTCCACAGCCATGGAAGCGAGCACACGCCCCGCGCGCGTCGCCGCTTCGGCAATGCGTTCGGGTGATGTAATGAACGAAATGCGAAAGAACCCTTCTCCGCCAGCCCCAAAACTCGATCCCGACATGACGACGACGCCTTCCTCTTCGAGGAGACGGTCGGCGAACAGTGCGCTCGGAATGCCCTCAGGAAGCGGAATCCAGAGATACATGGTGGCGATCGGCGTTTCGCAGGCGAACCCGGCGGCGCGGAAGGCCGCAACGGCGGCGTCGCGACGAGCCTTGAACACCGCCACGTTCTGCGGCACCCACTCGTCGTAACTCCCAATTGCGGCTACGCCAGCGGCCTGCACCGCCATGAACTGACCGGTGTCGGTGAAGGACTTCACCTTGGACAGCGCCGAGATGACGGGCTTTGCGCCGGCGGCCCAACCGCAGCGCCACCCGGTCATGTTGTACGTCTTCGACAACGAATGGAACTCGATCGCGACATCGCGCGCCCCGTCGATCTCGAAGATGCTCGGCGGCACGTAGCCGTCAAACGCGAGCTCGGAGTATGCGTTGTCGTAGACGAGCAGGATGTCGAGCTCCCGGCACCGCGCAACGATTCGCTCCAGGTAATCCTTCGGCGCGATCGCGGCGGTGGGGTTATTAGGATAATTGAGATAGAGAATACGAACTCGGCTCAATATGTCTTTCGGAATCTCGTCGAGATCGACCAGGAAGTTCGTCCGCGGGCGCAGCGCGTACCGATACGGCTCGCCGCTCGCCAACAACGTTCCACCCTGATAGGCGTTGTATCCCGGCTCGGGAATGATTCCTACGCTGCCCGGCTCGAGATACGCGAGCGCGAGGTGTGAAATGCCTTCCTTCGAACCAATCAGCGGAACCACTTCGGTCAGCGGATCGAAGTGGATGCCAAAGCGCTTGTTCATCCACGCAGAAACGGCCTCGCGATAATTCACCAGGCCGAGGCCAAAGCCGTACCGGTTCATCGCCGGGACCTGCACCGCGCTCGTGAGCGCTTCGACTGCCTTGGGGGGCGGCGCAAGATCCGCGTCGCCCGCACCGAGGTCGATGACGTCGACGCCACGTGCCAGGAGGTCCCGCTTCTTCTGCGGAATCGCGGCAAGCGGGTACTCGGGCAGAGTGAGAAAGCGACCGGCGAGTTTTGGCAAGCGGCTAATGGCTGTGAGCTAACGGCGAAAGACAACCGGCGGAACGACAACCGGCGAAACGATAACCCTCAAAAGTGCAACCATCGACGATCGTTGAATCCCTTCAGATAACTGCTCGACTGCTACTTATGGACACCTCAACGTGCTGTCCGATTCACTACAGTTTCTTCGCGGGGTTCCTGACGCGGCTCACGCCGACGACCTCAACTTCTACCTCGTCACCCTCCTGGATGATCCCAATTCCCGCGGGCGTTCCGGTGAGGATGATATCCCCCGGCTCGATCGTCATGATGTGTGAAACGTAAGAGATGATGACGGGAATGGAGAACACCATATCCGCGCCCGTGGCGCGCTGCCTCTCGACGCCGTTCACCCGGGTCACGATGGTGAGCTTGGAAAGGTCGGCCGGTATCATGCCGGGCTCGCCAATGGGGCAGAACGTGTCGAAGCCTTTGCAGCGCGTCCACTGCGAGTCGGTCTTTTGCAGGTCGCGGGCGGTGACGTCGTTGGTCGCCGCGATGGATTGTATGGTCCCGAACGCTTCCTCGGGCGAAATGCGGTGCACGGACTTCCCGATGATCACCCCAATCTCGCCCTCGTACTCGACCTGCTTGGACTGCGGCGGAAGCAAAATCGTGTCGCCGTTCCAAATGACGCTCGACTGCGGCTTAAGAAAGATTAACGGTTCCTTCGGGACGTCGTTCCCAAGTTCCTTGGCGTGATCGGCGTAGTTGCGTCCAACGCAAATGACTTTCCCGGGTCGGTTCATGGTCGCGGTAGGTGTGATGGGTTGGCGACATGGTCGCGATAGAACTGCTGAATGGGTCCAAGCAACTCGGTCCAGGGTCCAACGATTCGCTTTGCCGGCGGCAGCCCGGCCAGCAACCCACGGCCGTACGTCTTGGTGACGACCCGCGGATCGGCGATGACCACGACGCCATGATCGGCGCCGGTTCGAATGAGTCTTCCGAAACCCTGCTTGAGGCGAAGCGACGCATGCGGAATCATGTACTCCTTGAACGGATCGCCGCCACGGGCACTAATAGCCTCGCAGTGCGCCGCTGTCATTGGCTCAGTCGGAACGCGGAATGGCAGCTTGGCGATGAGCAGTGCATGTAGCGCGTCTCCCGGGACGTCGACGCCCTCCCAGAAAGACGCGGTTCCCAGCAGAACCGCTCGCCCCGCGTCGCGAAAACGGGCGAGGAGCGTGTCGCGCGATTCCTCACCGTGGACGAGCAGCGGCCACCGTCGATCCGCACCTCGCGCGCGTAACTCTGCCGCCATCGCGCGCACATCGCGATGACTGGTGAAGAGCACGAACATACCGCCGTCCGCCGCTTCAGCGAGGTCGATCGTGATCTTCGTAACCGCGGCCGCGTGGCCCGCGCCATTCACATTGGGTGCGGGAATATCGCTCGGCACCGCGAGAATTGTGCGATCCGCGTACTTGAACGGCGACGGATAGATGCCGGTAAGCGGCTCGAGCTCAGGATCGTCGAGGCCGAGGCGCGCGGTGAGGAAATCGAACTTCCCTTCCGTCGCGAGCGTGGCGCTTGTCACAATCGTCGTAGCCGACCGTTTGAACAAATCCTCTCGAAGGATTGGCGCGAGGTCGAGCGGAACGGTCGATACGCTCGCCGCCTTGTCGCGTCCCTTCGCTTCGATCCAGCGCACCGTTGGCTCGCCGGCGCGCGCATCGAGCGCGCGGCGGAGCGCGTCGCCGGCGTTCTGCATGCGTCGCGTCACGGAGCGCATCTCGTTCAGCAACGGCATCACCGCTTCGTCCACCTTGCTGCCGCTCTCGAGTCGCTCGCGAACCAGCTGAAGTCCCTCGGCCATCAGCTCGATTCCGCCCGCGGCGTCGTCGAGCGCGAGACGAAGGCCGGCTTTCCAAATCGGATGTGTCGCGAATTCGTCGGTGAGGCGCATGACCGGGTCGCCGTTCTCCTGCAGTAACGCCTCGAGCAAATCGAAGAGGAGCGACGCTTTGTCGCGCGTCGAGTGAAGCGACGGCGTGAGTCGCGACATCACCAGATCGAAGCTCGCGGTGCTCAGCAGATCGTCCGACGCCGCGAGGCGGGCCGTAAGCGCGGGCAATAGGCCGCGCCCGCGACGGTCGAGTCGATTGAACAGCCGCTGCAGCGACCGCCGCGAAATCGTCGCGCCCAAGTGCGAGGCGGCCGCGTCTTCGAGGTGATGCCCTTCGTCGACGACGAGCCGAGTGTATGCGGGCAGCACTGCGGCTTCGCCCCAGTTGCCGGTGACGCGACGGACGGCGAGATCGGACAACAGCAGATGATGGTTGACGACGATCACGTCGGCCTGCGCCGCTTCGCGTCGCGCTTTGAACAGGAAACACTTCGAGTATGCGGGACACTGCGCGCGCTGGCAAAGATCCGGCTCGGCGGAGACTTCGTCCCACAGTTCCGAGCGCGGCGCCGTGGTCATGTCGCTCAACGAGCCGTCGTGGGTCTTCTCGGCCCACTGCTTGATGGCGTCGAGCTCCGACTGAATTCCGTCTTCGAACAGCGCATTGCCCGACGCGCGCGCCTGGTCGAGGCGCACGAGACAGAGATAATTGCGCCACCCTTTCAGGAGCGCAAAGCGAACCTTCTGATCAGACAACGCTCGTTCGAGAAATGGCAGATCCTTTCCGACGAGCTGCTCTTGCAAGTTGATCGTGTTGGTCGACACGACGGTTCGTTCACCATTCGCCGCGGCCCAGCGCAACGCGGGCACCAGGTAGCCGAGCGATTTGCCGATGCCGGTGCCTGCCTCGAGAAGGCCGACGCCGCCGTCGTTGTAGAGGCGCGCGATCTGCGCCGCCATCGCGCGCTGGCTCGGACGATCTTCATACCGCGCGTGCTCGCCGGCGATGCCGCCATTCGGTCCGAGATCGTGATCGATCCTCTCGGGCGACAGCAATCGGAATTCGGCGCGTGTCGGCACTTCAATGACGACATACAACTCGGTCGCCGCGTTGTCGACGATTGCGAAGCCAATTCCGTCGTCGTGGATGCGCGCGGCGACGCCCATATCCGGGTCGGACGGCGTGAGGTTGCCCGATGGGTGATTGTGCACGAGCATCTCGCCGCGGTTGGCGAACCCGGGCAGCGCGAGCACGCTGGTGGAGTCACCTCGGGCAACGACGCGTACCGTCTGCACCACTCCATGCGCATCGAGCGTCGCCGTAAAGCACACCTCGCGTCCGCCTGCCAATCGGATTGCCGCGCGAATAGCCGCAGCTGCCGACGGACTCAACCTGGTGTTAGGAGGCGCGACGGCGGAGGAAGGCATTCCTGAAATTTAGTGACGCGACAGGAGCCGTGGTCTCCGTCGGATTCGACCGTCTACCAGATCACGCTCGCGGTGACGCGCTGCGGCACTTTACACCCGCTGGCCACCGCGGGGCTGTACCGCCATCGTGGAATGATTTCGATGACACGGCGGACGAGAGCCGAATCCGAAACACGAAGCGTCTTCACGGTGCGGAGGTCGGGAACACCGAGCGTATCGACGACAAACTGCACCGTGTTGGCGGCAGACGACGCGGCGCTGACCAGATGCGGCGAGCGTGTCGAATCCGAAATGAGCCTCGCCGGCGTTTGCACCTGCGATTCGAGATAGACGACCGAGGTTGGACACGCGACGAATGCCGTTTGCACCGGCAACTGCGCGGTTGCTGCCGTCGATAGCGACAGAGCGCTTGCGAGAAACGCGAGAGAAAGTCGGGCGCGCATATCAGGGCCTCACGTCTTCAACGGTTTCTTCTTTGCCGCCGGGAACAACACGTTGTTGAGAATGAGCCGGTAGCCCGGCGAGTTCTTGTGCAGCGACAGATCGGTTGGTGGATTGCCGATGCCATGCGACGGATCTTCAGGATCGTGACCGCCGTAATACGTCCACGTTCCTTTGCCGTAGTCGCCGTGAATGTACTTCACCCACGGCGCGCCCTCCTCGCTTGCGAGAATCGTGACGCTCGGCTTGAGCACGGCCTTGTTGAAGCTCGTGGTCACGCCGAAGAAGTCGCCGATGACCGCTCGATGGTTCTGCACGAGCATCGACGGCACGGGATCGATCTTCGCCGAGAAGTTGAACAACGTGAATGTTCCGAGCGGCTGCCGGCGTCCAGCGACGTTGACCTGGTGGCCGTCGATGTCGCTCATCGAGTTCACGAACGGCGATTGCTCGAGATGCGCGTTCTGGAAGGCGAATGTCTTCTTCCAATCCATTTTGCGATCGGCGTCAGGATCCATCGGCGTGCCATCGATGAAGCTCTGCGCGATGTCGACGTTCCGGCCCGCGATCGCGAGCTCGAGCGTCTCGGTCGCGCCGCACATCGCGAATAAAAATCCGCCGCGTTCGACAAAATCGCGAATCTTTTCCGCCACGTCTTTCTTGAGCGCCGGAATGTTCGCGAAGCCGAGGCGTTTGGCGGCCGCGGTGTTCTGTTGTAAGAGATCGATGAACCAGGGCGCGTCGCGATAGCTCAGGTAGAACTTGTTGAGCTGACCAGTGAAATCCTCATGGTGCAGGTGCACCCAGTCGTACTTGCTGAGATCCCCGCGCTCGACTTCGTCGTCGTACAGCGCGGTGTATTCGATGCCGGCATACTTCAGCGCGAGCGTTACGGCGTCATCCCACGGGAGGGTGCCGGCCGGCGTGTAGACGGCAATCTTCGGCGCCTTCTCCAGCGGGACCGCTTCCATGTTGTTGGCGGCGATCTCCGCTCGCAGCGCCGTGAGACGTCCAGCGTCGATCGGCTCGATCGTGATGCCGGCGAGTCCGGCTTGTCGTCGCAACTCCGGCGTGTCAGCGAGCAGGAACGAACCGCCGCGATAGTTCAGCAGCCATTCCGCGGATGCGCCGGCCTTGATCGCCGTGTAGGTAAGTCCGTACGCCTTGAGGTGATTTTGCTGTTGGTCGTCCATCGGGACGAGCAGCCGTTGCGCGAAGGCCGGCGCCGCGGACAACGAGACGATCGCGACAGGCACGCCGATGCGGCGCGACACTCTCGATGCAACCGCAATGAGAGATTTAAAAACAGACATCAGGGCAGACATCAACGGCTCGGCGGAATACTGCTGTTTGCCAACTCCAACTCGCGGCGCGCCTGCGGAACCAGCGCGCTCTCCGGGTAGGCCAGGATCAGGTGCTCGAGGTGTGCTGCGGCGCCCTTGACGTCGCCCTTGTTCCGAAGCAGCCGTGCCCATTCGAGCTCGGCTTGCGGCGCTTCGGGTGTGTCTTTCTCGTCGTTGAGAATTCTTCCCCAAAGGACGGTCGCGGCCACGTCGTTTTTTTTCGCGGTCTGCAGCTGCGCCGCCGTGAGCAGCATGAGCGACCGCACGGGCGGAGATGCATCGCCCGCGAGAACGAATTGCGCCGCGGCCGCCAGCGTGTCGTTGCGCGCGAGGAGCAGGAACGCCTTACCGATCGCCGGCGCGCTGTCGACCTTGAGTCGCGCAATCAACCCGAGCGCAAGCGCGAGCTCCGGCGAGCTCTCCGTTCCGCCGCGCAGCAATGCGCGCGCGCCCTTGAGATTTCCATCATAGAGCGCGAGCCATCCGGCGGCGTCGCTCGAGTCGCCTTCGACGCCTGTTGCGGCGAGAGCGGCGCGCGCACGCGTCATGTCTCCGGTGCGCACCCAACCCCACGCGATCGTGCGCGTGAGCGAGTTGTGCGCGCCGGGTGCGAGAAAGCGATCATACACCGCGACCAGACGCTCGGCCTCGGCTGGTCTTCCCAGCGCGGCCAACGCCCGCGCGTGCAGCGGCAGATATACTCGTGCCGCAAGCGACGAGTCCTTGCCCGCATCCGACAACGGGGCGAGACGCAGCGCGGACGTCGGATCGCCGGAATTCATGGCGGCATTCGCCGCGCGAATCGACAACTCCCGCGTGCGCTTCCATTTCAGCGCCGACTCCAGTGCATCGCGCGCAATGGCCCACCGATCTTCCGACTCCGCGCGCTTGGCGAACTCCGACCACGCGTCGGCGCTCACGCTGTCCGGAGGAAGATCCTTCAGCGCGTTCCAACCGTCGCCGGGAGAACCCCACGTCGTTTCGAGCTCCGCCAATGCGCGTCGCGATCCGACCTCAATTGGCGGAGCGAGAAAGACGTCGCGCAGTTGCTGTCGCGACATCATTGGCGTGGGCGCGAGCGCGTACGCCGCGGCCTGCACGAGATAGTCCGCGGTGACGAGCGCCTGCCGCCACGCCTGCGCCGACTCGATCCACGCGCCTTGCGCCGCGCGCGCCTGTGCAATCTCCATCTGCAGATCTTTCGTATTCCCAAGCGCTGCTTTCGCTCGAGACAATACACTGTCCGCGGCGACCGCTTGATTCTTCTGTAATAACAGCTGCGAGTACTCGCGATAGGGCGACGAGCTGGTCGGCATATCGTGCGTCCACTTGTCGACGGCCTTTCGCAGATCGGCGTCGCGGCCGAGCGTCATCAACGTTCGCAGTTGAACGGTACGATACGTCTCTTCCTTAGGATCCGCCGCGATCAATGTGTCGAGCGGCGCCACGAGCGAATCGGCCCAGCCGAGCTCCGCGTACACGCGCTCGAGGCCGAGGAGTGCGTTGACGCCCGCGCTCGTGTGCAGCGCCTGGCGAAAGAGCGGCACCGACTCCTTGTATTTTCCGGACGCTTCGAGATCGAGGCCCTTGTAGAACGCCATCGTGTCCGCAGCCGGTTGTTGCGCTTCGAGCTTTGCAACAACGGGTGCAGACAGCGCGACCGCCGCGAACATCAGCAATGCGTTACGGAGTCGGCGGAGCATTGATTCGCTTGAAGTATTCGAGGATCGCGCGACGCTCGTCGGCGCTCAGGCCGCGCAATTCTTCCCATGTTGGCTCATGGAATTTCAGCGCGGACTTTCCTACGGCGTTCGCGTTCTCTGGTTTGAAGTCGTTGCCGGCCTTCGCCGATTTTGCCTCGCGCTTGTTCGTGTCCTCGCGCTCGTCCTTCTCGAGAGAATGACCGGCGTCGAGCAGGCGACGGAAGAGTTGCTGCTGTCGCGCGAGCGTCGTTGCGTCGAGACGGCCGCCGTCGAGCGCGTCGGCAAGCGCCTTGGCCTCCTTTGCGAGCTGCGCGGCCTTGTCGCCGCCAGCCGCTTCGCCGATCTCGTCGAGCTGCTGCGCCACCTGCTGTTGCTCTCGCGCAAGCACGCGAGCCGTCGCCTGCTGTTGCGACGACATGCTCGGCTGCCCCATGCCGGGCAGCAGTCCCTGCGCCTGCGCGTTGATCGATCCCTGCTTCTTCGCCATGTCCTGCATTTGCTGCAGCATCTCGGCGAACCCAGTCGCGGAGTTCGACGTGTTCGCCTTTTCGCGATCGCGCGCGAGGGACGCCGCCGCGCGATTGAGCGCATCCGCAGCCTCGCCAAGCGCGCTGGCGGTCTGCTGCGCGCCGCGCGCGTCTGCGGTCTGTTGCGTTGCTTCGGACACCTTCTGCTGCGCTTCAGCCACGGAACGCTGTGAGCGACCGGACAGGAGCGACGTCTTCTGTCCTTCCTGCTGCAACTTCTGCGCAGCGTTGTCCAAACCTTGTTTCACGGCACTCTGCTCGCCACGCATGTCTTCAGGTTTTGACTGACCCGACTTCGCCTTCTGCTCGAGCTGCTGCTCTTGGCGCGCCATCTGGAGCGTTTCCTGAATGGCGTTATCAAGCTCATTGGTCAGTTCCTGCTTCCATTCCTTCACCTGCGAGTCGCGCGCTTCCTTCATTGCGTCTGAGGCCTTGTCCATCTGCGACGCGGCGTCGCGCGAATTCTGCTCCATTCCCTGCTGGCCCTGTTGCCCCTGCTGGCTCTGTTGCCCCTGCTGTCCTGGTTGGCCCTGCTGTTTCTGATCGCCCTGCGCGCCATTCTTTCCCTGTTGACTTTGCGATCCGCTCTGGCTCTGAGGCATCCCCGGCATGCTTTGCGTCTGCCCCGGCTGTTTCGCGCCGGCGCTGTCCTGCTTTGCTCCCGCGGTTTGTTTGCCCTGCTGAGCTTTGTCGCTTTGTTGCGTCTTGTCGCCCTGCTTGGGTTTGTCTCCCTGCTGCGACTTATCACCTTGCTGCGACTTGTCACCTTGCTGCGGCTTGTCACCTTGTTGCGCTTTGTCGCCCGCCTGTTTGTCCCGCTGGCCCGCGGCCTTGCGCATCTCGTCCTCGGCGGCGGCCGCATGTTTGCGCGCCTCGTCCGTCCCGCTCGCGCCCGCGTCGGCTTTATCGTTCTTCAATCGGTCTTGAAGCTTTTTCAGCTCATCGTTGAAGCGCT
>JBDTAE010000210.1:0-6456 GCA_039924785.1 Gemmatimonadaceae bacterium | reverse complement strand
GGCTTGCCCGGATGTTGGACCCGAAGTGCCGCCGCCGCTGGCACGGCACCAAGTATTTGTAGCGCGCGTCGTCGTGAGACGGACGCTCCTCCGCTCGTCTCCTGTTGATTGTCGACGGCGGCGTCAGCATCGACCGCGCCATCCACGTCGTTCTTCTCCGTTCCGCTCATATTGCACCCGCTTTGCGCTGCTCCGTGATGTAGTCGCTCGTGCGCCACGCGAGCGCGAGAATCGTCCACGTGGGATTCTTGTCAGCTTGCGAGACAAATGGGCTTCCGTCGGTCACGAAGAGGTTCTTGACGTCGTGCGCTTGGCAGTTGGAGTTCACCACCGACTTGGTGGGATCGCTGCCCATGCGCGCGCCGCCGAGCTCGTGGATGATCGTGCCGCCATCAGCGAGACCGTAGCCGCGTTCCTTCGACGGCATTTGTCCGTTCGGCGTTCCACCCATCGCGACGATGAGCGACCGAAACGTCTCCTGCATGTGCTTCGCCTGGTTGTATTCGTGGTCTGTGAACTTCCAGTGAAAGCGGAGCACCGGAATACCGAACTTGTCGACGGTGTTCGGATCGAGCTCACAATACGAGTCTTCGTTCGGAATCATTTCGCCGCGACCGTCGAACCCAATCGAGGCGCCGTAGTACTTTCGGTAGTCGGCCTTGAGGTCCTTGCCGTAGCCGCCGCCGTTCTGGCGTTGAATGCCGCCGCCGAAGCCGGAGCCGGGCTGTCCGGCGCCGCCGTTCACTTCGATGTGATAGCCGCGCGGGAAGTCGAGCTTTTTGTTGTCGAGCCACCACGGCATGTAGACGTGCATACCGCCGACGCCGTCGTGGTTGTGCGGGATGTGGTCTTCGAGCGCGGGGATGTGTCCCGAAACGCCGGCGCCCGTGGTGTCCGTGAGATATTTACCGACGATGCCGCTTGTGTTCGCGAGGCCGTTCGGGAACTTGCCGGATTGAGAGTTTAGTAACAGACGCGCCGTTTCCATCGCGCTGGCCGCGACCACCACCGTCTTGGCGCGTACGTGCTCGTCGGTCATCGTGTGCTTGTCGATGTACGACACGCCGTTCGCCAGTCCGTCGGAGCCGAGCGTGACTTCGCGGGCCATCGCGTTTGTGATGAGCGTGAGCTTGCCCGTCGCGAGCGCCGGCGCCACCAGCACGTCGCCGCTCGAGAAGTTGGCCTTCACCTGGCAGCCGCGGTTGCACTGGCCGCAGTAGTGACACGCCTGTCGTCCGGGCAAGGCTTTCGTCGTGACCGACAAGCGCGCGGGAATGCACGTGATGTTGAGCTTGTCCGACGCCTTCTTTACCAAGAGCTCATGGCAGCGCGGCTTTGGTGCGGGTTGGAAGATGCCGTCCGGCGCGTTGCGCAGTCCCTCGTTCGACCCAAAGAGGCCGATGAACCGATCGATGTTGTCGTAGTACGGTTTGACGTCGTCGTAGCCGATCGGCCAGTCGTCGCCCAGACCGTCCACGCTCTTGCCACGGAAATCGTCGGGGCCAAAACGGAGCGAAATGCGTCCCCAGTGGTTGGTCCGTCCGCCAAGCATACGAGCGCGCCACCAACTGAATTGCGTGCCGGGCGCTTTGGTGTACGGCTCGCCGTCAATTTCCCAGCCGCCGTCGCACGCGTCGAACTCGCCAAAGGGGCGTCCGTGGATCGCCGCGCCGCGATGCGGAGTCGCGTAGTTTGGCGTGAGCATTTTCGAATCTTTTGACGCGAACCAGCTCGGGCCTGCCTCGAGCATGACGACGCGCGCGCCGGCTTTGGTCAGCACGTAGGCGGCCATGCCGCCGCCTGCGCCGGAGCCGATGATGCAAACGTCGTAGATAGGGCGTTGTGCCATGAGTATATTTGAAAGAGACTTCTGGCTACCGGCTTTTCAGAACGTGAGGTTCGACAGGTATTTGTAACTCGCTTCGGCCGACGCGAACGCGTCCGTCGGCTGGTCGTGCTCGACGAAATAGTGCTCGATGCCCTTTGCCGTCCCGAAAATCTTCTTGAAGTCGATCACACCCGAGCCGACGTCGGCCATCTTCTGGTCCGGCGGACCCATCGAGTCCTTCGCGTGAAACATCTTGAAGCGGCCCGGATAGGCCGCCAGAAGCTGAAGTGGATCCGCGCCGCCGTTCACCGTCCAATAGATATCCATTTCATAAGACACTAACGACGGGTCGGTCTCCTTCATCAGAATCTCGATGGGAAGGATGCCGTTCGTCGTCTTCACAATGTCGTTGTGATTGTGGAAGGCGAACCGGAACCCGGCTGCCTTGCACGCTTTTGCCGCGGTGTTGAATTGATTCGCGACGCCCTTCCAATCGTCGGCGGTCGCTTTGGGACCGCGCGGCAACGACGGCACCGTGACCCACTCGTGGCCGACCGTCTTGGCATCGGCAAAGGTCTTGTCAGGCGTGTTCTGAATGAGATCGATTGCGATGTGGCCCGACGGCGCCGTAAGGCCGTTCTGGTCCAGTATCGCGCGAACTTCCGACGCCGGGTGATTGTAGTAGCCCGCGAGCTCAATCTCCTTGTAGCCGATCTTCGCGAGCCGCGCGAGCGTGCCCGCGAGGTCCGCAGCGGCTTCCTTGCGCAACGTATAGAGCTGAATTCCGACCTTCGAGATCTTCGCTCGCGTGGCACCGGTCATTTCGGCGATCGCAGCGCGGGCCGGAGCGCTCAACGCGGCGGCTCCAAGCGCGCCCATCGTGGCGAGAAACGTACGTCGGTTTTGGGCCATTTCCTCAGCGGGTGAATGCGGGGATAACATGGTGTCCGGTCGGGGTCTGCGCTATCTCCGGCATGGTGAAGAGGTCGCCACGAGAACCGCTCACGGCCACGCGCGCCGCACCTCATTTGCCCAGCCGTACACGACCGTCGTTTCGACCTGCGTGTCCGCGTTCCGAAGCATGAGGAAACTCTTGCCGTCGGGCGAAAGATCATAGTCGCGCATCGTCTGGTCGGTCACGTACGAGCTGGTGAAGCGCAACTGACGCGCAGCGACTGTGACTCCGCCGGCAAAACCGAGCGTTGCTTCGTAGAGATCCCGTCCGGCGCGATAATAAAGCGACTTGCCGTCGCGCGACCATTTCGCTTCGTCGCCGCCGCCGGCAGAGATTTGCACCCGCGCACCCGGACCGGGAAACGGCCGCACGTATATCTCGTTTCTGCCACTCTCGTCCGACGTATACGCAACCCAATGATCGTCCGGTGACAGGTCCGGCGCGAGCCGATAGATCCCACCGCCGCCCGCTTCTATGACACGAGCTTCCCCTTCTCCGTTCGCCGGCAAATACAACAAATCGCGTCTGATTGATGTGGCGGTCGTCGTTCGATACAGCAGCCATTTCATATCCTGACTGAACTCCACTCCCACTGCCGATCGAGACGCGGGCAACAACGTGCTTGGTCGATCCGTGCCATCCACAGCCACCCACTTTATCGACCCGCCGTCGGACTCCGCTCGGTAGGCAACTCGCTTTCCGTCGGGCGTCCAGGCGACCGCGTCGTTGATCCCGGTGCCCGATGTCAGTTTGGACATCGCCTTCGTGCGCGTGTCGATGATGACGACATCTTCGCCATCGGACGTCACTACGACCGCGGCAACCTTAGAACCGTCCGGGGACCAGCGTGGATGGCGGTACGCCAACGCTTCGGCGCCGAGCGGTGTGGCCGCTCCGCGCGCATCGACGATCACCAAATCATTTACGGTTCTGCCGCGGCGATACAGCAACGATCCACCTCGCGACAAAACCGCTTTCCCCGCCCCGCTCGGCCCGACGTTCACGTTGTCGACCGGGATCGGCCTCGGTTGACCAAGGGCGCCGGTGCTGTGATCGATCCTCGCTCCCATGACCATACCACTGGCCGTAATCCACAGAACCCGATCATCGATGGCACCGAGGACCGTAACGGCAAGGTTTGACGTCAGCATCGCGACTTTTGTCTTGCGATCCAAAATTCCCAGGCGGTGAGCCGCAACGCCTTCCGGTGACACGGCGACATAGGCAATGAATCGACCGAGAACGTCGTGGGGACCCCACTGCATCTTCTCATGGTGCGCGACATCCGGCCTCGACAGCGTAACCGTCGGACCGCCGTTCGTGGGAATCGCAACCAGCTGTCCGCCAAGACTCGCGATGATCGTATCCGGATCGACCCAGCTCATGCCGGCGTCCGATTGCTTATCAAGGCCAATGACGCGCGTTTGGGAACCACCGTCGGTCTGCACCCGAACCAGGTTGTCGCCGTTGACGAAGACAATCGATTTGCCATCGGGGGAGAAGACCGGCTGGAAGCCGCCCTCAGACCCGATGATCGGCTTGGTAACGCCGGTTTGAAGGTCGTACGTGTACAGTCGCTGACCCGCGCCGGCCTGACCGACGTATACGATCTGCCGGTCGTCTGCCGAGACATCGAACGGTATGCCTGGCACTGTGAGCGATCGCTCGGTGTCGGGTACGACCAAGTCGAACCGCAGGGTTACGCCAGGTGCTTCCGATGGCCGCCGGACAACGGCGGTGATCAGCGCCGCCGCGGCCACGACTACCGCGACCACCGCGACGATCCACGGGGTTCGGCTCGCCGCCACCGCTGCGTTTCGCGAGCGAACGCCCGCGGCGCTCGGTGGCCCGGTTCCGGTCAACGCATCCGCAAACGCTTTTCCGGTGGGCCAGCGGTCCGCGGGAAGCTTCTCCAGCGCGCGATGGATGGCGAAGTCGACCCGATCGGGCACGGTTCGTCGAACCGCCGTCAGATTGCGCGGCTCTTCGGTCATCAACTTCGAGATGATCGCCTGCGCGCTCGTGCCGGTATGCGGTGGTTCACCGGCCAGCATCTCATACGCGACGGCACCGAGCGAATAGATGTCGGTGCGACCGTCGATCACGCGATCGCCGGTCGCCTGCTCGGGCGACATGTACATCGGCGTGCCGAGCGACAAGCCCGTTTGCGTGACGCGCGCTCCACCGGCGCGGGACACGGCGAGCGCAATCCCGAAATCAGCGACGACTGGCTGGCCGTGCTGAATGAGAATATTCTCAGGCTTGAGATCGCGATGGATGACGCCGTGCCCGTGCGCGTAGTCGAGCGCGTTCGCGATCGCGACAGTCATCCGAACGGCTTCGTCGACCGGCAGTTGCTTCTCGCGATCGAGCTTTGCCCGCAGCGTCTCGCCCTCTACGAACGGCATCACATAGAACAAGAGCCCGTTCGCTTCGCCAGAGTCGAACAATGGCAGAAGATTCGGATGTTGCAACCGCGCGGTGACGCGGATCTCGCTCAGAAATCGTTCGACGCCGAGTACCGCGCCGAGCTCCGGGTCGAGGACTTTGAGGGCGACCTGGCGATCGTGTTTGACGTCGTGCGCGAGGTAGACCGTCGCCATACCGCCGCGGCCGATCTCGCGCTCTATGGTGTACCGTCCTTCGAGAGCTCGGGCGAGTTGCTGAATGACGTCCACGATGCCGCGGAAAGGGGAGAGAGCGGTGATTCTATAGCTCGGCTTGCCGAGTCGCTATCTCTGGTCGTTCTTCGCTCGCGACACGGTTAGCTGGCGAGCCCGCGCAGTTGTGCCGGCGCGAGTGACCAGCGCAGCCGACCCGCACCCGGTCCCGGCGTTTCATCGAAAGAAATGAGACACGCAGCCCCCTTCTTCAGCTCGAGGCGCGACTCCTCGGCGCCGGTGAGCAGCCACGTCGCCAGTCCGCTCAGGTGCGGCTCGTGTCCGACCACGGCAATCACACCTTTGTTCGCCCGACTCGTCAGCCAATCGGCGAAGCTCCGAAATGGCTCCGACGGCAACAGCGTCTCCGTCGTGCTCACGATCGACAAGCCATACTCAGTAGCGACGATCTCGCCCGTTTGGCGCGCGCGAAGCAGCGGGCTGGTCGCCAGGAGTTTGATGTCGGAGATTATCGTGTGGAGACCGGCCGCACCGCGTGCCATCTTTTCGCGGCCCTCGGTGGTGAGGGGACGATCGTCATCAATGGCGCCGGTCTGCGCCCACACCTCTTTGTCTTCGGCGATGGCGTGACGGATGATAAGCAATTTCATATTGTACGTTTCTCAGGACATCAGGTTGTCAATGCGTCGATCTGCACTCGCAACACTCGGTTTCGCGGCGGTGACGGCCCTCTCCGCGCGTAATGTCGTCGCGCAGACACCAGAAAGTATTTCGGTCATCCCGAAACCGGTGACTCTCACTGCGGGCCGCGGCCAGTTTACGCTGACCGGCCGAACGACGATCTGGACAGACAGGGCAGATAGTGTCGTCGCGCGACGGCTGGCGCGAGAGCTGGCACCATCGACCGGCTTCGATCTCGCGGTTCGCATTGGGTCGTCGAACGCAGGCAACCGGATTGTCTTTCGGAACGCCGCCGCACGCGACACGAGCTTCGGTGCGGAGGGCTATCGTCTCGAAGTAAAACCGGGCGTGATAACGATCACCTCGGCCGC
>JBDTAE010000209.1:0-2934 GCA_039924785.1 Gemmatimonadaceae bacterium | reverse complement strand
CGCCGACGTGGGGCCGGTCATGTCGCCTTCGACGGTACGCTGGCCGTCGATGTACACACCGTCGGTGGTGGTGAGCCCCACTCGCTTGCCCGCCAGCTTATGAATGTGCGCGAGCAGTCGTGCCGTGGTCGTCTTGCCGTTGGTGCCGGTGATCGCCGCGATGGGAATCGTGCTGGACGTTGTTCCGGGAAAGAGCATATCGATGACCTTTCCCGCCGCGTCGCGCGGCCGTCCCTCGCTGGGCGCCATGTGCATGCGGAAGCCAGGCGCGGCATTCACTTCGCACACCGCGCCACCGACGTCTTTGTACGATTTCGTAATATCGGGTGAAAGAAAGTCGACTCCGCCGATATCGAGGCCGATGGCCTGGATGGCGCGCACCGCCATCTCCACGTTGTCCGGATGCACAACGTCGGTCATGTCCGTGGCGGTGCCGCCGGTGGACAGGTTCGCGGTGAGGCGGAGGTATACGTCTTCACCGCTAGGCGGCACGGTCTGCGTCGTGTAGCCGAGTTTTTCCAGCAAACCCATCGCCGGTTCGTCGAGCTCGATCTGCGTGAGGACTTTCTCATGCCCGATGCCGCGGCGCGGGTCGGCATTCACGAGCGCGACGAGCTCCTGAATTGTATGTTCGCCGTCACCCGTGACTTTACCAGGCTCGCGCATCGACACCGCGACCAGTTCGCCGTTCACCACCAGCATGCGATGATCGAGGCCGGTAATGTAGCTCTCCACGATCACGCTATTAGAGATCTGTTGTGCCCGGAGGAAACCCGCGGTCACTTCTTCCGGGGTGCGGAGCGCGATCGACACACCGCGGCCATGATTCCCGTTGTATGGCTTGGTGACGACGGGATATCCAATTCGCTCCGCGGCGGACACCGCGCGCTCGGCCGTTTCCACGAGCCGCTGCTTCGGTACGGGAAGCCCGAGCCGCGCCAGAATGTGGTTGGTCTCTTCCTTGTCCGATGCGAGCTCCACCGAAATGTGCGAGGTCCGCCCCGTTATCGTGGCCTGGATGCGCTGCTGATGGCATCCATAGCCAAGCTGGATGAGACTTTGCGCATTGAGCCGGATCCATGGAATGCCGCGCGCCTCGGCCGCGCGTACGATGCTCGCCGTGCTTGGCCCCAACGCGCGCCGCTGCGCGTAGCGAATGAAGTCGTCGCGGCGAGCCGCGAGATCGAACGCGCGATCGGCCAACGTGGCGGGTCGCAACTCGCGCGGAAGCAGCGAATGCAGCAGGTCGAGCGCAACGTCGGCCGCTTCGATTCCGACGTCTTCCTGCTCGTATTCGAATACCACGTCGTAAACGCCGGGGCGGTCGGTTCCTCGCGTTTTGCCAAACGTGACCTTTACGCCTGCCACGTTCTGCAACTCGATCGCGACGTGCTCCAGCACGTGGCCGAGCCACGTCCCGTCGCCTTCGGTCATGCGACGCACGAAGCCGCCGGGTTCACCAAACGAGCAGCCGTGCTCTCTCAGCCCGGGAAGCGCGTCGAGCAGCGACGAAATGAATCCGTCACCGAGCCGCCGCGTCGGCCACTCCTCGAGCGCCCCGATGTCGAGCTCGAGCCGGATGACCGGAAAGTGGGCGTAGTGGCTCGGCCCGACATACGTCGACCGATCGAGGACTTCCATTGTCGCCTAGGTGCCGAGCGTGAATACCGTGGACCCGTGCGGCTGCCGCGTATGGAGGTTGAACGTGGCGCCGGGAGCGAGAACATGCACCTTGACGCCAAGGAGCGTAACGGGCTCGCCGAGCTTGGCCTCGGCAATCGAGGAATACTGCACCGATGAGGGGTCGACAATCGTTACCGCACCGGACCCGACCACTTCGACCGTTTCGTCCGGCGCAATGAACGCCGCCGTGTCCTCATCGACTCCGAGGCCAACCGCAAAGGGGTTGTAGGCGAGCGCCGTGAGCAAGCGCCCAAGGCGATCGCGTTGGCGAAAGTGTTGATCGAAGATGACGCGATTCGTCAGTCCTAAGCCGGCGCACATGTTGACCATTCCGGCGCGCGGCGTGATGCCTTCATCGCCATACGCAATCATATGCTCGCTCAGAAACGCGGCACCGGCGCTGGTACCGGCAATGTGAACGCCGGCCGCGTTTCGTATCCGCATCAATTTGGCGACGGACGTTCCACCGAGCGTGGCGGTGAGTTTGAGTTGATTTCCGCCGGAAATAAAGATGCCCGTGGCGTTGCCGAGCCACTCGAGCCAGTCCCTGTCGTCACAATCGCTCCGTCGCTCGAACCGCAACGACTTGGCTTTCGCCACCCTGTGTTTCGCAAAGACGCGCTCGTAGAACGTGCCGATGTCGGGTTCGCTCGAGGCCGTGGGGATAATGGCAATGCGCGCGTCGCGGCCGCCGCTCAGGTCGACGAACCGGTCGAGAATGGCCGGGTCGAGCAGTTTTCCGCCGATCGGGATGATCCAGCCGCGGGCGACGTCGGGATGAGGGCGGGAAGGCATTCTCCTTGAAAGCTATACCGCGGCGATGGTCGCGCGGAGTGGCCTCGGTGCGCCCACCGTTGCTTCGCGTCCACCAACGGCCGCTCCGTCTCTGGAACTCGCCTAGGTCTAGTCGGACCTCAAAGCGGCGAGTGGATCTATTCGCGTTGCGCGGCGGGCCGGTAAGTAGCTCGCGACGAGCGCCACCACCGCGAGTACCGCGGACACGGCAATCAGAGTTCTTGGATCGCGAGGACTGACGCCGTACAACATCTGGCGAAGGACGCTCGACAACGCCAGCGACACCCCGAGTCCGGCAACGAGCCCGACGATTACCGGGCGCATTCCCTGAGCAACGATCAGCGTTACGACCTCGCGCGAGCGGGCGCCAAGCGCCATTCGCACGCCGATCTCCTGCACGCGGCGCTCCACGGAGTATTGAACGACTCCGTAAATGCCCACGCTCGTCAGCGTCAG